>DAITOV010000432.1:0-3793 GCA_036833945.1 Abditibacteriia bacterium
GTGGGGGCGGTCGGGGGCGAGTTCCAGGCCGAGAATAATCTCGCCTAACAAAAAATAGCTGCCAAGCTGGCGGGATATCAGCATGGTGTTCTTACCGACCCAGCCCAGCCCGGCGCGCTGTGCCCATTCACGCTCCAACAGCGGGCCGGTATCGACGTAGACGCGGCCTTCGCACGGGACTTGCTCCTGAATCCATGTTTGCAGCTCACGCAAACGTTTGGGCATGAACTCGTGGTAGTCGGTGCCGCGCGCATAGCGGGCCACTTTGCCGTGGGTTTGCTCGTCCCATTCCTCCTGCGTGCGGTAGTGCATTGCCACGCAAATCACCGATTTTGCATTGGGAAACACCAGGCGAATATCGCGGCGCTTTTCCACGGCATCTTCGCGGGCCATCCACTCCATATCGGCATTGTAGGAGTTCTCCAGCCACTGTTTGAAGTGCTCGTGGGTGCCACTTTCCTCGACGGCAGCGATTCCACATGCGGCAAAGCCCAGCTCTATCGCGCGTTGGCGAATGGCTTCGGGTAATGAGGCAAGCGTGTGGGTGAACTCCATGAGATTGGCCAGATATCAAAAGGAAGTTTATCGTTTCCCGCGTAAGTGGACGTGATTTAAACTAATGTTGAACATGGCACTCCCTCTCCCCGGCAAGAACGTTGAAGTTCTTGTTCCGCTTCTCGAATCGCAGGTCATTCCGTGTTGTGAATGGTTCGGACTCGATCGTGTCGCTGTGACTTTCCCGACGCAGAAGGAATTTGAAGCTCAAGCCCTTCCTGCTGCGGTGCGCGCCACCCCCAAGCCGCGCACCGGAAAGAAAGCTTCTAAACGAGGACGCCGGGTTTTTAATAACGCCGGTTCGTTTCTCGAATCGTGGCCCGATGATGATCAGGCGCTTTTTCGTTATCCGACCCTGATCTTCGTCCTGGAAGGACAGGCCGATTTCCACATTGGCGACTATATGGTGCACTGTCCACAGGATCACTTTCTTCTCTTCCGCAGTAACGTGCCCCGCCCTATCGGTGAGCGACCGCATCTTGCCTGCGAGAATACAGGACACGGCCATTGCACCGTGTTGTGGTTTTTTGCTCCGCCCGGCACCAATAGCGTCTCGGCTTCCATCTGCTACTCGAAAGGCAGCCGCCACTGGAAAGAAGGCGATTCGGGCTATTGCGCTTTGCATCGCCCGGAAGTGGTGCACGTCTTTAAGCTACTGATGCAGGAGTTGGAAGAACTACCGGCGGCTTCACCCAAAATTGTCCATTTAAGTTTGCAAACTTTCTTGCAACTGTTCTTGCGCGAGGTCAAGGAAGGTCGTTTTCACCGCGCCGGAGTCAGAGTTTTACCTGAAGCCCAGATGGTGGATGAAACGACTCCCATCGAGCGGGCGCAACAATATATCAAAACCCATCTCGGACATCACCTGACTTCCACCAATGTCGCCCAGGAAGTTTACATGTCGCGCAATACTTTTCTCAAACACTTCACGCGCGAAACCGGGCAAACATTTAACGATTATGTGGTCGAGCAGCGCATGGCCGAAGCGCACCGGCTGCTCAGCGAAGGCTATTGTTCCATTGCCTTTGTTTGCCAGTATGTCGGGCTGCGGCCCACGCAACTACGCGCCCAATTTAAAAAACACTTTGGAATATCTCCTTCCGCGCTCCGCGATGCCGCTCAAAAGAAGGTGCAAAACCGTTGATGCACAGACGATAGCGGCGTTATCCCAACTCATTTTCCGTCCATACTTAATGATGTGGCTCACACAATCCGCAGATTGAAAGGAAGAAACATGAAACGCAAAGCATTTACCCTGATAGAACTTCTTGTTGTCATTGCTATTATAGCTATACTGGCAGCGATTCTCTTTCCTGTTTTTGCTCGTGCGCGTGAAAATGCCCGGCGCACCAGTTGTTTGAGCAATCTCAAGCAAATCGGTATCGGCACCATGATGTATGTGCAAGATTACGACGGGAAATATTTTGCCCGCAGCTACACCACCGGGGTTACTTTGCCCGGACAAAGTGCGGTTGGTGCCGCCACCTGGTACTGGGCACCTTACGCCACCAAGCCCGATTCGGCCTGGTTTCTCGATTCCTATATTAAAAGCAAAGAGGTCTTCATCTGTCCCAGTTTCGATGGTTTTAGCAAGACCTCATCACCGCCCATCCGTAACGGCATTGGTTATAACCTGGTCGCAGGTTATCCCAACGGAAATTATGCGACGGGGACACCCCTTTTATCGGAATCGGCGATTCAAAACCCCACGCAAATGCTGGCCTTTGTCGATAGCCAGTGGGGGCCGGATGTTTATCCGCCCCAAAATGCTGCCGGGGGTTCGAACCTGGGTAATTGGAACGCGAATTTCTGCAAAACCGCCGGTAATAACTGCGCATCGTTGCCCAACGACCAGCGCTACGGCCGCCATCTCGATGGCGTCAACGTCGGTTACATGGATGGCCATGCCAAGTGGCAAAAAGTCAGCGTGCTTTGGAACAATGGACTCAACACGCCGGTATGGGATGGGCGTTGATGCAGAAATTACACAAGCAGGAGTTGTCGTCTCGCCTGGGTAGAGTGCTGGGTTTAACGAGCCTGATTTTAGGCGCAGGCAGTGCGAGCGCACCGGCGCAGGTGCCCACCGCCCAGGAATATGGCGCAACGCTGCTGGGCACGCCGTGTCGGGTAATAAATCCTGTTGGTAACAAACTTCTCTATCAGCCGCCGGGCGTGGATCATCCCGTGCTCGTTATGAACAGCAACACGCCCGGTGAAGGTGGGGCGGCTGTTTTCCTGGACTACCGCAACGGTAAGTCGCAGACCGTGCCACTCACTGCAGGCACCGGTGGTTGGGATATTGTGGAAGTGGAGCCGGGCAAGCTGCTTTTCGAATCGCTGTGGCCACTTTCGTTGGTGACAGTCGATACGCGCGGTGGAAAATATCGGGTCGAATCCAGTATTCGTGTTCCCGATAACAAATATGCCTGGCAGTTCGCCAAAGGCACGGATGGCAGTGTCTATTTCGGCTCCTATCCTGGAGCTAACCTGTTCCACTACGAACCCAAAACGCGCAAGGTCTCAAACCTGGGCCAAATCGGCCCCAAAGAAAATTTGTATTTGCGTTTCGTGGCCTTCGACGCGGCGACCGGCTACCTGATCTGCGCCACCGGCATGACTAAAAGTCAGATCATTGCTTATGACGTGAAAACCGGAAAGCAGACTCTCATCGCCGATGCCTATCCATCAGCGATGCGCAGTGCTCACGGCAGTGTCTATGCCATCATTGCCAAGCAACTGTTTCGTTTCGAACCTCAAGGAATGAAGATGGTTCCGGTCACTTCCCCGGCCCCGCCTTCAGGAAGTCAATGGCAAGTTCTGGCGAAATCCTCAACGCAAGATCAACTGCTGCTGGGCACGGATAAAGGCCACTGGTATCAGGTTTCACCAAAAAATGAGGTGATACCTGTGTGGAACGAAGACTTGCGGGGCGGTGAGATGGTCGCAGCAGATAGCCAAACGGGGCAGGTAATCGGGTTGCGCGGTCAGGAATACTTTGCCGCTGCGCCCCTGGCCGGGGAAATTTCCTGGCAAACCATTACCACTCAGCCCAGCCCGGTTGCGATCCATTTTTTAGCGGCCGATCCTCAAGGCGGAGTGACGGGAGGGCCAAATTTTGGGCAGACGTTGTTTCGTTATGATGCAGCCCGGCAATTGGCCCAGAATACCGGCCAGGTCGCCGATGGTGGCGGGGAGGTATATGACGGGCTGTGGAAAGACGGAAAGTTCTATTTCGTTG
>DAITOV010000433.1:0-3766 GCA_036833945.1 Abditibacteriia bacterium
ACGGCCTGCTGGCGCTTGGCACCAGTGGTAGCTTCGACGTTTTGCATCAATTCTTCATAACGGGTGAAGAGCAGTAGGTCGTTGAGGCGGGCATCGATGTGGGCGTCGCCGCCAGATAATTTCTTGGCTTCGCCTAAGTAGCGATACATGCGTGCCAGCATATCCTGTCGAATGAGCGGACGCTTATCGGCTTTATTGAAGCGGTAGATCAAATGGAAAAACTCATTCATCGGCGCTTTTGCCGGGCCGAAGGATTTGGTCAGGAAATCGTCGATGATGGCATCGAACTGCTCGGCCTTCGAGGTATCCCAGGTGAGTTGCGAAGTGATGTAGTGGCCCAGACCGATAGCGCCCCAGAGGTCGCTCGATTCGGCCATGAAGAAGCGCGCGCCCTGGCTGTGGAACTTGGGAATGCCGGTGCGGATGGCATAGAGATCGGAGCCTTTTTGATCGGCCGGGCGCGACAGATCGCCAAGGAAGACACTGTAGTAATCGCCTACGCCAATGGTTGCACCTTGCTCTTTCCAGCCTTCGACGATTTCATCGAAGGTGAGGCCGCCGCGTAAGAAGGCGGTTTGCACCTTAACCAGCACGTGCGGATGAACACGGATCGTGGGCGGTGTGCAATGCTGTCCGTAAGCCAGGATACCGACGTATTTTCCGGGGTAGGTTTTGGTGATAGCTTCCGCCGCTTCGTTAGCCAGCAGCACGACACGGTTGCTGATGGAACCCATAGCAACGCATTTGTCGCATTCACACCAGCCGATACCATCGGAAGGTTCCAGTGAAACACTATCGGCATCGGGGTTTTCACGGAAATAGGGGAGTGCGTAATTTTCCACTACGAATTTGCGCAGTTCGGCGTTGGAAAGGCAGAATTTGTGCCCCTGCCGTTTACCATCGACCAGAGCTATATATTCCGGGTGGGCTTGAAAAACTTCAGGGTTGCGGCGAATAATGGCCTGATAGGAGTGGGAAGTCGCCAGGTTAAAGCCTCGAATCGCGCGGTTGCGGGCGCACCAATCGGCATAAGGCTGGGTGTTGTAGCCCCACATTCCGTGCCCATACCAGACAAGGCGGGTGTGGAAATCGGGCTTTTCAAAGGTATCGACAGCGATGGAGAGGTTCGGGTTTTGCGGAACCACTTCCCAGGTTTGCCCGGGGAAGAATTGACGGTATCCCAGGCGATTGAGCAGATCCCACACGGCGTGCTCTACCGCGACTTCAGTAGCGCCGATGAGCAGTAAGCCCTGCGGCTGTGAGCGCAGCAAATACTCTTCGCTGCGGAAGGTGTCTTGAGGAGCGAAAAGCTCTTGGAACTTGAGGGTAGGGAAGTCGCTTGCAAGCCCGACTGCGATGCCGGAAGTCCCGTCGCCGGTTTCCACAGTGAATTTTGCATTACTGATACGCGAAAGATAATCAGCCAGAATCCCGGCGGCTTTGCGCGTGCGCTCACTGGCATTAGCCCCGGTCACAATTTTCTGCAAAGCCGTGCCGTTTTGGCTCAGCACGATTTGTTTCGGGTTCGTGTTAGCTGGCGCAGCAAAACTGCATCCCGGCACGAGCGTTAGCGAGACAAAAAATGTAAAAATCGCGAGAAGAGTGAGCGAGAACGTAATTCGTGAATTTTTCATAACATTGTGCCAAAGGTAAAGGGTTGGAAGTTGGTATGCCGACCTTGCAAATCAACCTCTTATTCCCCTCGTAGCAGACGTCGTATTGTAGTGCGAGTCGTAGAGACGCGATTTATCGCGTCTGGGCCTATTAATTTGTGAAGCATGGAGTTTGGTAAGAGGCTCAGACGCGATAAATCGCGTCTCTACGGGTGGGCGTATAGGGCCGTTGTCTCCCAACTTCCGCAGAGAACGGAGAAGGCAATTAATTTTATAAAATCGGTATTACCAGCCTCCAGCCCCAAGTCTCCAGCCCCAAGTCTCCAGCCTCTCTTTTATTTCGGTGAATAAATAAAACTACGCCTGAACAAACCACCGGCATTTTGGTCGTTCCAGATACGAATCGCGATTTGATTCGTCTTCCCGGCTTCCAGGTGGCCGGTGAGATCGACTTCACTTTGATATTTCCAGCGTGCCCAATATTCGTGATAGGGCGTGGTAGCGACCAGCTTATTATTAACCCAAATCCAGGCCTGGTTGTTGAGGCCACCCAGGAAAAGAGTCAACTTTTTGCCGTTGTATTTCTCAGGAATGGCGATACTGGTGCGATACCAGCCGTAGCCGTCATAGCCATTCGCCTCTTTGTCTTGCATCCCCTGAATTTCCCATGAAGCGGTAGTTTTCATCGCACGCCATCCGGTGTTACGGATGTTTTCTTTGTGCCACTCATACACTACGCCTTCATCGCGCGGGTCGGCTTTAAACTGCCAGGTTTCGGGCAGAGCGGCAACCAGTTCGCCCTGTGTGCCATCGATTAATTTTTGTTTGGCTACATACTGCTTAAGCTTACCCTGGGCCGAGCCATTGGCTCCCTGTTCACCGTAGACCGGGCGAGCATCGAAATAGGCTAACCAGGAATCAATGAAAGTGTGGTTGATCTGATCTACTTCGTTTTCGATATCGATCAACATCTGCGCCTTTTGCGCAGCACGCTTGAAGTCGAGTTGGGTTTCGGCGTGGCGCATATCGCTGTAGCCACGGAAGTGATCGACTCGCTTGCGGAAGTAGTTCACGTGGCGCTTGGTGGCTGCGCTTTCGTTTTCGGCCAGTTTTTCCACATCGCCGACGCTATCCGTCACACGAACCACGAACGGATGCGTGTAGATTTCAGGAATGCGTTCTTCCTCGTGATGATCGACCAAACTTTGTGTCAGTTGCTTTTCAACAGCTTCGTCAAAGGCTCGCACTGTCTTTCCGGTTTTGCCGTAGAAGCGGGTATAGTAATCTTGCAACAGGGCTTCCACATCGGTCTCGGTGTTCCACAGCAGTTGGCCGCGAATGTAGTTGGTGGCCCCTTCGGCGAAGAAGGAAGCGCGGCCTTCCCACTCCATGCCCTTGAAGTTCATCTGTTTGAGCATGCGAATATTAGCTACTGAAGCGTGGTGCATCGGCTGGGGCACGTGTACATTGAACTGGAAGACGGGGTAGTATTCACGTTCTACCAGCAGATCGACCATCTCCGACCAGCGCTTGTAATATTGAACGCGTTCTTTGGTTTGCCAGGTGATGGGTTGGTCGTAGCGGTGATGGCGCGAATGGGCCAGCAAGGCCGTGCGCACAGTGATATTCTTGTGCAGCGTGAGGTTCTCGGGCGGACGAATGCGGCCGGAGTAGGCCAGTGTCGAAACCAGCTTGGTGGGATATTTCTTTTCAACTCGCTCGGCGACCTGGTTCAGGAATTTGTAGAAGCCACCGCTGATATCCTGAATCTTTGGATCAGACGGGTCTTTCTGCATGAAGTTCTGATTGGCAGCCAGGCAATCGGGGCATTCGCATGTCGGCGCGCCGTCAGGCGGTGAAATGCCATAGGCAATTTCGTTGGGGTTCTTTTCAAAATAGGCGAAAGCGAAATCGCTGACCCGATCGAGAACCGCCGGGTTGCTCAAGCAGACATAGTCTTTGTTGCGTGAACCGTCTTTATTAAGCGCGAAGAGTTCGGGCTGCTCTTCAAAAAGAAGATTAACGCGGGTTTCCTTGCCGTTGATGGTACGGTTTTCCCACTTCTCAAACGGACGCATGATGGAGCCGTCACCGGCGCTGGGCAATACTTCGCCATAGGGCAAATAGCGGTTACGCGCCATCCAGGTTTGCAT
>DAITOV010000434.1:0-3758 GCA_036833945.1 Abditibacteriia bacterium
GCGCCGAAGTGGCGACCGACCCCATGACGGTGGCCCAGCACGATATGCTGATTTCCCTCAAGCCGATGGAAGATTGGAAAAAAGCCGATTCCAAGGAGGAGCTGGTTGAAGCGATGTCGAAAGTGGTTTCCAAAATTCCCGGCGTGGGCGCGACTTTCACCCAGCCCATCCAGATGCGCATGAACGAGCTGATCGAAGGCGTGGGCATCCGCTCGGAACTGGGCATCAAGCTCTATGGCGACGATCTGGCGGTGCTGGCCGCCAAGGGCGCCGAAATCGGCAAGGTATTGCGCACTGTGCCCGGCAACGCCGATGTTTCGGTGGAAACTACCGAAGGCTTGCCGGTGCTCAACATCGTGCTGGACAGGGAAGCGATTGCCCGTCACGGCATCAATGTGGCCGATGTGCAAAACGTCATCGAAACCGCCGTCGGCGGCAGTGAAGCCGGGGAGATCATTCAAGGCAACAAAAGATTTGATCTCGTCGTGCGTCTCGATGAACAATATCGCGATAACCCCGAAGCCATCGGGCGCATCACGGTGCCTGCGCCTGGCGGGGCGGCTGTGCCGCTGGCCCAGTTGGCGCGCATCGAAAGCATCGAAGGCCCGGTGCAAATCAGCCGCGAGAACGGCCAGCGCCGTGTTGTAATCCAGTCGAATGTGCGCGGACGCGACCTTGGCTCGTTCGTGGAGGACGTCAAAAAAGCCATTGATGCCGGGGTGAAGCTGCCCACGGGTTATTATGTCGAATATGGTGGAACTTACGAGAAGCTACAGTCGGGTCGTGCCCGCTTGATGATTGTAGTGCCCATCACCTTCGCGCTCCTCTTTTTGTTGCTCTTCACCACTTTCAACTCGGCCAAACAGGCGGCGTTGGTGTTCACCGGCATTCCTTTCGCCATCACCGGCGGCGTTTTGGCACTGTGGTTCCGGGGCATGCCATTTTCCATGTCGGCAGGCATCGGTTTTATTGCTCTGTTTGGCGTGGCGGTGCTCAACGGCGTGGTGCTGGTGACGTTCATCAACGAGCTGCGCCAGCAAGGGAAATCTCTCCAGGAATCGGTGATTCAAGGGTGTTTGCTGCGTTTGCGCCCGGTGCTGATGACGGCGGCAGTGGCTAGCATCGGCTTTTTGCCCATGGCTCTGGGCCACGGGGCCGGTGCCGAAGTGCAAAGGCCGCTGGCGACAGTGGTAATTGGTGGTTTGCTTACCAGCACGTTGCTGACGCTGTTCGTGTTGCCCACGCTTTATAATTGGTTTGAGCGGGATGAGACGACAGCCAAAGGCGAGTTGATTTGAGTCGAAATGAGTGCGTGATGCACAATAAAAATAGCGGAGCCAGGATAGACTGGCTCCGCTATTTAATTTTGTGATTGGATTTCAGAATTGAATGCAAAAATGGTATGATAAAAATCCGTTTTTTGAATGCGAGATTATGCATTCAGACAATATCCCACAGCAATGTCGTTTTGGTCATTTCAACATCCTTTGAGAGAGGGGAAAATATGCGTAAATTTCGGATGCAGTCTCTAAAAATTAAGCAGGGACGGTTATTGTGTGGCGCACTCGCCGTCATGGCAAGTGCAATGCTTTTGAGCTCTTGCAGTAACAACAAACCAGACGAGACAGCGCAAACTACAGAGATAACAGTGGTTTCCTATGGCGGCGGTGCCTACCAGAATTCCCATAAAGAAGCCTATGGCAAGCCTTTTACCCGTCAGACCGGAATCAATGTGAACTCCGTGATCTGGGAGGCCGAGTTCGACAAGTTCAAGGCGATGGTCGATTCGGGTAAAGTGACCTGGGACGTGGTGGATGTCACGGCGAGTCAGTATGCCCAGGGGCACAAAGACGGTTTGTTTGCCGAACTGCAAACCAAGCCCAACCAGGAAGGTTTTCCCGAAGGCACCGTCAATGCCGATGGCGTGGCCAGTGTCTATTGGGGAACTGTCCTGGCCTATTCCAAAGCGGCATTCCCGAAGGAAGCTCCTCAAAACTGGAAAGATTTCTGGGACACCAAGAAGTTTCCCGGCGCGCGTTCATTGTATGACAACCCGCGCGGCAACCTCGAATTTGCCCTGCTGGCCGATGGCGTTGCCAAAGATAAGCTCTATCCGCTCGATGTCGAACGCGCCTTTGCCAAGCTCGATGACATCAAGCCTCATGTCGCGGTTTGGTGGAAGAGTGGCGTCGAGCCGCTGCAGTTGCTCTCCTCGAAGAAAGTTGTTCTGGCATCGGTATGGAGCGGGCGTATTTACGCCTCCAAGCAAGCCCAGCAAGAGGTTGGCTCCACCTGGAGCGATGCGGCGTTGGAGTTGAATTACTGGGTCATTCCACGCGGCTCGGCCAACGTGGCTGCTGCTTCGCAATTCATCGAACAGGCTTCCCAGGCTAAGGCAATGGCCCAGCAGAGCAAAATTGTAGGGTATGGCCCGGCCAACCAGGAAGCGCTGAAGCAATTGCCCGAAGAAATCAGCAAGCAACTCCCGACCTATGCCGATAACTGGGATCAAAGCTTTGTAGTCGATGCCAAGTGGTGGTCGGAGAACGAGAAAGAATTGGCGGCTCGTTGGCGGGAGTGGAAGGCGAAGTAAGCGTTGGTCTTTTGTTCCAGCGAATAAATTCGCGGCAGGAGAGCCTTCGGCTGAGTATCCACCTGCATGGATACGATAAAAACATCATTGGTACGGGCCAGGCGATATAATTCGCCTGGTCCGTGTTGCTATCTGGCGCGCCAATCAGCGGAACCGTTTTATTTCAAACGATTACCCTGCACCCAAACAACATCTTCGGCGATACCTTCCACTACGAATGCCTCCTGAGCATGATGCAAGTCGTTCCCCAGAAGCGTGACCGATTCACTCTTATCGCCATCCACTGCCAAGAATGTACGGGTGCCTTTTTCTGCCAGGCTGCCGCGGATGAAAGTCTGCTGCACATCGCTCAAGCGAATGGAGGGCTGCTCGGAAACGGTATGAAAGCCCCGGCTATCGAAGCTGTCCATGCGTAGATCGGCGACTTTTTCGCAATAAATCTGGTGGTGCCACTGGCCTTGCGCTGCTCGCCAGTCGATGGAGATATCATTGAGCACCAGGTCGTCAACCTCGCTGCACCACAGGGCGTAAGGAGTGCGTGCCCGCCCCCAAACGTTGGGGCGCTGGGGTGTAGGCTCGTCCATGTTGCCTTCGATCGTCAGCTTTACATTCTGCAGTCGCACCGATTCGATGGGCTTTTCCGCACAGCCACCGATGAAGCTACCGTTCTGCGCATAGGCGATGATATTGCTGAGCAGGACGTTCTTCACGCTACCGATGAGTTCATTTTGGGTATCGTTGCCCAGCCAGATAAAGATGGGACGCCTGACATTGCGCATCACGATATTGCTGAAGATGATGTCTTCGATGGGCGTTCCTTCTTCAATGACGCAGTAGGCTGCCGCAGGAATGATGCTCACCACGTCGATGCCGATATCGGTATCGTAGATGGTGATGTTGTTGAAGCTGCAGTTACGAATGGGGGCGTCGCCTTCGTAGCCCAGGCGAATGGCGCAGGCTGAGGAGCTGAGAGTGCAGTTTTCGGCCATGATGTTTTCGCAGGGGCGAATGTCCTTGAGCAGCTTCGTGTCGCTTTTCACCGCGATGCAATCGTCGCCGGCCTGGATGTGGCAATTCACGATGCGCACGTTGCGGCAGCAATCGATATCGAGGGCATCGGTATTGGGGCCATCGTAGGGGTTAATGATATTGAGTCCGTCGATAT
>DAITOV010000435.1:0-3735 GCA_036833945.1 Abditibacteriia bacterium
TGTGATGGCACTCACATCGCGTCGATACTGGGAAGGCACCAACATGAACAACCGTGCCCGGATGGGATTCATCTCCAACATGAACCACAGCGTGACAATAGGCAAGATGACCAACACGATCAATACCAGCCCAATACTGGAGAGCACCGTGCCGACACCACCCTGAATTTTCGCAGCGACTTCGGCAGGAGCCTTGGCTTGAAAATCGGCCACGCCAGCCAGGATGGCTTCCTTCACATTGGGAGGCAAATGCAATTCGTCGAGCTTATGCTGAACGTTCTGCGTTAATTGAATCGCCTGCTGCTGATATTGCGGCAGGTTCTGCGCCAGCGCCTGAACCTGCTGCCAGGCATTGGCCAGAAGAACCACAACCAGCACAAACACCAGCAGGAAGATCAGGAAGACAAACCCCACTGCTCCGCCACGTGAATATCCCCTGCGCTCGAGCCGTTTAAGAACCGGTTCGAGGACATAGGCCAACACTGCGGCGATAATGAAGATAGGCAGCGCCCCGCGCACCAGAAATAACAGATACGCGACGAAACAAAAAAGAAACGCATAGCCGAGATAGCGAAGGATGATGGCGTCGAGCGGTTTAGTCATTACACAATATTTGGCACAAAAATTATGTTCGAACGGTTTAGCATTTTGAATGCCAGTGTCTATTCTTTCACGGAATGGTCTATTAATCTGTAAAGTAATTTTTGTAGCTGTGGGTTGCCTGAAGAACCGCGCGCGTGAGCAAGCCGGGTATCCTCGGGCTTCTTGCTTATTCTAAGACTGTATTTGGCTTAGCACGATGCTTGTCCATACCCGACTCGCTCACGCGCGCGGTTCTTCATGATGGACTCCCGCTTGCAATGGGATAACTAATTATTTTACAGACTACTATTACGCCTTCTAAAAAGCCCCCCGCAATAAAACAAAGCTCCTCCCCACGAAATATATTGGGGAGGAGTGACGCCGTTATTCAGACGCTAAAAACTTCTTTGCTGCTTAACGGAACTGCGACGGACCGAAATCGGCGTCATAGTAGCTCACAGCATGCGTGCCGGGTTTCACCAATTCATCAACGCGCGCCTTATCTTCCTCGGTGATTTCCACTTCAAGCGCCTTGAGGTTGTCTTCCAATTGCTGCATGGTGCGTGGGCCTATAATAGGACTGGTGACTGCCGGATTGCTCAGACACCAGGCCAGGGCAAAAGCATCCATCGCACAGCCTTTCGAATCAGCTAACTCGCGCACACCGTCGATAATATTCCAAACGCCCTCGGGAATCTCTTCGCCACTGCGGAACTTGCCTTCCTTGTAACGCGAGTTTTTAGGAGCCTTCTTATCGGCGGCGTATTTTCCGGTCAACAAGCCACCGGCCAGCGGACTCCAGGGAATGATCCCCAGACCGTAGGTTTGAGCAACGGGAAACAGTTCCCGCTCTACCCGTCTATCGAGGATATGATAAGGAGGCTGTTCAGTTACAAAACGGTTCAGGCCGAGCTTTTCACTCTGCCACAGGCTCTCGACCACTTGCCAGGCGGCATAGGTGCTGGTGCCGATATAGCGCACCTTCCCCGAACGCACCAGGTCGTCAAGCGCGCGCAGGGTTTCATCGATGGGGATATCCGATTGAGGACGGTGAATCTGGTACAGGTCGATGGTCTCCACATTCAAACGGCGCAGGCTGTCTTCACAGCCCTGAATGATGTGGCGACGCGAGTTGCCCTGCAAGTTGGGATCGTCGCCCATCTTCCCATGTACCTTGGTCGCCAGGAAAACGCCATCGCGCTTTTTCTTAAGCGCCTTGCCAACGATAGTTTCGCTGACGCCACGCGAGTAGACATCGGCTGTATCGAGAAAGTTGATACCGGCATCCAACGCGCGGTGAATAATTTTAATGGAGTCGTCTTCTTGCGTAGCTCCACCAAAATTCATACAACCCAAACAAAGCGGCGATACCTTTGCGCCCGTGCGACCCAGATTCACATAGTTCATTCGGATCTCCCCAATCTAACGACTACTTTTTATGCTTCGCGGTGTTCTGCGGGCACTTCCAGCACCTGACCATCGCGTTCCAGCGCCGGGCGGATTTCGCTATACGGCACATCTTGCAAGGCCGCTCCACTTTGAGCCGCCAAAGCTACGATAGTGGCGGCGCTCTGTCCCAAAAGCATGAATACCGGTTCCATGCGCAGTGAACCGTAAGCGATATGCGAAGCCGCCGTGCAGTAGACAACGCCCAAGTTTTCACATTCGGCTTTACGCGGCAAAATCGAACGGCGCGAAATCTTGTAAGGGGGCGTTCTCACCTGCACGTCACCTTCGTTGCGCACCTGCGCCACACCGTCTTCATATTTCACATAACGGCGGCAGTTATGGGAATCGAGCGTGTAGCTGCCCATACCCACCGGATCGTCACACGCACGCTCACCACGGCAATCGGCTTCGGTGATGATGTAATCGGAAACCATACGGCGCGATTCACGCACGTAGAGTTGATGCGGCCAACCACCGCAATCCGGAAACTCATCGGCGGGCAACTGCCACTGACGCCAAATTTCTTTCACATTCTCCGGCACACGCTCATCGTTGCAGCGGAACCACATCAACCCTTTCTGGTAGGTCACATGCTCCTGGAAGATGCGTTCACGGGTGGCATAATCGCCTTCGGGGTAATCGAAGTTGCGCCCGATGAAATCGGTAGAAAGCGCACCCGAGTTGTTCATATCGCATTTGTCACCGCGAATCGGATCGTATTTGCGCAGATAACCGTCCCAACCGCCGCGTATAACGCGGGCCAACAGTTCATACTCCGCCGGATTGTAACCTTCCGGCTTTTCGAACGGAATCTGGTTGTTGGGGTCCTTGGAGAGGCACATACGGAAGTTATAGGCCTGCACACGGTCATCGCCCTTGCCCATGACATACTCGCTCTCTTCAATGCCGGGCAGCAGTCCGCTGGAAGGATCGTTTTCGACGACATACGGCGAGACGGGAAAATCGAATTGGTGATGATGGCGATCATGCGCGCCGTTGAGGGTTTCGCCATAGACGGAGTTATCTTCGCGGCCCACATGATAGGACACACCGGCCTGGGCCATGAGGTCGCCTTCGTGGGAACAGTCCACGAAATATTTGGCATTCACCTTCAAACCGCCTTCGAGTTCGATGTCGGTAATGCGGCCGCCTTCTTTGTGGGTCTTGGAAAGGAACTGGCGGAAGATAACTTCCACTCCGGCTTCTTCAAGCCAATCGAGCAATACTTTTTCGGCTACCTTGGGTTCGAAATACCATTCTTCATCCACGCCGTAATGCGCGCCGCAACGCTGATAAAACTCGTAGGACAGGCCACCGATAACGTATTTGCGTCCGTGATCGGTCAGCGATAATCCACCAGCGGTCAGACCACCGACGTGGCCGCCGGATTCAAGCAGAATAACGCTCAGGCCTAATTTGCGGGCCTGGATTGCGGTGATGCAACCGGCAGCATTGCCGCCGTAAACGCAAAGGTCAACATCGATAACACGGTCTGTCGAGGGGATGAGTGCGGGATTGTAATAACAGAGGAGATTGGGAGTATTCATGTGAAAATCAATAAAAAGAGGAAGCAAAACTAAGCGTTTTGCTTCCTTCTATATCGCTTAACAGACTTTAACCACAATCGCACATGGCGTGCAAGCTACCAGACACGCTCGTGATTGGGATTTTTCTTGAGGCGTTCGTCCAGGGCTTCACTGAGCG
>DAITOV010000436.1:0-3701 GCA_036833945.1 Abditibacteriia bacterium
CTGTTTAACATCGATAAAAGTTAGTATGGAAAAGCGGCTTCGCCAACTACAATCGCAATCTATTTTTAGGTTGAACGGTACCTATGGGTCCATAACGCCGTGACACCGGGCAGCACTTCGGCCAACAGCCCTACCTTCAATCCGACACCGTAAGAGCAAAAATCGATTCCCTAAAGCGGAGCCTCTTCCCCGAGGCTCCGCTTTTTGATTATCCGCTCCAGCCTCTGGCACGTCTTTGGCTGTTTGAACTTGCTACAAGAGGCATTTCAACATGCAAATCTCAGAAAAACTAAACGTCTACACAGTGGGGCACTCCACCCATAGCGCGGATGACTTCATTGCCATGCTGCAGTCATTCGATATCAGGGCACTGGTCGATATCAGGCGTTTTCCCGGTTCGCGGAAATACCCCGCTTTTAATCAAGAAATTTTAGCATTATCGCTCCAAAAAGCCGGAATAAATTACATTCACCTGGAAGCGTTGGGCGGAAGGCGGAAGATGCAACCTCATTCAAAAAACGATCGTTGGCGCAATAGTTCCTTTCGAGGTTATGCCGATTACATGGAAACAGCAGAGTTTAAAAATGCCGTCGCAAAGCTGGAAGCAATAGCCTTAGAAAAAACAACAGCCTATATGTGCGCGGAAGCCGTGTGGTGGCGCTGTCATAGGGCGCTCGTCTCCGATTACTTGAAGGCAAAAGGCTGGACGGTGCAGCATATCATGGCCGCTGGCAAAGCCGAAGAGCACCCCTACACATCACCGGCACGCATCGAGAATCAACGCGTTTTTTATTCCGGCGAAAACCAAGTTTATAATCTGTTCAACCAAAAGGAGGAATAATGCCGGCCAAGTTTAAAGTGGGCGACAGTGTCAGTTGGAACTCGGAAGCAGGCCATGTATCGGGAACGATTATTAAGGTTCACACCAGCGATTTCGATTACAAAGGGCACACCCATCGCGCCACCAAAGACGATCCGCAATATGAAATAAAAAGCAGCACAACCGATCACATCGCAGCGCATAAAGGCTCTGCGCTCAAAAAATTGTAAACCCGGACTTATACACAGATAATTAATACAGCTGTTCTCAAACATCACTGGAGGAAATATGCCAAACAACAAGCCGAGTAAAACTGGAGAAGCCGCCTTTTTGGGAGAGCTATTCGCCTTCCGCAATGCCCTAAAGCTTATTCATTGGTCGATCACCGGTAAAGGCAGCTACGAAGCCCACATCTCGCTCGACCAGGCCATCGTCTCGCTAACCGATATCACTGACCGGTTAGTGGAAACCAGCTTCGCCCTGCGTGGCACGCTGGATATCGTCATCCCCGAAACCACGCGGCCCAAGGAATACATCAAATATATTGAAGATTATTACCAACACATGGAAGATGTGCGGGAAAAACTATTCCCCGAAACGTTCTCACAATCGATTATCGACGACGCGCAGGAAGCGATTCAGCAGTTGTTGTTCCGATTAAAGCGGTTGGAATGAAGATAAGGAATGCAGAAGGCAGAAAAGGGAACTGGGCACGAGACACTGGTGCTCGCGAATTGTGCGGGGAAAACGAGTTTTACTCTGTAGCTCCCGGTTCCCTCTCATTCTGCCTTCCGACTTCTAATACCAATCCTGCAAATTAAAATCCTAATCCGTCACCGTTCCATAGCACGCAAAGCCTTCGGCTACGCAAACTTCGTCGCAAGTTTTCGCAATTAACGACAGATTAAAAAGAGGCTTGGCATTGATGTCCGGTTGCCTTCCTGTATGCTATCTGCTATCTACCATCTACTACCTACCTGACGTAAGAGGAGGTTATTTTACAAAAATGGTATAACTTGCCTTTCAGTATTCGCACCGTGCTACGTCTATTGCCTCACGCAACGCCTTTCCCAACCGCTCCACACACTGCGCGCGCTGTTCGCGTGATGAAAGCCCTTCCAAATCGTCAAAAGTAAGCGGTTTACCGAAGTGAATATGCAGCGGGGCCATCGTCGGCTTGGGAACCACCTTACCATAAGGCAGCACCACGTTCGTCCCGTAAATACCAACGGGAATCACCGGCACCCTGGCGCGTAGCGCCAACAATGCCACGCCTGGCAGCAACGGCTGAAGCTCGCCACTTTGCGACAACTGGCCTTCCGGGAAAACCACTACCGCCTGCCCGCCTTTGAGCAACTGCTCGGCACGCTTGAGTGCAGCCCGGTCGGGCACACCACGCTCCACGGGAAAAGCCTGGGCAAAATCGATGAGCGAACCCAACACCGGAATTTCAAAGAGCTCGCTCTTGGCCATGAACCACAAAGGGCGATGCAGTGACAGCCCCACAAAAGGCGGGTCGCAATCGGCGATGTGGTTGGGAGCCAGCAGCACTGGGCCACGCACCGGCACGTTTTTGCGTCCCGTCACTTTCCAGCGCGGGGCCAGCAGGCGCAGCACTCCGCGCAGCCCTATGGTGACAGGCGCATAGGCCGCCCAAAAGGCCGGAGAAGAGTTATGAGTTGACCGGGAATCGCCTTTAATGAGCCGGGCCTCCTACGCCTGCGGTGGCGGGTGATTCTTCGTCAATGCCTTCTTCAGTGCCCAGCAACACACGGGCGATTTCATCGGGAGTGGTCAGCCCCTGGCGGAGCTTGCTCAAACCATCCTGCCACAGGGTGCGCATGCCGTTGGCAATGGCGATATCGCGCAGATCCATAGAACTGGCTTTACTCATGATGGCACGGCGAATTTCACGCTCCACCGGCAGCAGTTCGATAATAGCTAAACGACCACGCGTGCCACGATCGTTACATTCTTCGCAGCCTTCACCGTGATAAAGCGGAAAGCCTGGCTCCAGGTTGAGGCGCGAAACCCAGGCTTCATATTCAGGATCGTCTTCGCTCATGCGCGCACGGCAGCTCCGGCAAATCATGCGCACCAGCCGCTGCGCCACCACGCCCGACAAGCTGGAGGCAATGAGAAACGGAGCGATGTCCATATCCTGCAAACGCGTCACCGCCGCCACCGCCGAGTTGGTGTGGAGCGTGCTGAGCACGAGGTGGCCAGTCAGAGCAGCGCGAATGGCGATATCGGCCGTTTCACCGTCACGAATTTCGCCAACCAGAATGACGTCCGGGTCCTGGCGCAGAATAGAACGCAACTGGGCCGCAAATGTGAGTCCGATCTCAGGATGAACGTTGGTCTGGTTCACGCCAGCAAGCTCATATTCCACCGGGTCTTCGACGGTGATGACGTTCTTGGTGTCATCACGCGTCGCAGCCAGCGCGGCATAGAGCGTGGTGGTTTTACCTGAACCGGTGGGGCCGGTCACCAGAATCATACCCTGCGAACGCTGGAGCATATCCTGGAAGGTATCGCGCGTATCGCCCTGAAAACCCAGTTGGCGCAGGTCGGTCACCAGCGAAGAGCGGTCGAGCAAACGAATTACGATTTTCTCACCGTAAATAGTCGGCAAAGTGCTGACGCGAAAATCGAAGGTCAGTCCACCGATATCGGCACGGAAACGGCCATCCTGCGGCATGCGTTGCTCGGTGATGTCAAGATGACAGAGCACCTTCAACCGCGAAAGAATCGGCGGCATCAATTCCTTGGGAATCAGGCCACCCGCACGCAACTGGCCATCGACGCGATAGCGCGGCAGCAGACCGTCCTCGCGCGGTTCCAGGTGCATATCCGAAGCACGCATCTGCACGGCGATTTT
>DAITOV010000437.1:0-3677 GCA_036833945.1 Abditibacteriia bacterium
AGTTCGCTGAGCGTCTCCAAACCCTGGGCCGATTGCAACACTTCGGGCGGGATGCGCTTGGAGAGGTTGACCGCCTGTTCGAAGTCGGCCTTGAGGCGGCGTGACAGTGCTTCGGTGGTTTTGGCGTTCTTATCCGAAGCTGTAACGCGCTTCTCGCGCACGTTCTTCACCTTGGCGACGAGCGTGGTTTCCTCTTCGATGAACTGGGTGGCCTGGGCGCGTCCCCGGCATTCGATGACGGCGCGCACGTTGCCGTCGGGCATCTTGAGAATCTGCATCACTTCGCCGATGACGCCGAACTCATAGAGGTCGTCTACGGCGGGGTCTTCGATGTTCTCATCGCGCTGGGCCACCAGGAAAATCATCTGCGCGTTCTCGCGCGATTCGGTGGCGATTTGCAGAGCGTTGACCGATTTTTCGCGTCCCACGAACAACGGCAGCATCATGCCGGGGAAGGCCACGATGCCGCGCAACGGTAAAACGGGGATCTGTATCTGCTGACTGGTTTTAGTAGCTTTAGGCATAAAAAAGTTTTGAGTTTTAAGTTTTGAGTTTTGAGTGATCAAAAATTCAAAACTCAAACGGCTCAGGCGGCTTCGATGGCCGGGAGTTCGGCTTCTATATTAGCCTCCTGCTCTTTGGCTCCGCGCGACTGCGCCAGAAGTTGGGCGCGCGTTATCAAAGTGGGGTCGTGTTTATCGCGGATGGTCTGTTCTTCGATGATGCATTGCGCGATGCCGCTGAGTGAAGGCACGTCGAACATCACGTTCATCATGGTTTCTTCCAGTATCGAGCGCAAAGCGCGCGCGCCGGTGCGGCGCTGCATGGCTTCGTGGGCGATGAGGCTGAGCGCTTCGGGAGTGAAGATCAGTTCCACGCCATCGGCTCCCAGCATCTTCTGATACTGTTTGGTGAGCGCGTTGCGCGGTTCGGTGAGGATGCGAATCATCGCCTCTTCATCCAGCGGAGTGAGCGTGGCCAGCATCGGCAAGCGCCCGATGAATTCGGGGATGAAACCGAACTTCATCAGGTCGTCGGGTGTGACGTGTCCTAAAAGCTGGGCGCGCTGCACCGAGTCGGTAATCTTCGAAGCCGGGGTGCTACGGAAACCGATGGAAGAGGTGCTCACGCGACGCTCCACCACCTGGTCGAGTCCTTCAAACGCGCCGCCGCAAATGAAGAGGATACCCGAGGTATCCATCGTGATATATTCGGCCTGCGGGTTCTTGCGTCCGCCGTTGGGCTGGAAGTTGGCGACGGTACCTTCAAGAATTTTGAGCAACGCCTGCTGCACACCCTCGCCCGAAACGTCGCGGGTGATGGAGGGGTTTTCGGCCTTGCGGGTGATCTTGTCGATTTCGTCGATATAGATGATGCCGCGCTGGGCCGCTTCCACATCGCCATCGGCTGCCTGGTACAGCTTGAGCAGAATGCTTTCCACGTCTTCGCCCACGTAACCGGCTTCGGTCAGCGAAGTGGCGTCGGCGATGGTGAAGGGCACATCCAGAATGCGCGCCAGGGTTTTGGCGAGCAGAGTCTTGCCGCTACCGGTGGGGCCAATCAGCAGGATATTGGATTTTTCCAGCTCGATATCGTCTTGCGCACCGCTTTCCTTCATCGCAAGACGTTTATAATGGTTATAAACCGCTACCGAAAGCACACGCTTGGCGGTTTCTTGCCCGATCACGTAATCGTGCAGCACGTTATAAATCTCTTTCGGCTTGGGCAATGCCGCCAGCCGTTCCTTGCTTTCGGGTGCTTCTTCGGGAACCGCTTCGCGCCCGATGATATCGTTGCATAAATCAACGCACTCGACGCAGATGTATACACCCGGCCCGGCAATGAGATTTTCGACCTGTTCCCGACGTTTTCCGCAAAATGAACACCGCAAATTCTCGCGGTCTTCTCCAAACATAGCCACTGAATCGGCTCCTGATAATTGAAAAGATAGACGTTATTTAGCTTAACAAATAGGGGAGAGGTGGGAGTTGAGTTCTGAGTTTTGAGTTTTGAATTTTGAGTTACCTCGAACCTCGATTGTAGAAACGTATGATGATGCCCATAAGAGATATCCTGTTCCAGGCTTTTTATAATTCAAAACTCAGAACTCAAAATTCAAAACTACATCGAAACTCTTGCTACACTTGCGGCGGCTCATGGAAACCTTCGACTGGCAACCGCTTTTCCTTTCGCTCAAAGTCGCCGTGGCGGCGTTGCTTTTGGCGCTGGTGGTCGGCATTGTCGCGGCGCGGATGTTGGGCGCGCGACGCGGGCCGGGACAGGTGGTTCTCGAATCGATATTACTGTTGCCGCTGGTGCTGCCGCCGGTTGTCACCGGTTACGCGCTGCTGGTGTTCCTGGGCAATAACGGCTGGTTGGGGGCGTGGCTGCAACGCGCTTTTCAACAACAGCTACTCTTTACACCGTGGGCGGCTGTTATCGCCTCGTTTGTGGTGGCATTGCCACTGGTTTATACCTCATCTAAAGCGGCGCTGGGCAATCTCGATCATCATTGCCTCGAAGCTGCCCGGTGTTTGGGGGCTAACGGACCGCGCGTTTTCTGGACCATCGAAATCCCTCTCGCCTGGCGTGGCTTGTTGGCGGGGGCAATTTTAGCTTTTGCGCGCGCGTTGGGCGAATTCGGTGCTACAATCATGGTGGCGGGCAACATCGCTGGGCAAACCACCACCGCACCGGTCGCCATCTACATGGCGGTGGAAGGCGGCGACTTTAGCACCGCAGAGCGTTATGTGTGGTTGCTGGCGGCGCTTAACTTCGGATTTTTACTCTTTCTCAGCTTCTGGACAGCCAGCCAGGTAAGGAAAAGATCATGAAAAAACTGTTACTGATTCTCACCCTGCTTTTTTCTCTGGGCACCAGCCAGGCGCAAGGCACTATAGTCGTCTCGGCTGCGGCGAGTATGCAGGATGCGCTCAAAACCATCGCCGCCGATTACCGTCGCCAACAGCCGGGCACCACGGTGCAATTTAATTTTGCCTCGTCAGGCACTTTGCAGCGCCAAATCGAAAGCGGCGCGCCGGTCGATGCCTTCATCTCCGCCGCACGTAAGAACATGGACGAATTGCAAGCAAGCGGCCTGATTATTACCGATACCAGGCGCAATCTGGCAAGCAATCGTCTGGTGCTGATCGTTCCAAAAAACTCACGCGTAGCGGTGCGTTCTTTCAGCGACTTGAAAAAGCCGCAGGTTGCGCGCGTGGCTATCGGTGCGCCGCAATCGGTGCCGGCGGGGAAGTATGCGCAGGAGCTGCTGCAAAAAATCGGTATCTGGAATGTAGTCGAGAAAAAAAGCGTGCGCACCAAGGATGTGCGCGGCGTGCTCACCCAGGTGGAATTAGGCAATGTCACAGCGGGCATCGTCTATCGCACCGACGCGCTGATTTCTTCCAAAGTGCGTGTGGTTTCCACCGCGCCGGAGAAGCTGCACGCGCCCATCGTCTATCCGCTGGCAGTGATCAAAGCCTCCAAAAACCAGGCTGCCGCGCGGCGTTTTGCGGCCTATCTCACCAGCGCCCCGGCACAAAAAGTGTTGCAGCGGTTTGGGTTTGGCACAGGCAATTAAGTTTTCGGGAGAGGGGATAACTCAATGATGAAAAAACTTCTGTTAGCCGGGGCGTTGTTGATGGCGCTGGGAACGGTGCGGGCCGATGCGCCGG
>DAITOV010000438.1:0-3632 GCA_036833945.1 Abditibacteriia bacterium
CGGGCAAGTGTACTTTGGTGTAATCCATATCGGTGAGGCCCAGGTCTTTGATCGGCCAACTGCCGCCAAAGAAATTGTGATTGGCAAACAGCGGATACTTATAGACCGGAATACCAATATATCCTAACCCACAGCCCAAACCTTCGGCACGAATTGCCTCGGCAAATTCAGCAGGCGTGCAAGTCAGTGCGCTGGGGTCAACGCGCAGCATATAGAACCAACAGGTCCAGCGATCCTGCGGGTCGGCCTCGTGGGGGTAGATTCCCGGTAAATCGGCCAATAATTCGCTGAGTTTGCGCCCTGCTACTTCGCGCTTGCCGCTGATTTCCCACATGCGCTCCATCTGCGCCACCGCCACAGCCGACTGCGGTTCACTGATGCGGTAGTTGGGAGCCAGGGTTTCGGGACGGCGCGCAGTGCCACTACGATCGTAGGCTTTATCGCCGAACTTCTGCAACAGCGGGCCAAAACGCTCGTCGTTGGAGGCTACGATGCCACCATCGCCGCAACCGATATGCTTAAAGTCGTTGAGCGACCAGCAACCGATATGGCCGACGGTGCCGATGGGTTGATCGCGATACATGGTGCCCCAGGCCTGGGCACAGTCTTCAATCAGAACCAGGTTATGTTCGTCGCAGATTGCGCGCAATTCGCCCAGAGCGCCGGGGTTGCCGGTGAGATGAACCGCGATAATGGCTTTGGTCTTGGGGGTGATCTTTTTGCGCACATCGGCCGGGTCGAGCGTGTAGCGATGCGGTTCCAGGTCGGCGAATACCGGCACGCCCTGCTGATAGAGAATACCGATGACGGTGCCCATATCGGTAATGGCGGAGGTGATGACTTCATCGCCCGGGCCAACGCCTGCGGCAGCCACGGCGATATGCACGGCGGCGGTGCCCGAGGAGCACGGCATTACATGTTCGAGCGGATAAAATTCACGGAATCGCTCCACTAACTGCTTGGTCTTGGGACCGTTCCAGTAAAAGAGCGAGCTTTGCTCGAGCATCTCTTCCAACTGTTCCAGTTCCGGCTTGCCCCACCGCACCAGCGGCGGATTCGTCGCTGTGATCGCGGGCGTGCCGCCATTCAGTGCCAATGCTTCGTTCTGTGTCTCCGTGCTTGCCGATTGTGTCATGAATCTCCTGCCTTTTTTAATTTGTTCAGTCTTTGGATGATCGGCTCCACAGAGCCGGGGAACTCATCCTGGAAAATAAACAACCACTGAACCATTTCCGGAGGTTTCAGGTTTTTGTCAAGAGAAGACAAAAAAGAAATTGCCAGGCTTAATTGGCCGCGCGAACCACGCAAACGCTGAATATGAGTGCCGTCTATGGCGAACTGAGGCGAAGTGAACCAGAGGGTGCGACCGTTCAGCGTGAGCATGGCCCAGCCGTCTTGCGCCCACCAGGCCGCTTCGGGGTGACCGTGCCAGTAATACTCCAGATTCTCTTCCGTTGACGGGCCAATCTGGTCTTCGACAAGAACCATCGAAATATCTTGTTGCGTCGTTAAGAAGACACTCCGCGTCACACTATTTGCTTGACCCGTGACGGCATAACAATCGGTCAGGTCGAAAACGGCGGACTGCACTAAATCGCAACTTTGTTTTTCCAGCACATGTCCGGCCTTGAGAGAAACGCCATTATTGCCCCGTATCGGTGTATTGCGAGAAGTCTTACCTATGGTAAATTCGCGTTCGCTGTTAGGGATATATTGCTGATAACCGGGTGTTTGAATCAGCCATTTCCCGACAGAACCGATACACAGCGAGCCGTAATTAGCCGGCACATGCCCCATCAGAGAATTGGAAGCCGCGACAACCACCGCCACATCACTTGCCTCCCAGCCGCTACGTAGCGTCAGGGCATACTGTGCGTGACAAACTTCGACAGGCGGCACGGCGCTTTGCACATCCGGGGGCAATGCGGAAAGAGCCGCCAGTGCATCGGCGCGCAGAGCGCAAAAATCGATGTTCTCAAAATACCAACGCCGCTGTGAGCTTTCGGAGGCTAACGCCTCCTGTTGCAACAATTGCAACTTAGCCAGAGCGCCGACATGGAAAGGCATTTCCAGCGGCTCGATGTCGCCGATAGGTGCCACTTGCAGCAGATCGCCGGGGGCTGAGGTCTGCAACGATTCACTAAAGAGAACCGACCACCGCACATCATCTAACAATTCCGCTCGCTCGCCGGGGGGCAAACACGTGAACCAGTCGGTCAGGAAATCCAGCACGTAACCGTCGTAACATACACCTTCGGAAAGCCCGTTATCGCGCATCTCCAACCAGAAATCGAGAAGTATTTTGAGATCGCGCTTCAAGTGTTCCTGTTCCACGCCACTGGCCGCTAATGCCGCACCTATCGCGCCGATAAAGGGGATGTTGGCAACGGCATAATGCGGCTTCTCGCCCTGCAAAATCGTTTCCCGGCTGAATGCTTCGCCGAGGCGCGCACGGTGCAATGGTATTATTTCACCGGCCAACCGCGCGCGTGCTTTCGTTAGCGCTTCGCGTAACGCCCCATCCAACCATGTCCAATGATGACCGGCCATCCACAAAATCCGGCTGAAATGCGCTGAACATAAATCGGGCATTTCATACTGGCGGTAGCGCGGCCAACTCGCCAGCATAGCCAGGTCGCTCGCTGCCGCTTCCTGATATTGCACCCTGCCCGTCCACTGCGCGGCCCAACCCAGACAGGCAATGCGCTCTTCCAACGCCCAGGCGTACCAGGTGGCCCAGGGATAGACGGCAATGCCGGACACGATGCTTTCCGGCAGAGTCAGTTCTTTGAGATTTAACGGAAAGGCAAGGCGCTGCCGGATGCGATAATAATCGACCGGCAATACAGATTGCTTCAAATAAGCATCGGCACGGCGCAAAACTTCAGCGGTTATCGCATCTTTTTGCATGATTTAGAAAAAGGTCCGGCACTCACACCTTTTCCGCTACGCCGATACCGATACTGGTCGCGCTGCCGTTGGTGTAGTTCTCACATTAAACTCGTTTTTATATATATTGCGGATCACCTGCTTGCAATCGCTTACAACCAAATACAAACGTTCGTCTCGTCAAGAGAATTGATCCGTAGGGCACAGGATAATAATAAATCCACAACAGCGCATGGCCTAAACGGTTATTAATTGTGGAGAGATAAGCAATCTGTAAAATAAGTTCCTTCCTAACCTTTGCGATGAATGCAGTAACCATTTGGAAGCCCTCGACTTTTACATCTTCGAGCACATAATAGGTGAAGCTTTTAGCTCAATTTGCGACCCCAGAGCGTGAGCGACGGGCACGGGCAAAGAGCTTGGTGAGGCAAAGAAATCGTGCCCGTCGCTCACGCTCTGGGGTCGCAAATAAATGCACCCGCCCTGCGTAAAAGTCAGGTAAAAATTTATTTTACAGACTAATTAATTCCCCTGGTTATCTC
The DNA here is from genome assembly GCA_036833945.1 of Abditibacteriia bacterium. GTDB lineage: Bacteria > Armatimonadota > Abditibacteriia > Abditibacteriales > Abditibacteriaceae > DAITOV01. The sequence continues at coordinate 3,432 of DAITOV010000438.1, forward strand.
TCATTCGCTTGCTGTTAATTGCGAAGACTCGCGACGTAGTTTGCGTAGCCGCAGGCTTTGCGTGCTATGAAAACGAGAGAGTCAGAAGATTGGCCTCAGGCTCATCAAGCAAGTTCAGCGCGCCTCTTCCGTCTTCTCGATTAACTGCCCCAAAAGCCGCGCGCCCTTTTGCAAACCGGCGTCATCGCTGCCAACCACTGC
>DAITOV010000439.1:0-3604 GCA_036833945.1 Abditibacteriia bacterium
GGTATCTTCCATCGCCACATCACCTTCGCTAGCGTCGATAATGCGCCGTAGGCCGTCTACACCGCGTTTAATGAGATAGGAAGCGTGGTTGATGGAAACGTTCAAGCGCCGCGCCACTTCGGTTTTGCTGAGATCTTCAAAGAAGAACAACATCACAGCGCGTTTTTCCAGATCGCGCAACTGCGGCAAGGCGCTGCCCAGCATTAACTGGTCTTCGACCAGGGCTTCGGCTGCACCGTTAGCGTTGAAAGCCGCAAACAAGCGCGATTCCCAATCGGAAGCGCCACCGGAATCGTCGCTTTCACGCTCCGATTCGGCATCATAATATTCCACCGTGAGCGTTTGCTGGTTGCGCTGCACGTCGCGCACGCTTTTAGGGTCGATGTTCAATGCCAGGGCAATTTCCTCGGCATCCGGCACCCGGCCCAACTTCTGGGTGAGTTGGTCGTTGGTGCGGGCAATACGTTGGCGCAGTTCAAAATGCCAGCCCGGTTCGTGAATCAAGCGACCCAGGTCACGTAGGTAATGGCGAATTTCACCGGTAATGAGGTGGCAGGCATATGTCGAAAAACGCACCCCTTTGGTAGCGTCAAAACGATCGACAGCCTTGATTAAACCGACATAACCTTCCTGAATCAGGTCGTCGATCGGTTCGCCCGAGGCCAGGAAGTTCCGCGCACAGTGCTCAACTAATGGCGTATGAATCATCACCAGATGATCACGCAACGATTCGCGATCTCCGGCACGCATGCTAACGGAGGGACCGTGCAAGCGGAGAAACAAATGCCGCACGTCGGTATCGGCGTTGCTTGATTCGCCGTTGACCGCGCGCCGCCCGTTCTCTGGTGTTTTTGCTTGCAATTTCTCTGACATATGAACTGTGTATTAGCCTCCGAATTCAAAAAGCCGAAAAAGTCTTATGACTCACTCGACCTTCTGCCAGTCAATCGACGACCGGCGCTCGTTCGGCTACCAACTCTCCTGCTTGTTTTTCGATTTGTACTAACGGAACCCGGCGGGGGCGAAGGTAAAATTCATCGTAGAGAATCTTGATCGTTGCTGCCGTCGGCACCGCCAGAATTGCACCCGCTACTCCGAACAACACGCCCATCGTCAGGGCGAAGAAGATAATTGAGAGCGGATGCAGTTGCATCTGCGACCCCATCACATAGGGCACTAAGATGTTACTTTCAATCTGCTGCACAAAAAGGATTGCAGCAAGAGCATACAAAAATGTGGAAGGTCCTTCACCTGCCGCCACGAATAAGGCCGGTAGCGCCATCGTGACAGGCCCGATATTGGGCACCAATTCACCAAAGAACGCCAACGTGCCGAACAGCAGCGCCGGACGCACGCCAACCAAATGCAACAGCACCCCGGTCGAAACGCCGGTAATAAGGCCCATGATGAGCGTAGCTCGCATCCATACCGCCATCTGCAGCATAATGCGTGCAATGGAGCGGCGCGACGCTTCCCGGTGGCGGACGGGAACTGCAGTCAGCAAGCCGGCGACCAGCGGCTGCGGGTTTATCAAGATGAAGACGGTGAGAAGAACACCAATGAGAAACAAAAACAGCTTGGCGACGATGGTTCGCGTGCTCAGCCAGATAAAGCCCGCCGCATCGCTTGGCTGGACATGAGTGCGGAGTTGTTCGAGCATCTCACGCGTGTTGGGAATCATGCCATCGAGCGCCGGATAATGCTGCACCAGCCCTTCTAACTGCAGTTCGATGCTGTGGGCATAGTCTGGGGCTTTGGCGATGAGTTCATTGCTCTGTGCCAACATTGGCGGCACGATGAGGGCAACCAGGCCACCTACGAGCGATAGGGTCGCCAACAACACGAGCACGACCGAAAGCGTGCGGTTCAACCCTTTGCGCATGAGCCAGGCGACCGGCATATTCAAAACCATCGCCACGAAGAAGACAACGGCAAAAAGAATCAGGATTTTAGCCAGTTGACCTACAAGCAGCGCCAGAACACCAAAACTCACGACCAGAAAGAAGAAACGGCGCAGGTCGGCATACGAGAGCGGGCCTTTTTCTTCTTCGATGATTTCAGGCAACACTGAAATTTCAATCTCGGATGTTTCTTCGATGGGTTTAGCTTCAGCAGCAGTCTTTTCGCTCAAGGCATCTTTCCTCTCGATATTATTACGCCGTCAGCTTTTCTACCGGCCCCAATGCCACCGTTGTGGCACGTTCAAAGGGGTGCAGCGCCAATACCGCATTCACCTCTTCAGGCGTGACGGCCAGTACTTTTTGCAAAGATTCGGCGGGGGTTTTCTGTTCGCGGCGATAGAGCCAATCCATGCCCACGGCCCGCAAGCGCCCCATCGGCGTTTCAGCGCCCAGGACTAAATGGGAAGCGAGACGGCGCTTGGCGCGCTCGACTTCCTCGATCGAAAGCCCTTCGTCGCACGCCTTGCGCACCACGTGGCGGAATGCCTGCAATACTTCACTCGCTTTATAGGGGTCGCACAGCACATAACCGTAATACACCCCGTCGCCATCGTTGGCATCGTGGCCGGCCTGTGCGGCTTCGGCCAAACCGGGGTGAATCAGTTCCCAGTACAAACGCGAACCATCTTCGGCCCCAATCGCTTCACATGCCACCACGGCAGCGCAGCGGCGCTCGTCCTGAGCGGCAAAACCGGGTGCCATCAGCATGATGTGGGCACGATTGAACTGATCTGTCTTTTCAACTTTGGTCTGCGGCAATGCTTGCAGGAGAGAGAGTTCGCGCGGCGCATCGGCTGTATTCCAACCCGAGCACAGCGTTTCGATTTGCGCCACGGCAGCATCCCAATCGTATTTGCCGGTCAAAACCAAAGTCAGGTTGTTGGCGGCATAGCGGCTGGTAAAGTAAGTGTGCATCTGCTCGCGCGAGAGCTGTTTGATGCTGTCGGGCGAACCCAGAATCGAAGCGCCCAGAGGATGGTTGCGGTAATAGGTTTCACGCGCCAGGTCGAACACCACGAAGTGCGGCTTATCCTGGTACATGGCGATCTCTTCGAGGATGACGTTCTTTTCCATGTCGAAATCCTCATCGCGCAATGCCGGACGCATCATATCGCTGAGCAAATCGAGCAGGCGATCTTGGAACTGGGGAATAACGTTGCCATAATAGACAGTGGCTTCTTCGGAAGTGAAGGCGTTATAGCGGGCGCCGATTTCATCAAACTCCCGGTTCACATCTTCAGGCGAACGATGCGCAGTGCCCTTGAACATCATGTGTTCGAGAAAGTGGGATACACCACTCACTTCCCTGGTTTCATCGCGCGAACCAGTCCGCACGAAATAACCCGCAGCCAGAGTGCGCGCTGCATCGGAATACTCTCCGACAATAGTTAAACCGTTATCCAGTCGATGTAAATGTCGTTCCATAGTTTGTTACAACACAAAGGGAATTAACACAAAGTTCACAAAGATTACACGAAGAACACGAAGAGATTTTTAAGGCTTTGCATCTGTCTATCCATCTCAAGTCTTTCTTTGTGTACTTTGTGAAACCTTCGTGCCCTTTGTGTTTAATCTGTTCAATCCATCGATTCCCGTGACCTGGCAAAAACCGCGTCCAGCATCGGCTCAGTAAGAACACCGGT
>DAITOV010000440.1:0-3592 GCA_036833945.1 Abditibacteriia bacterium
ACCATCTGTGCAGCACCATACCTAATAGGAAGTTAATTTTCGGGATTGGTATTACCTGTGGTTGGTTATCAATTAACGGCACTCGTTCACTTTCTTCCGAACCAGTTCCAGAATTTCGAGGGCAGTTGCTTCGTCGCTATGTGCCACATTTAATTCCTTTGTCATATCATCGAGAAGCTCAGTGTATGCTTGAGAATTTGATATCGAAAGAAACCGTCTCATTTCATCGAACGCCTCGTTTTCTCGATTCATATCCCACAAGGCATGGAACAATCCCAGCGAAGGCGTTTCAGCGCGCGGCCCTGCCTTGATTGCTTTTTCGTAAGAGGGAATTGCCCGATCTAAGTCGCCTATTCCGAAATAGTAGATATGTCCGATTAATTCAGAAACCGGCCCCGCATCTGGCCATATCGTGTACATCTCTTCGCATGCCTTCAAAGCTGCCTCGTGGCGTTCGTGCTTATAGTGGGTTTGCGCTTGCTCGTATAAGAAGATGAATTGAGACTTTTCAGCGTCATCTGTAAATTTCATGATTTAGTATCGAGAACTCTTTTGCCCACAGGCAAAAGCGGAGCATTAACGGACGGGTAGAGACGCGATTTATCGCGTCTGGGGCTTACTATTTTATCTTGATTAATTGCTGAACTATGTCATCGCACCTTGTCATCCTGAGCCTGCGAAGGATCTTGTAATAGTAACCTAAAACTTCTTGCTTCAAACGTTGAGATTTAGAAATGTGCGATGAGATCCTTCGCAGGCTCAGGATGACAAGGTATAGAGATGCCGTCCGGCTATGAGGCAAAAACACAAGTAATGAGGCTCAGACGCGATAAATCGCGTCTCTACGGATAAGCGTTGTGCCACTGCTCTTCACGAAATTAGACGGCGATAGAGCGCTGCATAATCCCGCGCTGAAACATTCCAAGAAAAATCACTCTCAAAAGCGTTCGCTATCAGTTGGGGCCAATCGCTGGAATGGTAACATTCAATCGCCCGGCTAATCGCGCCCAGCATGGCGGCGGTGTTGTAATCGTGGAACACAAAACCGTTGCCTTCGCGGGTGGTGCTGTTGAACTGGTGAATGGTATCGGCCAGCCCGCCGGTGGAGCGCACGATGGGAATGGTGCCATAGGCCAGGGAAATCATCTGGCTCAAGCCGCACGGTTCATACTGCGAAGGCATCAGGAAGAGGTCGCTTCCCGCATAGATTTTATGCGCCAGCGGCTCGTTGCGCTGTCCCATCACGAAGGCGGTTTGCAGCGGGTAACGCAAGCCCAGTTCGTGAAAACGGGTTTTGTAGTAATCGTCACCATCGCCCAGTAACACCAACTGGCAGCCGAGGGCGAGGACATTCTCTAAAGCGGCCAACACCAGGTCGAAGCCTTTTTGCGAAGAGAGCCGCGATACCATGCCGATCAGCGGCGTGTCGAGCAGTTGGGGCAGGCCGACCGTCTGTTGCAGGTCGGCTTTGCAGAGTTTCTTGCCCGTATAATCTGCGGCGCTAAACGGCGCGGCCAGGTATTTGTCGGTGGTGGGGTTCCACTCGCCGTAGTCGATACCGTTGATGATGCCGTGCAGCTGGTGGGCATGTTCGGCCAGCACGCCTTCTAACTGCGCGCCGTGCTGGGGCGTTTGAATCTCGCGCGCATAGGTTGGCGAAACCGTGGTAATGGCATCGGAAAACACCAGCCCGCCCTTGAGCGGATTGACCTGATTATAGAACTCAAGCTGGTGATAATTGAAGAGCGAATCGGGTAAACCCAGCCGTGCCAGCGTTGAAAAATCAGCCAAACCCTGATATACTAAGTTGTGGATCGTGAACACGGTTTTCGCTACATTTCCCAACCCCAAACTCTTCAAATAAACCGCTAACAAGCCTGTGTGCCAGTCGTGGCAGTGCAGGATTTGCGGCTTAAAATTGTCCTTTTCATCCAACGCAGTCAAGGCGCGCAAGGTGGCACGGCAGAAGAAGCCGAAGCGGAGAATATCGTCTTCATAGCCGTAGAGCTGGTCGCGGTCGAAGTATTGCGGAGCATCTAACAGGTAGTGCTGAGTTTTGAGTTCTGAGTTTTGAGTGGCGCGCAGCAGGGTGGCGCGTTGCAGGCGGCCATCGAAGGGGATGGAGAGGTCGGCGATGGCTTCAACCTCATAGCCGGTGGTATCGGTGTTGCGATAGTGCGGCACGATGGTGCGGGCATCGATGGCATGGGCCGCCAAAGCGGCAGGGAGCGACCCGGCGACATCGGCCAGGCCCCCGGTTTTACTAAACGGCACGGCTTCGGAGGCGACGAAAAGAACTTGCATAGCGGCCAGGTATTTTACTGCACGCTGTCGAAAACGTCGTATTGGCGCGAGGCCGGTAATTTGATTTCGCCGAACACTTCAAAGTAGTAGCGCAGGCGAGCGCTCTGGGCATTGGGCGGCACACCGGCGTGGATACGCACACGCTGCGGGCCTTCGTATTTGCCGATTTCATCGACGGCCCAATCGCCGTCTTGCCACACCATGACATCTTCGATGACACCGAAATGGTCGTCTTCATCGTCGCCGGGCGAGATAGCCTGGGTATCGCCGTCCACCAGCAGCAATTCGCCCGGCTCCCACAGTTGGAAGGTTTCGCTGGCACCGGGCTGCGGCGTGATGGTGGCGTCGATGTAGTAGAAGTTGCAATTTTCGTATTCGCGCACTTGCGTGGCGTCGTCCACCTCTTCCCAGTGCTCGTGGTCATCGGCTTCGATGAGTTCGGGCGCTTTTTGTGGCTTGGGCGCAGGTTCCACCGAATGCAGACGCACCTGGGCACCTTTGAGCACGCTGCTTTTCGCCATGAAGGGCGAGAGAATCGCGCGACGAATGCCCAGAACAACCAGCTTCTTGGCGATGATGCCCAGCGCAATGAGCACCAGAAAATAGACGATCCAGCCTTTCCAGCCCAGCCACAACACCAGCACCACGGGAAGTGCCAGCAGGGCCAGAAGAACGACAGGTATCAGCAACAAATATTTAGCCATAGTTCGGGTCGTAAAAATAAAAATGCGTCCCGAAAATTTTAACACGTAGAAAGGAGAAATTGTTATGTCATGGATTCCCAGCCATCAGTACATGAGCGACCACCCCAAGACCCGCAGATTGGCTCGTAAACTTGGAATACCCATTCCGCACGTTGTGGGGCACCTGCATATATTGTGGCATTGGTGCATGAGCTTCGCGCAAGATGGCGACCTGACGAAATATGACGCCGAAGAAATCGCTTTCGGCATGATGTGGGACGGCGACCCCGAACAACTTCTGGAGGCGCTGGTAGCCAGTGGTTTTCTCGACCTGGTGAAGGGAAAGCTGAAAGTCCACAACTGGGATGAATATGGCGGCAAGCGTTTGCGTGCGATGCAAAACGATGCCTCGCTTCTAGAGGACCGATCGCTTCCAGTGGCGGCTGACTTCCCAGCAGAGGTGAGAATTCAGGAACCAAGTGAATAAGCAAAGCTCCGTGATCTTGCACGGCCTCGCGAATCTGCTCGACCCATGCGAACTTCTCTACGTCGTTCGCTCGTAAGATGGCCGTGCACAGTTGTTGCAATACCTGACGCAGCGCAAC
>DAITOV010000441.1:0-3584 GCA_036833945.1 Abditibacteriia bacterium
GGGCTGTCTGTTGATCGCACTGTTACATCTCTCCAACGCCCGGGCACAGGAGCCGCAACGCTTGGCCGACTTCCGGCGCGTGGTCATTGCCGATGATGCGCCGCCTGCCACGCAAATGGGAGCGCAAGACCTGGCCGATTATGCCGGTCGCATCAGCGGGCAAAAAATTGCCGTTACCCCGCTTTCCCAATATACCTCCGGCACCGGCGGTCTGAGTTTTTTCGTCGGCGAAGTGGCTGGTGAAAAAGTGCTTGGCACGAAGCTCGGCCCCTGGAAAACCGAAGAATGGCTGCAAAAGACGGTGCCGCAAGGGTTGGTATTAGCCGGTCGCGACCAACCGGGCCGGGCGGCTTCCATCAGCGTGGAGGCGGGCAGCCAGTTGGCCGTTTATACATTGCTCGATGAAACGCTCGGCGTGAAGTGGTTCTGGCCCGGGCCTTTTGGTGAGCACGTGCCGAAAAATGCAGACGCGGTGATACCGGTTTTGGATGTGCGCCGTACACCGGAGTTCATGATCCGCCAGTATAGCGTTGGTTACAGCAGCTACCATACGCCGGAGTTTCGCGAGGAAACGGGCAAGTGGCAGCGGCGCACCCGCCAGGGCTGGATCCCCAAAGCCTGGTTCGGGCATAGCTGGTACGACGCCTTCAATTTTCGTGACAAAGCGGCGCAGGAAAAGCTGTTTCAGGAAAAACCGGAATGGTTCGCATTGGTCAACGGCAAGCGCCGTCCGCCGCAGATGTGTACCACCAACCCCGAAGTAATCGAGCACATGGTGAATTTTGTGCTGGCAGATACCAAGAACAAAATCACCAGCATTTCGCCCAGCGATGGCGGCGGCTTTTGCCAGTGCGATCGTTGCCGAGCGCTGGATGTGCCGGGACTATTGGCCTACGACAACAAAACCCCGCAATTGAGCGACCGCATCTTTACCTATGCGAATGAAATTGCGCGTCGTGTCCGTGAAAAAGACCCGGAAAAAGGCGTGGGGATGTTTGCCTATACCTTCTACAACAAGCCTCCGGTGCGCATTAAGAAATTAGAGCCGAACCTGTATCTTTCGTTCGTGTACCAGGCGATGGCCTTTCCCGACCAGCAATATCAGGCCGAATGGAAGCAGGGTGTGGAAAACTGGCAGAAAGTTTCGGCGCACATGATTATGCGGGAAGGGTGGGGTAATCATTATTTACTCGATCTTCCCTTCATCCATGCCAACGAGATTATCGAATCGTTTTCGTTTGCGTCGCAGCGGGGCTTTTTAGCTTCCTATGGCGAAGGCAGCAAAGCGTTTGCCACCCAGGCACCCAATAGCTGGACCATTACGCGGATGATGTGGAACCCCAAACAGGACACCACGAATTTGCTGAGTGATTTCTATCGCGATGCTTACGGACCTGCTGCCACGCCGATGCAGGACTTTTTTGAAACTTATCAAAACGCCTTGACGGAAAATTGGCACAAGCGCCGGTTACTGGTCGATACGCGCGGTGTCGCCTATGCCAACCTGATCAATTCATGGGATGTCGTTTTCCCGGCAGAAGTCGTCGCGGAGGCCGATCGGCATATGCAACTGGCCCTGGCCGCCGCGCCCGATGGCGAATATGGCGATCGGGTAAGGTTCCATCAACACGGGCAAGAGTATGCGCGCACCATGTTCGAACTGCTACGCTGCTACCGCCAATTATCCGATATGGGGATGAAGATCGATTCGTTTGCGAATTTGAACAAAGGCAAAGAACTCGCACCCAACCCGGCGCTTGCACAACAATTGTTGGAACGCGCCTATGAACTTGGTGAAAAGCGCGAAGACCTGCTTCTTGCCCACCGCAACTGGGCTGCACTGGACGAGGGGCTTTATACCTTTACCAACGATCGGAATATGCGCCAGTGGCACGGAGCGATTAAGAAAGAGTTGGGCATCGATAAACCGACTCGTTTGACCAAGGAGTTACTCAAGGCCGCTCCGCAATCAGCGGTCGATAATGAATAAAAAATAAACCTAAAAAATGTCCGATCGAGACGGTGAATAACCGAATGAGACGTTATAAAGATGTTCAAACGGGGTATATATTGTTGGTCGAAGGACACAAATCCAAAGACATCTCAAATCGAGGTAACAGTCATGGCGATTTCAGTGCAAAAGAAAGGAAACTCCTTTCAGAGCAAGGCACCTGGTTTTACATTAATTGAGCTTTTGGTGGTAATTGCTATCATAGCTCTGCTGGCTGCCATTCTTTTTCCGGTGTTTTCCCGCGCGCGTGAGAATGCGCGGCGTTCGGGATGCCAGAGTAATGAAAAGCAGTTGGTGTTGGCGGCGTTGCAATATGCCCAGGACAACGACGAGCGACTGTTCGGCCATTACACAGGCACTTCTTTAGACCAGATGACCTGGATGAATCGATTGCAGCCCTACATGAAGAGCGTGCAGCTCTTCCGCTGTCCCAGTGAAAAAGACAATTCCATAATCGGGGGTGTCACAGCAGCCAATACCAGCTACTGTTACAACAATCTCCGCTTGAACTACCCCCAGACGAACAGCGCCACGGCTGCCGGGCAGGCCCTGGCGGCGATTGCCGTGGTTTCCGAGACCGTGATTTTCGCTGAAATGACCAACAGCACTGGTACTCGTTTCACTTGCAATCCGACCGGTTCCAACGACCCGCTTGCACCGCATCTCGAAGGCGGGGTTTTTGCCTTCGTGGACGGTCATGTGAAATGGTACCCCTATTCCAATCCTATTTTTAGAACGGCTACTTTATGGGACTTAACTTAATGCGTTTAAACAAGATTCGTCGGATGCAGGGCATTATTAGCGCCCTTCTGTTTTTAGTGATGACCGGTCTGATTACCGCTGCCAACGCAGCGCAGACACTGACGGATTATCGCAGTATCGCAGTGGGCGAAAATGCTCCCCCGGCAGTGAAAGCTGCTGCCGGGGATTTGCAATACCACCTCCAAAAAATCGCCGGGCACGAGTTGCCGATTACCTCCCAGAAAACGGGTGACGGGCTGCGCTTTTATGTCGGCAGCGGCTTTTTCCCCGAACTCGATGCCAAAGCCGCCGCACTGGGGCCGGAAGGTTGGATGATCGCCAGCGTGCCGGAGGGTTTGCTCTTTACCGGCAGCAATGAAACCGTGGCTAAGCTGGCCGGGGTTGATCATGCGGTTTCGCTCTTTCTGGAAGAGACTTGCGGCGTGCGCTGGCTGTGGCCGGGTGAAAGCGGCGAAGTCATTCCCCAAAACGCCTCCCTGCCGATTCCCCAGCTCAATCGCAGTGGCGTGCCGCAGTTCCGTCGTCGGGAATTGATGGGTGGCTATACCCGCTTCCAGGCCAAGGAACGCAATCAGGAATTAAGCGAATGGAGCAGGCGCACCCGGCAGGGCAACCAGCTCAACGCCAATTTCGGCCATGCCTGGGCCAGCGTGATGCCGCCCAAGAAGTATTTCGAGGCTCACCCCGAATGGTATTCGCTGGTCAACGGCAAACGCATCGACGCCCAGCTTTGCATCGCCAATCCCCAACTGCGTGACGAGTTCGTGAAAAACCTGCTGGCGCTGCCGGGCAACCAGAAGCTCGATATCGT
>DAITOV010000442.1:0-3579 GCA_036833945.1 Abditibacteriia bacterium
TTCGGCCAACGATGGCTACGGCTTTTGTGAATGCGAGCTTTGCCGCGCCAAGGGCGATACGAACGCGGCCTACTGGGATTTTGTGAACGACATCGCCGGGCGCGTGAAAGTGTTGCGTCCCGGTCTTGGTGTCGGCACTTTCGCCTACACCTATTCGCGTCAGCCACCGAAAAAAATCAAGAAACTGCCCGATAACGTCTATCTTTCGATGACTTCCTATGCCACGCAACTGATGCTGCCGGAGGGACGCAAAGAATACAAGGAGTTCATCGATAGTTGGAAGTCCAAGGGTGTCAAAATCGTGATGCGGGAATACTGGGGCATGCACTACTGGCTCGATTTGCCGGTCGTCTACCCACGCGAAATTGCCACCGAAATTAAAATGGGCGCCCAGGCCGGCCTGATAGGGGCTTATGGCGAGACCGGTAAGAACTTCGCGACCCAGGCTCCCAACTACTACGTGCTGACGCATTTGTTATGGAATCCGCAGGCCGACACGGATGCGCTTTTAAACGATTTTTATGCGACCTTCGGGCCAGCCGGAAAAGGCGTGCGCGAGTATTACGAAACAATGGAAAAAGCCGTCAACAGTGGCTGGGGCAAGCAGGGTATGTCGCCGGGATACGTTGTCCTGGTCAATAACTATCACGCCATCTTCGATACGCAGACGTTAACCACGGCTAAAGCCAAGCTGGATGCCGCTCAAAAAGCTGCCGGGGGCGATGCCGCACTGGCGCAGCGAGTAGCGTTTATCCGGCGCGGTTACGACTACACCGTTTTGATGGCAGAGCTACTCGACCTCTACCAGAAGCTGGGTCGCACCGGTTTCCCGTTGGAAAGTTTTGAATACCAGGCTACGGTCGAGCCGGGACGGCGCGCCTTCAAGAATCCCGATTTTGAAAATGCCCTGGAGTTCTTCGAGAATCGGCGCAAACAGCCGCTCACTTACACCCTGACCGAGCAAAGCCAGTGGCTCAAGCGGGCCTGGGTCCTGGGGCAGAAACGGATTGAGCTGCTCAACGCCGCGCGTCAGGATTTCACTATTAACGAAGGGCTTTACGCGCAGACGCTCGAAGCGGGTATCCGCCAGTGGCACCAAACGGTTGCCAAGTATTTAGGCAAACCGGAAAGCGATATTATCGAACTGGAATATACCAAGCCTAAAGCGAAGGCATCGTAGAAAACTATGCAAAAGAAAAAAATCCTCCTGGCGCTCTTGTTTTGTACAACCGCGATGGCAACTTGCAGTGAAGCCCAGCAACGACTCGCCGATTTCAAGCGAGTGGTCATTGCCGATAACGCAACGCCTGCCACTCAAATGGGCGCGCAAGACCTGGCTAATTACGCCGGGCGTATTAGTGGACAGAAAATTGAAGTGGTGCCGCTTTCGCGCTATACGGCAGGAGCGCAAGGCTTGAGCTTCTTCGTGGGCGAGGACGCTGGCGAGAAGGTTTTAGGAAGCGAACTTGCACCCTGGAAAACCGAAGAGTGGATGCAAAGGACGGTGCCGGGCGGCCTGGTGTTGGCCGGTCACGACCAGCCGGGCAAGGCGACTTCCCTCAGCGTGGCCGCCGGGAGCCAACTGGCGATCTACACTCTGCTCGATGAAACCCTGGGCGTGAAGTGGTTCTGGCCCGGGCCGTTTGGCGAGCATGTGCCCAGGAACGCCGATGCCGTCATCCCGGTGCTCGATGTGCGCCGCACGCCGGAATTCATCATCCGGCAATACAGCGTCGGATACGGTAGTGTCCATACATCAAAGTTAAAAGAAGAAACCGCGAAATGGAGCCGCCGCACCCGTCAGGGCTGGGTGCCCCGCGCCTGGTTCGGCCATAGCTGGTATTCGGCGTTCAATTTCCGCGATAAAGAGGCATTAGCCAAACTGGTCGAAGAAAAACCCGAGCTATTTGCTCTGGTTGACGGTAAACGCCGTCCGCCGCAGATGTGTACCACCAACCCCGAAGTACTCGACCGCATGGTGGAGTTTGTGCTGGCTGATACCAAGAACAAGATCACCAGTATCTCGCCCAGTGATGGCGGTGGTTTTTGCGAATGCGAACGCTGCCGCGCCCTGGACGTGCCGGGGCTGCTGTCCTACGACGGCAAGAATCCGCAACTCAGCGACCGCATCTTTACTTACGCCAACGAAATTGCGCGTCGTGTGCGCGAAAAAGATCCGGACAAAGGCGTGGGTATTTTTGCCTACACCTTCTATAACAAGCCTCCCGTGCGCATCAAAAAGCTGGAGCCGAATCTCTATCTCTCCTTTGTCTATCAGGCGATGGCCTTTGCCGATCCACAGCATCAGGCCGAGTGGAAGCAGGGCGTAGAAGAGTGGCAAAAGGTCTCCGCCCACATGATCATGCGGGAAGGGTGGGGCAATCACTATTTGCTCGACTTGCCTTTCATCCATGCCAGGCAAATTGGCGAATCGTTCTCCTACGCTTCCAAACGCGGCTTCCTGGCGGCTTATGGCGAAGGTAGCAAGGCCTTTTCCACCCAGGCTCCCAATAGTTGGGCGGTAATGCGCTTAATGTGGTCGCCGCAGCAGGACAGCGCGAAAATGCTCGGTGACTTTTATCGCGATGCCTATGGCCCCGCCGCACCGGCGATGCGCAAGTATTTTGAGACTTATGAAAACGCCATTGCCGCCAACTGGCCTAAGCGTCGCTTCATTATCGATGCGCGCGGCATGACTTATCGCAACCTGGTCAACTCCTGGGAAATTGTGTTTCCACCTTCGGTGCTGGAAGAAGCTGGAAAGCACATGCAGGAAGCTGAGGCGCTGGCACCGGCCGGGGAATATGGCGAGCGCGTCATGTTCCACCGCTTTGGTTTTGAATACACCAAAACCCTGCTCGAACTTTTGCGTTGCTATCGGCAAATCGCCGATTGGGGTATTGAATTGGAGATGTTTGAAAATCTGAATAAAGATAAAGAAATCACCATCGATCCGGCGGAAAAAGAAAAGGTGTTGCGCCGCGCTTACGAGTTGGGTGAAAAGCGCGAAGAGATGTTGCTGGCACACCGCGATTGGGCGGCGATTGACGAAGGACTTTATTCCGCAACCAACGATATGAATATCCGCCAGTGGCATGCGCAGGTCAAAAAACAGTTGGGCATTGAAAAACCGACCCGGCTCAATAAATCGTTATTGCAAGTCAAGACTCCTTGATTCCGTATTAATTTTGTATGAACTTCCTCAAACTTCCATCGCTCGTTTTTTTGGTTCTGTGTGCCGTGCTTTACGGCTGCGCTTTGCCGGTGACCGCACAAGACGCAGCCAAGCCTGTTCTGCTCATGGGTAGTGGCTACAGCACTCACGAGCGCGCCGCGATCATCAAGAACATTCTCGAACCCAACGAAGTTACCTTTGAAAATGGCGATGGTTTCGTCTCTGCGGAATTATGGGGCGGCTATTCGCTGGTGATCGTGACGCATGGCTTTCCCAAGCTCGATGAACGCGAAATCGGCTGGATACAGGATTACGTGCAAAACGGCGGCAAACTGCTTATCACGACCACCGCCTTGTCATCGCTGCGCGATTTGCAAGGCAAAGATCGTGATTGGATCGGGGCC
>DAITOV010000443.1:0-3532 GCA_036833945.1 Abditibacteriia bacterium
AAGGTTTGCGCGTTGTTGCAGCCGGTGCCAAGCCGCTGTCGGTTAAAAAGGGTATCGACAAGGCCGTTGCCGCTGCTGTTGAAAACATCCGTGGCCTGAGCACTCCGGTCACCGACAAAGCCGGTATCGCCAGCGTTGGCGCCATTGCCGGTAACGATGCCGAAATCGGCGACCTCATCGCAGAAGCGATGGACAAGGTCGGCAAAGATGGCGTCATCACCATCGAAGAATCCAAGGGCACCGGCACCACCGTCGAGATCGTTGAAGGTATGCAGTTCGACAAGGGCTACCTCTCCCCGTATTTCGTCACCGATCCCGAGCGCATGGAAGCCGTGCTGGAAAATCCGGTCATCTTGTTGCACGAGAAGAAAATCTCCAACGTTCAGGACCTCGTTCCCGTGCTGGAGAAAGTCGCCCGTGGCGGCAGCCCGCTCCTCATCATCTCGGAAGACATTGAAGGCGAAGCTTTGGCCACCCTCGTTGTCAACCGCATCCGTGGCATCCTCAACGTGGCCGCCGTGAAAGCCCCTGGCTTTGGCGACCGTCGCAAGGCCATGATGGAAGATCTCGCCGTCCTCACCGGTGGTCAGTTCCTCTCCGAAGACCTGGGCATCAAGTTGGAAAACATCGAACTCGACGCGCTTGGTAAGGCCGAGAAGATCATCATCACCAAGGAAGAAACCACCATCATCAAGGGCGCCGGAACCAAGGACGCCATTGCTGGTCGCGTGCAGCAGATCCGCCGTCAGATCGAATCGACCGATTCCGATTACGACCGCGAAAAGCTGGAAGAGCGTTTGGCCAAGTTGGCCGGTGGCGTAGCCAAGATTTCGGTCGGCGCTGCTACCGAAACCGAACTGAAAGAGAAGAAGCACCGCTTCGAAGATGCTCTTTCGGCCACCCGCGCTGCGGTTGAAGAAGGTATCGTCCCCGGCGGCGGCTCCACCCTGGTGCAGGCCTCCATCGGTCTCGAAAAGATCGAAGGTGCCAACGCCGACGAACAGACCGGTATCGACATCGTGCGTCGCGCTCTGCAAGAGCCGCTCCGCCAGATCGCAACCAACGCCGGTTTGGAAGGTAGCGTTGTGGTCAACCGCGTTCGTGAAGGCCAGGCTGGTCATGGCTTGAACGCCGCCACCGAAGAGTATGTCGATCTCGTTGCCGCCGGTGTCGTCGATCCGGTTAAGGTCACCCGCTCGGCTCTCGAAAACGCCGCCTCCATCGCTTCCTTGATCCTGACGACCGAAGTTGTCGCCACCGAAATCAAGGAAAAGGCTCCCGCAGCTCCGGCAGCCCCCGACATGGGCGGCATGGGCGGAATGTACTAAAAAGTCGGAAGTGAGAAGGCAGAATGCAGAACGGTTCTGCCTTCTTAACCTAAAAGCGCCCCGTCATCGCAAGATGGCGGGGCGCTTTTTCTTTGCTTAGCGAGGCGTCACTCCTCCCCCTCAGGGGGAGGTTGGGTGGGGGATTTCAGGTGTTGTATTGACCCCAAGAGTGACAAATCGCGTGCTGGATTTTGCGAAATAGTTCATTTCGGAAGATGATTTGAGTTCCCAGGCAGAACAGTTCTGCATTTAGCCTTCTGACTTTCTTTCCGCTGCCGCGCACGAAGCCGGAGTGCCATCAGCCTCGATGAAAACCTTAAAATACTCTTCCTTAGTAACGATGGTGCTGTTCTTGCTGCGATAATGAAATTGCAACGCCCGTCGCCGCTCGGGTGAGTTGTTGGCCGGGGTTTGGTGAGGCAGGAGGCCCGAGAAGAACATCGCGCCCCCGGCGGGAAGTTCCACCGGTGTCGCCAGCGAAGCGTCGATGCGGTCGGAGAGAATCTCGCAGTCGTAGGTGTGATGATGCTTGAGCGCGCCGCCATGATGATGTCCGGCCAGCACGTGCATACAACCGTTTTCGATGGTGGCGTCTTCCAGGGCGATCCACACTCCGCAAATCGCCGAAAGTGGCGTCACCGCGAAATAGGCGTTGTCCTGATGCCAGGGCTTTTCGCGGCCGATGTGCGCCGGTTTAATCATCGCCTGATCGGCGTAGAGCAGGGCGTCGGTGCCCAGCAGAGCGTGCAGGGTCGAGTGAATGAGCGAATGCTCATTAGCCAAGTAGGCAAAGTGCGGATGCTCTTCTTGGTAATACATCAGTTTGCGCACTTTGAGTTCCAACTCCTCATCGTCGGCCCCTTGCGGCTCATAACCTTTTTCAAACTGCACTACGATGCGTTTATCCTTGGGCGACCAGAACGGCCCCTTGCGTTCGATGGTGGGGTCGTGCGCCACGCGTTGCACTAATTCGGTAATTCCGGCGCGTGCCTGTTCCACTTCTTCGGGTGTCAGCACGTTCGTGAAAGCCAGATAGCCGTCGCGTTCGAACTGGGCACAATCCGCTTCCGTTAAGTTTGTCGGACAGGGTGGGTATTGAATTGCTTGCATGAAAACCTCCTGCGGTCTGCTTATTAATTTCGCATGAGCGGCACGATTGCACCATTCAATATCACCGCATAAAATTGCACTTTTCACGCATGGCTTTGTCATACTGTCAATTTGGAGTGCGGTGACTTGTCACCGCGAAGACAGAATAGT
The DNA here is from genome assembly GCA_036833945.1 of Abditibacteriia bacterium. Taxonomy (GTDB): domain Bacteria; phylum Armatimonadota; class Abditibacteriia; order Abditibacteriales; family Abditibacteriaceae; genus DAITOV01. The sequence goes on from DAITOV010000443.1 coordinate 2,589, forward strand.
TACGTCTTCGTTTCAATAAACCGCCGACACGACGCGGTGACAAGTCACCGCACTCCAAAAAGGGGCCTGACCATGATAGATTCCCTGGGCACGCATCATATCCGCCTCACTACTATGCCGCGCTGGTATCGCTGCGAACCAACATGGCGCTGGCAACCGCCGCCACTCCGCGATTACGACCTCTGGTATGTCGCCGGAGGCAAAGGCCAACTACGGTTTGACGGCCAGATGTGGGATGCCGCGAAAAATGATTGCTTCGTGATACCGCCCGGCACGCGCATACTGGGAACCCAAGATCCCATCGAGCGGTTCTACGTATTCGCCGTACACTTTGAATGGGTTGGCCCACAGCCGGGCTTTGTATTTCCAGACGGCCCTATTAACTTGCGTGATTGGAGCCATTTCAAGGAGATGAGCCACTGGGCTGAGCGCACATACGCCCGTGGAGATGACCTGGGCCGGGTTCAGAGCACGGCGTGGGTACACCAGATGCTGCTGCACTTACAGGCCGAACTCATTCTACCGCCGCTCCAACCCGCCGATGCGGCTATCGAACAAATCATCGCCGAGATGCGGCAAGAACCGGGCGCTTCTCTCTCCCTGCCCGCAATGGCGGCACGTGCGCATCTTTCACCTTCGCAGTTTGCCCGCCGCTTCCAGGCTTTCACCGGCATGTCGCCGCGCCATTTTCAAATCCACATCCGACTGGAACGCGCCCGCCAACTGCTCGAAGAAACCGATATGACACTGGAGCACATCGCCGGTGCGCTGGGTTATAGCGACCATTTCTTCTTTGCCCGGCAATATAAGCGCTGGATGAACGAAACGCCGGGTAGCACGCGGCGAAGCGCAAGAGGGTAGGGCGATTAATTACGGTTGAAGCCGGTAGTAGTTTGTAAAATATTTATTTACAGACTCTTTGTTTTGTCCGATACTTGCAGCAT
>DAITOV010000444.1:0-3495 GCA_036833945.1 Abditibacteriia bacterium
TCGGGAAACTGCTCGGCTAAACGCCCTGTCATTTCAGCCATACCGTGCAATGTTCCCAACATTTGTTTCTGATAGTGCTGAGCTTCTTCAGGAGAAAAGCCCCGGCTTTTAATGAGCGTTTGCACTTCATCTTCAACACTGCCAAAAGCAGGATTAGCACGCGAAAAACGCGTATTAATCAGAATAAGAGGACGAGCGCCACCCTCACCCCTAAACGGGTTCTCAAACTCAAACTTCTTCCAATAGGGAGCGTAAAAATCGAACCTTGGATGCCCTGTTACACGCAAAGCCTCAGCGCGATACCAGCCCTGCTGTGCAACATACCCCGCAAGCTTATTGCCCCAACTACAAAAGAGAGACGCAGCGTGACGCGTGCCGGTTTCCTGGGCAAGCTGACGTCCATACCAATCGAAATTGGGGAAGACGCCACCCTCGTCATCCAGCACTCCAAACTTAATGCCGCAATCCACCAACTCCTGCACGACGGGTTGATTTAAAGGGCGGAGTTGATTAAACAGAATGAAATCGGGCGCAAGCGCCGCCAACTCGCGCCGCTGCAAGGGCATGGGAACAAGAAAAGCCGTTGCATCGTTTGAGCAGAGTTCTGTCGCTAATAATGAAAGACCGGCGAGATCGCGACCCGAATTATTGACGACAAGTGCTATGCGCATAAGGCAACGAACGTTATTCTATTCCCAGTGCCAGGCGTTGTATGGGTTCGAGCTCCGGGGTAGCCAGGTGCTTTAAAGGAGCCTTCTTCCGATAATCGATGGGAAATACAAAGGCCCCCGGCGTGTAATATTCGAAAACAGCAACAATGCGTGGCTCGGCTCCCTGGCCACAACGGCTGCCATAATGAAAACAGCGTGCGGTATCGACAAAGGCCCATGTTCCGGCTTCACCTACAATAGGATGAATATGTTCTGCTGAAATATTATCTTCAACTTCTTTATCCGACACTCGAATACGAGCCGGGGTGAATTTGTAATCCAGCTTGTCGCGCAGTTCCTGGGAAGAAGCCGCTTCCATAACAACCAACGGCCCGGCATCCTCTTCAACCGCAGAAGCGTAGAGAAAGATTTTCATCTGCGTCACATCGATTGCATCGCAGTGGTAGAGTTGGCTTTTTTCATATTCCGTAGTCCCGGGATATGTGGAATGCCAAACATCCACATCGACCAGGATAGGAACGACGCCCAGGTAACGTGAAATAGCCGTTAACACATCGGGGCGCAACGCGAATTTCATGTAGGGCGAATCGAGTGTGAGTGTGTTCATATCGATAAACCCTTGCTTGAGTTGCGCCTTGCGTGTTTTTATGCCGGTAAGATCGAACGATTCAACACGCTCGCAGGCCATGCGGGTTAATTCCTGAGTTTCGGGAAAAGTGGACGGCCCTAATATGAGAAAGCCTTTCTCCTTGGGAATTTCAAGCTCTTGAGCTGTCAATTGTTGTGCCATCTCACGCCGTTTTGCAACACCCTTATTCAAAGAGCATTTTGCATTGGCAAAAAAATCGCGTTGACGATCGGAGCCTGTCATCATCCAACGCGGCAACTTACGCCACTTTTTCGGGTGTAATGGACGCGGAGCAAGAACGTTATTCATCATGGCCACCTTTTACATTCACTTACCTGCTAGGCACAAGCTATTCTTATTACGGCTTGACAATGTAGTATTTGCCACTTGGAACGTCGCGCTGCATCACAACATTCTTATCTGCAAAGAACTCGTCAATGGCTTTTTTAGCACCCGGAAATTTCTCGTGTTCGAGCGTATTCATGTATTCGTCGAATGCCACTATTCCGCCCGGCACTACTTTATCGTAGAGTTGCTCCAGAACGTCTAAATACGACTGGTACAAGTCGACATCAATATGCAAAAGTACAATCTTATCACCCGTATACTTGTGCAAACTTTCGCTAAAGAAACCACGTACCAGGGTGATGTGCGCGCGCACCCATTGCTCGGGCAAACCTGCAGAAATGAGCAAGTCTTGAATCGCAACGACCGTGCTGACGTTCAAATCGCCTTTTTGGGAACCTCGGATGCTGTCGTCTTCCTTGGTAGGATCGGGAAAACCTTCGAACGAATCAAACCCCCACAAGCGCCGATGATTCGATTCATCGAAAATCAACATTGCCCACTTAATAAAAGTAACGCCACGGGCAACGCCGCACTCAACGATATCGCCGTCCAAATGACGCACTTGCTCAAAGAGCCTCTGCTGATATAAAAAACGGCAGGTATGCAACATGGTAAAGGGAGGTATAGAAAGCTTTTTCTTTTCTATACCCTTTTTCTTCTTAAACATAATTAGGTATGCCTCAATGAAGTACGTTTTCAACTAAATTTAGGTTTAAATCAAATTCTAAGCTGCTGCGAGTCATTCCAGCGATCTTAGAACTCAAGCCGTTTCGACACAAAGCAATTCCGTAGAATAAAAACGATGTTGCAAAGGCTTATTCAGCAATGCGCTCACCGACTTTAAACGTTCATCTACACGCTCGGGATTGAGTCCGTAAAATTCCGGCAGCTTGCCGTTACGGATTTTACCCGCACGCCCGCCCAAGCCTAACCTACTCTTCACCCGGCGAGAAAGCGAGGTTTTTGTCGCCTGCGATACCGATAATTCACCAGGGGCCACATTCTGGGCCGAAGCATGAATCACATTTGCCAGCGCCGTCCAGGAATCGTGCTGGAAGTTTGAAAGCAACGAAAGTGCCGTCTGGTCGGCAGGAGGCTTTGAATCGGTGGCTACCTTGTTCGCCAGCACTTCTTGCATATACTCTACAGCACTTTCTTCGTCGAAGCACTTGCGGCCAAACAGGTTCGGCAAGAATTTATCGTTCGACTCGTCCACGAATGGCTTATAGTTCAGAATCGGAGTTTCAGCGAAATGAGCTTCCAGTGCCGTGGTGCAACCATCGTGGATCAGGCAGCGCGCACCCAGAATCCACGGCCCCACACTGTCCTCATGCACGATATGCACATTGGGCACGTCAGCGAAAATCATGTTGTAAAACGTAATGTCCTCGGAAGGATGAGGACGGATCACAACATTGAGCTGGGGAAACTCCCGGCTCAGTCGCATCGCCAGCTTCACGAAACAAGAGAGAATCTGCGATAGATGCGCCCAACGCTTGACCTGGGTATAGCGCTTTTCCGGGTCGGCGGGATCGTAACCGAATCGTGCTGAAAAGGCGTTGTCCAGGCCACGAGGTTTGTTGACGAAGGAGAAATTGGTATTCATCAACACATAGTCGCCAAAACGCTCCTTGAGCGCGCGTGCATCGCCCGCGAAATATTCGCGATAGTCAGGCTTATAAAGATCGAATCGAGGGTGACCGGTAGTTTGGATGTTCTCGGCACACGCTGGTGTCGGCTCATAACCACGATAAAAATCGCGCTGCCAATCGCCCCAGGTGCAAACTTTATCGTCGGCGGCCAGAAAACGAGGATCGAGCGTATAAGCAAAAATGTGCTTCCATTGCT
>DAITOV010000445.1:0-3492 GCA_036833945.1 Abditibacteriia bacterium
GCCGATGAGGAACATCCTCAATGGCGGTAAGCATGCCGATTCCGGCGTCGATTTGCAGGAGTTCATGGTCATGCCGGTTGGCGCTGAAACCTTTTCGCAAGCGCTTCGCATGGGCACCGGAATTTACCACTCGCTCAAGAACGTGCTGCACGATCGTGGCCTGAGCACTGCTGTGGGCGATGAAGGTGGTTTTGCTCCCAACGTGAAGGGAACGGAAGATGCGCTGGGCGTCATCATGCAGGCGATTGAAGCCGCTGGCTACAAGCCGGGTGAAGACGTGTTGCTGGCGCTCGACCCCGCCATGAGCGAGTTGCACAACGGACAGAAGTATGTCTTCGAGCGCGAAGGCGGCGAAAAGAGCAGTGAAGAGCTGGCCGCATTCTGGGCCGACTTGTGTGCAAAATATCCGATCATCTCAATTGAAGACGGTTTCGATGAAGACGATTGGGCCGGTCACCAGGCTTTGAATGCTAAAGTCGGCAACAAAGTGCAGTTGGTGGGCGACGATCTCTATGTCACTAACACCGAGCGCTTGAAGAAGGGTATCGAAACCAAGGCCGGCAACTCCATCTTGATCAAGGTGAACCAGATCGGTACTCTTACCGAAACCCTGGCCGCCATCGAGATGGCCAAGTGCGCCGGATACACTGCAGTGATCTCCCATCGTTCGGGTGAAACCGAAGATGCGATCATCGCTGATATCGCTGTGGCGACCAATGCCGGACAGATTAAAACCGGCGCACCGGCCCGCACCGATCGTGTGGCAAAATACAATCAGTTGTTGCGTATCGAAGAAGAATTGGCCGAAACTGCCCAATTCGCCGGTCGGAACGCTTTTTACAACTTGCGGTAAGAGAATAGGGGTGTTCGTAACGCCTAAATGGAAATGTGTCGCCGTTTTCGGTCTTTGAGGAGTTAGCAATGCAGCCAACATCACAACCATCTTCGCCGGGACGTTCACCTCGCACACGAGCGCGCACTGCTCGCGTCGCCGGGCCTGTACATCACGAACAACACGAGACTCCAGTCGCCAAGCCGGTCCCGGTTAAGCGGAGGCGTTTACGCCTCAAACGTTCCCTCACGAAATGGGAATGGCTGGGGTTCGGGCTGTCGGCAGTAGCGTGTGTTTCGTTGTGGCCGCTCATGTTGGCGGCCCGTGGCAACCTCTCTACGGTCAGCATACAGGTGGCACAGAGGCAGACACAGCTTGATGCGCTTGAGCGCCGTAATGCTGAAGAGCAGGGGCGGTTGGCACATTTGAAGTCGGAAAAAGGCCGTGAACAACTTTTGGTGGAACGTGGGTACCTCAAGCCTGGAGACCGGTTCCTGTTGTTTCCCGAAGAATCAAGCAAACCATAATCGAGATCGACTTGCGCCTGCGGCAATTTTTTGCCGCAGGCGCAGTTGAAAGTCGCGCTGTTATCGCCTCGCATGCCATCCGATTCTCGTAAAAAATTTACCCTGGCCGCCCTTATGACAGCACTCCTCTGGTGGCTGTCGATGACGCAATGGGGGCTATTTGCCTTCGGTTGGATTGCATTTGTTCCCCTCCTTTTTGTTTTGAGCGACATCGAAAATCCCCGGTCTCGTTTTTTGTATGGTTGGGGCACCGGTTTGCTCTGTTATGCACTGCATAATTGGTGGCTACTGCCCACTGTTACTAAAGCCGGTGGCGTCATCGGCGTCTCCCCGGTTATCGGTGCTTTACTTGGTGCTTTGTCGGTGGGGTTAATCGCAGTAGTTCATGGCCTGGGATTGGCGTTCTTAGCCTGGCTGTGGAACCCGCGCACTTCTTTGTTTCGCAGTCAACCTCTGTTATTGCCAATTTGTTGCGTCTTGCTGTGGTGGGTGTTTGAATGGCTGCGCAGCTATGGTGTGTTGGGCCATACCTGGGGCGCTCCGGCATTTTCGCAGTGGAGTAACATAGCGCTGCTGCAAAGTGCCTATTTTATGGGGCAATTCGGGTTGAGCGCACTTTGTATTTGGTTTGCTGCCTGTATGGCCTTGTGGGTACACCCGGAGAACACGGCTAAAGCGCCCGGCATGTGGCGGATTCCTTTGCTGGTTTTTGCGATGTTGCACTTGTGGGGTGTGTGGCGCATCGAACGTTACGACCGTATGCCTCACACGCCAACGCCAATAGCGTTGGTTGCCACCAATGTGGCGAGCCTGGCGAAAAAACGGGAAGGCGGCGAATCGCATTTCTCTACCGCCTGGCGTTTATCCCATGAAACACTGGCTGCCCAAAGTGCCCATCCCAATCGTCCTCAACTCGTTGTCTGGCCGGAAACGACGTTGACTCTCGGCGCGGCCCCTACTGCAGCCCAGCAGCGGGAAGATATTGAAACGTTGAGCCAGAGCCTGGCAACGCCGATTCTCGCGGGTGCCCAGGTATTTGAAAACGATGGCACCATGACCAATGATGCTGTCTTGATTGAATCCGGTCAACTCACGCAGCGTAGCGGAAAGATGCGTGTCGTGCCGTTTGGCGAACGGGCACCGTTTAGCGAGTCGCTGCCTTTTCTGGCGATGTTGGCACCGCGTCCCCCGGTAACCCCGGCTACTTATGCGATGCCGATGCAGCTTCGCCGATCGGATGGATCGAGGTGGCGTTTGGGCACGGTTATTTGTTTCGAAAGTGCGTTTCCACGCCCGGCTAAAAGCCTGGTTGAAGATGGAGCGGAGGCTTTATTTGTGTTGACCAACGATGAATGGTTTGCCGGCACTTCAGCGCCCTGGGAGCATGCAGCGATGTGTGCGCTGCGGGCTGCGCAGAACCAAACACCGGTGGTGCAGGTTGCCAATGGCGGTTATTCACTGATGACCGACGGGGTTGGGCGTTTTATTTCTCTTGAGAAGAGTGACGTTTCAAAAGTTGTGATCGGCACAATTCCGATAATATCAAAAGATTGATTGGTGATTGCCGGATAAACGCGGTAAAATGGTGGTAAGGAGTACATATATCTTTATGTTTCGATCGTCCCGGTTCTTCCTCTTTGCTTTCTTGACGTTTCTATCGAGCGTGACCTACGCGCAGCAACTGCAAATCCTGTTTCCACAGGAGGGCCAGCAGGTGCGTGGTGAAATCACGGTGCGTTACTCCGGCGTTCCCGATGGCGGCCACGTCATGGTGATGCTGGACGGCAACTTCGTCATGGCCACGGCGCTCAATACTTTTCAACTCAACACATTCGATTTAAAGGCGTTTTCTCCCAGTTTGCCCAACGAAGGTACACACAAGCTCACCTTGCGCGCCCTGAATGCAGGCGGCAAGCGTGTTGATGAAAAAACGGTTACCTTCGAAGCGGCCAACACTCGTGTCGATGCCAGCGGCGAAGGCGTTGTCCTCACCCACTATGAAGATTGGATGCGCCTCGACACAAATGTTCAGCGCTATCGCGTCTATGCTGAAAGCAACGCCATGATCGATAACGGTCAAGGTGGCGGCGGTGGCGGTGGAGCTGCTGGCGGTGGCGGCGGAGAAGGTGGCGA
>DAITOV010000446.1:0-3474 GCA_036833945.1 Abditibacteriia bacterium
AAGAGTCGTCATACCAACTGCGCCCAGGAACATCAGGCGCGAACAAATGCGGGTGAGTGAATTCATAATTTCAATTACGGGGTCGGGTTGAAAGTCGGGCTGCCGACCGAAGCCGGGGTGTTGGCGTTGGTCGTCCACCAGTTATAAGCCTGGGCGCTGCGCGAGGCGTTGGAAGCCTTGAGCCATTTCACATGCCCATCGGCAAAGGCATAGTTCATGCCATCGAGGTGACGCTGGGGGTTGACGCCGAGGAAAGTAGCCAGTCCCGGGGAGCGAGTCGTTGCGGTGTTGAACGAACCGGCACCGGCTGTCCAGTGATAGGCGCGGCTGTTAACCGCCGCATCGCTGCCCTGATCGACCAACAGAATTAAGAGCGATGGAAACGTCACTGTCGCCGAATGCAGGCCACGTGCTGCCGAAGTGGTATTATCGAACCCCAGCGACAGGTTATAAGCATAGTCGGTATAGCCCAGGGAGTTCCACGGCGTGGCACCGCCGGGAGCTTCAGTGGTGTCGCTGGGGCATTGGAGAATTTGCGTGCTTTTCACATAGGGCTGGAGCTTGTCGGCCCAGCCAACAGGTGCAGTGGAGCTGTTGTAGATGGGATACAACTCATCGTAATCCTGCAAATATTGGTGAAACCCCAGCGCCAACTGTTTCATATTGCTCTGGCAACTGGCACGACGGGCGTTTTCACGCGCCCGGGCAAACACGGGAAACAAAATCGATGCGAGAATAGCGATAATAGCAATTACGACAAGCAATTCTATCAATGTAAACGCTTGTTTATTCTTCAAGAGCTTGGCCTGGGCCTTTCTCATTTTCATCCTCCACGCTTATTTTCGACTCCTGCCTATCGTTGGAGAGCCTCTTGCGTAGTACATTTATACCCAATGAGTTTGCACTCATAACGCCTGTATTGTCTATCCACCGCCGGAATTGTTCCTTCCTTGCTGCAAGGCGGCAAATTGCGAAGGCGATTGGTTGAAGTTCTTCTGAAAGAGGTAACGCAATTGCGAAGGACTCAGGCCCACCAGGCCGCAGACGGTTTCGACCGAGAGAATTTCTTCGCCCAGCAGGCGTCGGGCCTCTTCGAGGCGGCGTTTGGTGAGGTAGGCATTAAACGGCTGGCCCGTCTCCTGTTGGAAGCGGCGGATGAAGTTGGAGCGCGACATATACACCGCGTCGGCCACGCTCTGGGTGGTGAGATTCTGATTGAGATGCCGGTCGATATGGCGCAGAGCCAGGTCGATGGCCCCCAGGCTGGAATGCGGCGTGCCGTGTCGATCGGCACTGCGCGAAGCCATGTGGGAAAACCTGCCTTCATCCAGCTCGCGTGCAAAAAAGCGGAGGAAAGTCTCGAAACTCAATTCGGCGATTTCGCGATAGCCGGTGGGCTGCTCGGTAATCTCGCGCATAAACGCGTTATAAAAGGAGAGCACTTCCAGACGCTCGATGAGGCAGTAGTCGAAGAGGCGGCGGCTCCAATGTTTCTCGCCCTGCGAATAGCAGATCCACGAAGAAATGCTGTTATTGGTTCCGGGAGGCACCAGCAGCCACAATACCTCGCAGTAGCGTTGTGAGGTATCTTCGCATTCAAAGTGCGACCTCTGGCCATCGGGCTGGGGCACGTTGGCATTGAACAGCATGAAGTGTCCGGCCGGGCAATGCACCACGTAATCGGCAATGTGAAAATCGGCCTCGCCCTGCAATACGCAACAGAGCGAGGGATAGCGAATCGTCTCCTGGCCATCTTCAGGCCAGCGGGCAATTTTGAAGCTGGTATTTTCAAAAACGCGCGGGCCGCGCACGGCGATTTTCTTGCCGCGTCGCTTCTTCACCGTAGTGCGAATGGTTTCAGGCAACGGCTGCGCCTTGAATTCACGGAGCGTTGGCGCACTCGCTACCAGGTGAGTGAGGCCATATCGCTGCCACCAGGGCAGCAGCTTCTGGGTGAAAACGGTGACAATTTCCTGATCGTAGCGCTGAGCCGGTATCGACATGAAGTTCGCCTTGTCTCGAACATAGTTACCGACTCCGATTTTACTACATCATGAATTGCCCAGTTCGCGCTGCAACCCGATGATAACCTGTGCCATGCGGCTGCGCCATTCATGGTATTTCTCGTTGGGCACACCGGCCAGGTCATACTGGTTATAGGCCGGGTTACTGCCCGTAATTTCATCCAGAACCGCCTGGCCCTCTTTCACCCTCGCCGTAGCTTTACCCGCTTTTTGGGCTTTTTCCATCCACACTTGCATAGTGCGAATGTAGCGCAGATCGTTGTTGCCTTCACGAATGGCTTCAAAGTCAATGGCATCGACAGGCCCGTCCGGTGAAGGATAGGTCAGCACGAAATCGCGTGCCGTGCCATCGAGCGGGTTCATGGGATCGCCGACAATATAGCGATAATGGTAATAATACATCGCAACCGCCGGGCGCTGCCAGAAGCCGTAGCCGCTGAGAGTACGCGAGGTGCGCGGATTGAAATTGTAGCCGTTGCCATAGCGCATGTATTTCTTGCCCTTATCGAGAAAGGCCTGCTCCTGCTCGCGGGTGAGCGGGATATTGACGGTGGCGTAGTCGAAATAGTCCATGCATTCCAGGCCAGCGGCGAAGTTGTTGACGGTGGTATAGATTTTGGCATCCGGCACGGCTTCGCGAATCAGGCCGCTCAGGTATTTGAGCGCATCTCTTGAACCTTGTCCGCCGCCAATTTCATCGACAGGATAGAACAGCACTTCGGGCCAGTTATTTTTCCGGGAATGCTCGGCTAATTGGGCCACAGCCAGCTTATAGGCATTGCCGGAGGACATTTTGATATCGGGATTGGCGCGCAGAAAATCGTTGAGAATCACGCGCGAAGAGGCGGTCGAGAAAGGAATGTAGGCGTTGAGTCCTGCGGCTTTAATCTTCTCAATCAGAGGGTCGAGCCGGGAAAAATCGACCACGACTTTATCGCCTTCCCGGCGAAACTCCAGCGGTGTTTGCCCGCTGAGGGTGACAGCGCGGATGCCATGCCTGGCCATATTGGCTAACTCAGCCTCTTGATGCTGGTAATCGTCGATCAGCCAGTAGACGCCCTGAATGCGGTCGGATTGCAGCAGCTCAAACGGATGCACCGTCAACGTAACCGGCACTGTTTGAGGCGGCAAGCCATCGGATTTGACCGTAATTATGCCCTGATACTGCCCGGGTCTGGTGTTTGCCGGCACCTGGAAAGTGAGCCACAACTGTTTGGTTTCGCTCACTTCAACGGAACCCTTATAGGGCTGAAGAATTTTGGGCACGTGCGACATCACAGTGCGGCCTTGCGACGAATCGGAGACATAGTAGGTATAGTCGCCTGCCGTCAGCGGCTCTTCCTTGATGCGTTCGGGCATGTAGCCCACCGCGCGCAGCTCGATGTTGCCCTTATCGATTTTCTGCTGCGCGCCCTGCAAGTCGCTCACTTCTACGGTGGCTTTAAAAGCG
>DAITOV010000447.1:0-3443 GCA_036833945.1 Abditibacteriia bacterium
GTTGTTTTCGTGGACGGCCATGCCAAATCAATCAAGCTTTACTATTCAAGCAATGCCGCCCACAGTACGGCTGCCGCCAAAAAGCACAACATCGGTTACCTCTCATCCACTCACAACCCCGATGACGGTACCGATTCGATGTATTACGCCGGTCAGTAAAGACGCATAACCTATTGAGCCTCCCGGCGATACGAATTACAGATCGTATCGCCGTTCCTGCCTTTCAATTTTCTTCAATGAAACTTCCCCACCATACGTCACGCGTGGCTCGTCGCATCTTCTTCTTCATTCACCTATGGACGGGCCTCATTCTGGGCCTGTGGTTTGTCATGATCGGCCTGACGGGAAGTTCACTCGCCTGGCCGGAACTGATTGCAGCAGAAATGAGAGCGATGTTTCCCCTCGAAAAAACCGCCACGCAAACTTCACAGATTTCACTCTCAGAGGCGGTCGCATCTTTCAAAAAAGACCAGACGGGCGTCACCGATCAGGAAATGGCTTTTGTCATTCTGCCCAACTATCGTTTTCCCTTCTACATCTTCAGCCGTCCCAATAAGCCTTACCCTTACACGCTCTTCCTCGTCGATCCCTATTCGGGCAAAGTGAACCCTCCCCGTCAGGTCATCGATTTCACGACGGGCAAGCTCGAACACCTCCACATCAACCTCATTATGGAAGCCAAGGGGTTAATCGCCAACGGCATTGCCTCTTTTTTCACGCTCTTCATGCTGCTCTCGGGACTATGGTTGTGGTGGCCCTCAAACCTCAATCAACTCAAACTGCGCCTGAGTATTAAACGCAAAGCTTCATTTCCACGGTTCATTAAAGACCTCCACAATGTATTGGGCATTTATCTCTACGCCATTTTGCTGGTCACCACGGTGACGGCTGTTGTCCTGGCTTATAACGGCAGCACGCAGGATAGTATCGAAAAAGCCCTCGATGGCTCGGTGGCTTCCAAACCGGTGACGGTTAAACCAAGCGGCCAGCGTTTAACCGACGATGAACTGATAAAACGAGCCAGCGTGGCACTGCCGCAAACTCTCCTCCTCTACGTCAAACGTCCGGTCAAAAGCGACGAACCCTATCAGGTCATGTTCGAACACAACGGCAAGGGATTCTGGCGCGAAGGCACGCTCAATCTTGATCCTTACACCGGCAAAACCATCAGTATCGAACGCGATTCACAAGCCTCCCGCGGGCATAAAACCATGGCGCTTGTCGAAGACTTGCACGTCGGCCTGTTCGGCGGCCTGTGGTCGAAAATCCTCTACACCATCGCCGGATTTTTACCGTTGGGCTTATTCGCGACCGGGGTTCTGATGTGGTGGCGTAAAAAGCGCCTGAAAATGAAAGGATATTCTCATTAACACTTGATTTTTTCCTGAATACAGAACAATTCACACCTATGCCGGAACTCGAAGTAAGCAGTTAAAGGCCGTTGCAAAGTTCACTTTGCAACGGCCTTTAACTGTATCTGGAACCCTCACAGGACAAACATCTCCCCATTTTGTAAATATTAAGAAAATGTTAAGATTCCTATTCCGAGGTTGACACTCGGAAAAATGGCATTTACAATTTCATCAGTAAATTCCGAGACAAAGTATAGGAATTGCAAAAACAGTGGATATTTTAAGGAGCCAGAGGATGTCGACTACGCAATGTAGCCGAACAGTTACCCCCGCACAGAAGGTTGGCCGTAAAGGTTTTACGCTTATTGAGTTATTGGTTGTTATAGCTATTATAGCTATTTTAGCAGCAATCCTGTTCCCGGTTTTCGGCCGGGCACGTGAAAACGCACGCCGTGCGTCTTGCGTTTCCAACACCAAACAAATCGCATTGGGCTTCATCCAGTATTATCAGGATTACGATGAACGGTTTCCCTTAAATAAAGGAACTGATGCCGATGGAGCACACTGGGCAAACGGTTCTCTTCAACCATACCTGAAAAGCAAACAGATCTTGCGGTGCCCCAGTGATAGCAGTCCCGAGTGGAATGTCGCTACTTCTTTGGCGGGCGCTTCCGGCTACAAGCGGGTTACGTCATATGGACTCAATGGTATGTTAATGCTGAACACGGATATTGAATCGATAACAGATCCGACAGCCAAAGCAACTGCACTTGCCGCGCTGGGCGGGATGGCTCCCCATGTGGCACACCATCTGGCAGCCGTGCAAGCACCTTCAATGGTTATCCTCCTGGCAGAAGCACCAGATTATAACGGCGACCAGCGTAACTACTTCCATTCTTTCCGTTGGCACCCAGACGGTGCTTCGGGTGGTTCGGGAACAGGCGGTAGCTGCGCTGCAAATGGTCACGCTGCAACAGGTTTGAGCGGACGCTTCTGCACCCGAAAAGACGGCGTGAAGGTTCCTGAAGATATCCACACTACCCGCCACTTCGATGGTTTTAACGTGGCCTATCTGGACGGTCATTCCAAATGGGTTAAGTGGGAACAGGTCTACAATGCGCCCACCGGTATTGGCCACTTTGATCCCCGTAACGGCGCGTAATTGCCTTGTCGCATTGCTTTAACTTAAATATCAATGCCGGAGCACGATATCTATCGCGCTCCGGCATTGCTGCATTTTCAACACCGTAGAAAAATCAAAGGACTGCTCTCATGATTCGCAAATTCTCCACACTTTTAGCCGGAATCTCCATCCTGGCCATCGCCGGTTGTAACACTGCCCCACCCGCCTCCAACGAAACCGGCAGCGCCGACAACGCCGCAGCCTCTGCCCCCGTTGCCACTGAAAAAACCGATGCACTCGTCGTCTACAGCGGCCGCAGCGATAAGTTGGTCGATCCGCTCATCAAGAAATTCGAGAAAGAAAAGGGCATCAAGGTTACCGTCAAATACGGCTCCACCCCTGAAATCGCCGCCACCTTATTAGAAGAAGGCGAAAAATCTCCCGCCGACGTGTTCTTTGCGCAAGACCCGGGCGGCCTGGGTGCCATTGCCAAGGCTGGTTTACTGGCTCCACTGGCCGATGAAACCTTGGAAAAAGTGCAGCCGCAGTTCCGTGCCGACGACAAGCAGTGGGTCGGCGTGGCGGGTCGCACCCGTGTCGTTGCCTACAACACCGATAAAATCAAGCCGGAAAGCCTGCCCGCCGATATCGCCGACTTCACCAAACCCGAATGGAAAGGCCGCATCGGCTGGGCACCGGCCAACGCTTCGTTCCACGCCATGGTCACCGCCATGCGCATCGAGTGGGGCGAGGAGCGCACTGCAAACTGGGTCAAAGGCATTCATGCCAACAAGCCCGTCGTCTACAAGCGCAACGGCCCGGCGGTGGAAGGCGTAGCGAACGGCGAAGTCGATGTCGCTTTCGTCAATAACTACTACCTCTACCGCTACTTGAAAGAGCACGGCGAGAAGTTCAAGGCCCGCAACCACTTCCTCACCGGCGGCGGCCCGGGTTCGATGCTGATGGTC
>DAITOV010000448.1:0-3432 GCA_036833945.1 Abditibacteriia bacterium
CCAATTCACTCATCCGCAGGCGGCCATCGGGGGCTTTTTCGAGGGTTACCAGCACATCGTACCAGCCGATTGTCACCGGTTTAGAGCCTTTATCGAAGCGCCGCTCCATTTCACGGCAAATCGCAGCATGTGTGCGTAGCAACTGATACCACGCCATATGCTTGGCATGCGTTAGTTCCGATGCTTCATCCTCTCGCCCACACCCCAGATGCAACTTCTCTTCCGCGTTTTTTGTAGCCATATAAAAAATTTTACTCCAAATTACTTGCATGCGCAAATAATTTGATTTATAGTTATTTTAATTGCTTGCGCAAATATTGTTCTAACAATTATTTACCGACTATTAACAGGAGAAAACAATGATTAAGGCGATTTACGGGGATTTTGCAAAAGGACGGGCCGCATGGGGATTGTTGGTGGTGCGGTTGGTGTTCGGTTCGGCATTGGTATTGCATGGCATGCAGAAAATCGGCAGTCCTTTCGGCTGGATGGGCGAAGGCGCGCCCGTTCCGGGATTTTTCCAGTTTCTGGCGTTCTTGAGTGAGTTCGGTGGCGGGCTGGCTTTGATTTTCGGGGTAGCTTCACCGCTGGCGGCACTTGGCGTGGCGTTCACGATGTTTGTAGCCATGGCAACCGCTCATGCTGCGAATCCTTTTGTCGCAACGCCCGGCGAACCCTCCAAGGAACTGGCCGCAACCTACTTTGCTTTCGCTTTACTGGTGCTTTTCAATGGACCGGGCAAACTTTCGATAGATGGATTGTTATTCGGACGCGAAAAGGCACAAGAAGCTAACGCGCAGAAAGCTTCACTCACCAATGCAACCAGTGCATCGGCGTAAGAAGTCGTGGGATTTAACACAAAGGCCACAAAGGATTCACAAAGATCACAAAATTCTTGTCGTTCTTTGTGAATCCTTTGTGTTCTTTGTGTTTAAAAAATTAAGAAGCAAAATGCCGGCGATCCATAGGGAGACGCAGAAGAATAACGCTTCGATTGCCTCCCGTTTCCTGTCTACTACCTACTATCTACCCGCCGTTTAAAGCGCCATCCGGGCTTTCAAGTCGAGATAGCGATTAACCGTCGCCACGGTGAGTTCGCGCGCTTCGACATCGAGAATGCCCACTCCGCGCTGGCGCAGCTCTTCCAGAGCGCGGGAACGGCTCTGGAGCATCTGCAAGGCCATAGCTTTGGAATACATTTCGTCGGATCGTTCAGGATAGGCGCGTGCCATTTCGAGAACGTCCCGGTTGTTGATCGTCACACAGAGCGGATTATGGTGACGGCGAAGAGCTCCACTGGCCAGCAGTAATTCACGCGAGGCTTCGGCATCGATAAGATCGGTGAAAGTCACCACGAGCGCGCGCCGCACCTTACGGCCAATGAGATATTCATAGGCTGCCATGTAATCCGGCTCCACCAGAGTGGGTTGGGCAGCGTAGAGCGCTTCGATAATCACTCCGGTTTGCACCCGCCCTTTACGCGGCGGCACGAATTTTAATACCTGGTCGGAAAAGAGCAACAGCCCCACCGCATCGCCCATTGAGGCGGCAACATGAGAAAGCAGCACAGTGGCGTTAATGGCACAGTCGAGCTTACTCAGAGGGACTGAAGACTGGAGGCCAGAGACTGGGGAGTTTTCGCTACTATTTCCAGCCTCCAGCCCCAAACCTCCAGCCTCCCTCGAAGAGGCCATCGCCGTCATCATGCGGCCGCAATCGATGGCGATCATCACCGTCTGGTCGCGTTCGATTTCGTAGTCGGTAGAGATCAGCTTGCCGCGCTTGGCGCTGGCTTTCCAGTTGATGGATTTGTATTCATCACCAGTGGTGTATTCACGCAAGCTCTCGAACTCGGTGCCCTGACCACGCAAACGCAGCAGATGCAAACCGAGATCGCGCAAACGCCCCTGGCGCAGGCGAAGTTCGTAACGAGCCACTTCGGTGGTATCGGGATAAACCCGCACAGCTTGTTTGGCCTCGCGCCGAAATTGACGATGCCACAAACCTAATAAGGTGGGATAACGCGCATTCAGATGACTGAACTCGAAATCGCCACGACGAGAGGGGGTTACAAAATACTCGGTGCGGGTTTCCTGACGCGGCTTGATCGGCATGGTCACTCGCGCCACGTGCATGTTCTCCCGTTCTTCGTTTTTTACCTGCCAGGTCAGTGGAGATTCATCGCGGATGGTAAGCGAAATCGGTTTGGCTAATTCACGCTGTCCCTTGAGACGCGCCGAAATCCCTACCGCGTTGGGCACCCCCAAATTCATGCGCTCGGGAATGTGCCGTTCAATCTCCCATTCTGCGGGAGTTGGCGAGAGCAAGAAGTCGAGCACCGCCGCCAGAATGAGCACCAGGTTATAAAGGAGTGCCACCACCACGAACCCCGGCATCAGCAATGCCGCGATCCAGAAAAATACACCAAAACCACAATAAATCGCCAGCCGCAGGGAGGGTAACATACGTTTAAGATTATCGCAGATACAACTGTCGTGAAAATTTTTGCTAAAAATTCAGTTGACAAAAACTTTTCATCGACTATAATTCTCTTATCTCCTATGCAAGGCATGGGAAATGATTTTTAACGACTGACATGTATTCCCTCACTTCAACAACCCATCAATTCACGGCGCGTGCACAGGAAATGTGTATGTGTTGCTGTTTGTTGCCGGGCGTGAAGCGATGGAGAATGTATTGCCATTCGACGATTGCGCGATAGAATTTCGCGATCTTTCTCCATCTTTAAACCTTCATGCACCGGCTCCTTCGAGTTCGGTGTCTTTTTTTGCCGGACGTCACGGCTTTCCCTCGCGCCCTACCCACAATTTCAACCGGCGTTTTCTCTTACGCCACACATTTTAATTTAATTTAGAGGTTTCCATGCAATACAAATCTGTCAAACGCACCGGCTTTACACTCATCGAATTGCTTGTTGTCATAGCAATTATAGCAATCCTCGCCGCCATTCTCTTCCCGGTTTTCGCCCGCGCCCGCGCTAACGCCCGCCGCACGACGAGCCTGAGCAACCTGAAGCAGATCGGACTCGCAGTCGCTCAATACTTACAGGATAACGATGGCCGGTATCCGGCCAGCGTAACCGAACGCCAGGGTGACAATCCGACAACGGCTGAAGGAGCTGCCGTTTGGTCGATTCGCGCCAAACTGCAACCCTATGTCAAGAGCCACCAGCTCTTTAAAGACCCCTCGGCTCCGGCATGGCCCGCTAACGCGGGAACCGCCACCGGCATTTTTTATCCGACCGACTATGGTTTCCATAACAACGACGGTAAATTCGCTTCCGGCCACGCCTGGTATAAAACTCCCGATTACGCGACCTCGGACAAGAGAACCTTCGGTTTTAACGACTACAACGCGGAAGCGGCCACCGAGAAATCTGCCGAGTTCATCATCGCAGCCGACGCGGCCCGC
>DAITOV010000449.1:0-3411 GCA_036833945.1 Abditibacteriia bacterium
TTCGCGGAGTTTTTCGGCGTTGAGCAGGCGGGTGCGTTCTTCGGTCAGCGTTTCATCTTCGCCGTCCTGGGGAGCGAGGCTGTCGATCTCATCGACTTGATACTGCAACATATCGAGCCGTTGGGCACGCTGCTGTTGATTCTGGTTAAGCTCTTGCAGTTGTTTTTGCGCGGCGTGGAAAGTGTGCCAGGCTTCACGAGTTTTCTGGAGCAGGGCGGCATGCTCTTCACCGCCGAAATTATCCAGAAATTCGAGATGCGATTCACTTTTGAGCAATAGTTGATGCTCGTGCTGGCCATGGAGATCGACTAGCATCAAGCCAATTTCACGCAGCATGCCTGCCGTGGCCAAGCGTCCGTTGAGCCGCACCCGATTGCGGCCCTCAGCAGAAATTTCGCGGGTGACGAGCAGGCCATTGCCATCTTCCAGCTCGATTCCCTGTTCCGCTAAAATCGCCTGGGCACCGGGCGAGCGGGAGAGGTTGAAAATACCTTCGACGAAAGCCTTGCCGTTACCGGCTTGCTCGGCAGCGGCTCGCTCACCGATAAGGAGTCCCAATGCAGAAATGAGAATAGATTTCCCGGCCCCGGTTTCACCCGTCAGAACATTCAGCCCAGGTCCGAAAGTAATTTCAGACTGTTCTATCACTGCCAGGTTGGCAATACGAAGTTCATGCAACATGGGAAGGGGTAGGGAGGAAGTGATGGAAACAACTTCTCCCGTATTCTGTATTCCGTCTCCCTGAATTACTCCCAACTCATTTTTTGGCGCAACCGGTCGTAAAAGATTTCCGAAGGGCGTCGCAGCAAGCGGGCTTTATGTTCGGAGCGGCGCACCCGCACCACGTCGCCGGGTTGGAGCACGACGCCGACCTGGCCGTCTACCGTGAGCATCGCTTCCAGTTCACCGGCAGCCACTTCATCGCCTTCCCAGTCGGCATGCACTTCGATCACTTCATTGGGGCCGACGATAAACGGGCGCTGGGTAAGCGAGTGAGCGCAGATAGGGCAGATGAGCAGCAGCGGCACCGCCGGATGCACGATAGGCCCGCCCGCTGCCAGCGCATAGGCGGTGGAACCGGTGGGGGTGGAGATAATCAGGCCGTCGGCGCGGGTTTCGGCCACCAGATCGCCTTCGACGAAAATTGAAAGTTTCAGGATACGCGCGATGGCGCTCTTGGCGACTACGGCATCGTTGAGGCCGATACCGCCGCCGATGGCCGAGGCAGATGCGGGCAGGGCAGATGCGGGCGTGCTTTTCTTACCGGCTTCCTGTTTGATGCCACCGGTGCCACGAAACACCTGGGCATCGAGCATCATGCGCTCTTCAATCTCGAAGCCATCGCGCAGTAGCAGGTCGAAGGCATCGGCCAGTTCGTCGGGCCGCACGGCCGAAAGAAATCCGAGACGTCCCAAATCGACCGCCAGAATCGGCGTGCGGTGCCGGGCAGCAGCGCGAGCGGCCAGGAGAACCGCCCCATCGCCACCGAGGACGATAATGGCATCGCCACCGGCTAAGTCTTCTTTTTCAGCGGCCAGGTCTTCCCGATTGATGGTAGCGGCCGCCTCAGCCTCTAGAGACAGGGAAACGCCGCGTTCTTGCGCCATTTCCACCAAAAGGCGAAGCAATTCCGGCGCTCTTTCCTTGCCCGGTGTGGCGAAAACTCCAATCGATTTCATTATCAAGAAGATGTGAGGTTAATTTGTTACCTGCGATCAGGTGGTTGTGGTCAGGCGGGCGATATTGGCCTTGGCTTCGGCGTAATCGGGTTTGAGTTCCAATGCTTTGCGGTAAGAAGCCACAGCCTCGGTGCGCAGGCCGCGCGCTTCGAGTACTACGCCCAGGTTATTGTGGGCAATGGCGTTATTGGGATCGCGCTGGATGACTTCACGGTAGGTCGTGGTGGCATCGTTGTAGTTCTTGGTGTGATACAGTGCCAACCCCAGGTTGCTCATGGCATCCAGGTTGTTGGGAGCCTCGGTCATGAGCGTGCGATATTCACGAACCGCATTGGCATAATCAGCGGCTTTGAGATAGTTCTCAGCCAGAGCGTTGCGCGCATTGAGAGACTTTGCTTTCAAAGCGGTCTTATCGTTGGCGGTAATGCCGGGCTTCTGGAAAGCGATGCGAATGCCGTCGAGATAGCTCTTCCACTGTTCAATTGCGTCCGTCCAATTCTGTTGTGCGGCATAGACCAGGGCCAGGTTGACACGGGCATCGTCGAAGGTTGCATCGAGCGCGAGGGCTTCTTTTAATTTTTCGACGGCGGCGGCGTATTTCGTTGGATCTTTTTCGCCGCGCTTGAAGTGGATACGCCCGATATTGTTCTTAACGGCCGGATCTTTGGGAGCAAGCTGCTCGGCCTTGGCGTAGGCATCGAGTGCGTTGTCGAATTCGCCGGAATAATCGTAGGCGACAGCCAGGGTGAACCAGGCCGAAAACTCATTGGGATTGGCCAAAACATAACGCGAGAGCACGTCCTTGGCTTCTTTCCAGTTATTCTTACGAGAGAAGAGGTCGCCCAAAAGCAGCAAGGTCGGTTGGTGGTTGATGCTGATTTTGAGGACTTCACGACCCTGCTGCACAGCTTCGTCGATTCGACCGGTTTTGGAAAGCGCCAGCGCGAAATTGAACCGCGCAGTAGGGTCTTTGGGGTTGAGCGTGGCCACTTGCTTGTAGGCCGCCAGCGCCTGGCCCCAGTTGTTCTCGCCTTCATAGGCTTCGGCTAAACCGTCGTAGACACTGGATTGAAACACGGTGTCGTCGGTGCGCTGATCGCGCAGGTTGACGAGGTGCGGTATGGCGTCTTTAATGCGCTTTTGGGCCAGCAGGGCAAAGGCCAGGTTGAAGCGGGCGTCGGTGTATTCTTCCTTGGAAAGCTCGATGGCTTTTTCGTAAGCCGCAATGGCGTTGGCGGTTTGCTTGCTGTTGGCATAGGCGATGCCCAGGTTATTGTAGAGCACCGGCTGCAATTTTGCGTCGAGGCGCGCGCTTTGTTCCTTGGCGGCTTCAAGGGCTGCCAGCGCCTGGGGATACAACTCCTGGCGAAGGCGAACGTAGCCCAGGAACATCTGTGCTCCGGCATCGGTCGGGGTGAGCGCGACAGCTTTTTCAAACTCGGCTGCGGCAGCTTCCAGTTCGTTGCGATTGAGTGCGGCTACGCCGTTATTATAGGCCTCGGTAGTCTCACGAATCTTGGCGCTGTCATCGGCGGCAGGTGCCTGGGCCGCCGTTTGGGCCTGCGCCGGTGGGGCGGCAACGAGTAGGGGGGATGTCGTAAATGCGGCAAAAACGAGTATGAACTTTTTTATCAAAACGCTCTCCTGTCGAAATTC
Organism: Abditibacteriia bacterium; assembly: GCA_036833945.1. GTDB lineage: Bacteria > Armatimonadota > Abditibacteriia > Abditibacteriales > Abditibacteriaceae > DAITOV01. Next base: position 3,336 of record DAITOV010000449.1, read on the forward strand.
TTTCGAGTTGGAATATCGCAGCCAGTTTATCGTGTTGCGGGAACCACCTCAACTGCGCATTAGTGAGCGGCTTTTT
>DAITOV010000450.1:0-3352 GCA_036833945.1 Abditibacteriia bacterium
AAGCATTGCCGCTTTCACCAGTGGCGTGGCTGGTGTGGACACCGGCGCTGGTCGTAGTGTATTCACTACCGCCTGGTTTGCAATTTCCCGTGGCGGCCATCATTCAATGTTTCTGGGCGCTCATCTTGGTCGTGCTCACCGATAAAGGCCGTAAAACCCCGAAGCTTGAACAAGCCACCTGAACCCGATTTTTGGTGTACATTCAGAAAAATCCGAAAGACTTGAGACATGCCCTTCGTTACTGAGGCAAAAACATTTTGCCGAGATATGGTTGCTATCGCGCGCGCTAATTTTCTGCCTGCGTTTATGCTGCAAATCTTCGTTTTTCTCTTGTTGGGAGCCTATCACTACTGGCCGGCGGCGCGGGATGCACTCAATGAACTGGCGGCGATTAAAACCTATTGCGGGTTTATATTTGCTTTCGTAGCTTCTGCTTTTGCCGGTGCCGTGTTGCCCTTTACCCTGCAAAATTTGCAACGCGGGGAACATCGCCGCATTACGGTCGCGGCACTCCCCGCACTGGTTATTTTATGGGGCATTCGTGGCTGCATTATTGATGTGTTTTATCATCTTCAATCCATACTTTGGGGCACTGGGACCGACCCCGGCACGCTCATTCTCAAAATCGTGTGTGATTTAGGCATTGCCAATCCACTGGTTTTCACACCGATTCTTGTGCTTATTTTCTCGTGGGTGGATACCAATGGACATGCCGGGCAAATGCGCGACAACTTTCGTGGCGGGCTGCTCACTTGGTGGCGGCGCGAAACCCAGCCACTACTGCCTGTGGCATGGCTGATCTGGACTCCGGCCTTGGCTGTCGTCTACTCGCTACCGCTTGGCTTGCAGTTCCCTGTCGATGCCCTTATTCAGTGTTTTTGGTCGTTGGCGCTCGTCGTGCTGACCGATAAAAATCAGACAGCACAGATGGCAACGGAACCGGCTTAATAACAGCCGATTATCAGGCTTATTCCTTATAAATAATTCAAATAAAACCCGCGGTCACTTATAATTGAGAGGACAGAATAAAGCCTCTTACTGGCAGCTTACACCATGCACTCCCTTTCCCTCATTCCCCTCATCGCTCAAGCCCAAAGTGGCGATATTTCCCGCACCGCAATTATTGATGCCAACGGCCCTTACAGCTATGAACAGTTACTGGAAGCCTCGGCGCATATCGCGCTTGCGTTGTTAAACGGTGAAGAGGACTTGGCGCAAGAGCGCGTCGCCTTTCTGGTGCCTGCTACCTTCGATTATCCGGCTTTGCAGTGGGGCATCTGGCGCGCGGGAGGGATTGCAGTGCCATTATGCACTATGCATCCCGCCGGGGAGCTGGCCTATGTCATCGAGAATTCGGATGCCTCCATTGTCGTTGCCCACCCCGAATATGAAAGCCTGCTGCGCCCGGTTGCCGAGCAGTTGAATCGCCGCTTTTACCTGACGACTGAATTGCAAGAAAAGGAAGTAGCCGGCACGCTGCCGGAGGTAGACCCGGAACGCGCCGCGATGATCGTCTACACCAGCGGCACCACCAGCAAGCCCAAGGGTGCTGTTACGACTCACAACAACACCGCCTCTCAGATTGAATGCCTCATCGTAGCCTGGGGATGGACGCCGGACGATCATATTCTGCTCTTCTTGCCGCTGCATCACGTGCATGGCATTGTGAACGTCCTCTGCTGCGCTTTGTGGGCGGGTGCGACTTGTGAGATGCTGCCGCGTTTTGAAGCCGGTTTAGTTTGGGACAGGCTTAAAAGCGGCGAGGTTACGCTGTTCATGGCCGTGCCCACCATCTATGCCCGTCTGGTCAAAAGCTGGAACAGCGCCGATGAGAGTGAAAAGCAAGCCTTGACCGAAGCCTGCCAGAAGCTGCGCCTGATGGTCAGCGGCTCGGCGGCCCTGCCTGTGAGCACTTTAGACGAATGGCGCGAAATCAGCGGCCACACTTTGCTGGAGCGATACGGCATGACCGAAATCGGCATGGCGCTTTCTAACCCGCTCCACGGAGAGCGGCGCCCGGGCCATGTCGGCTCTCCCCTGCCCGGCGTGGAAGTGCGGTTGGTCGATGAGAAAAACCAGCAAGTTGCTGACGGCTCGCCGGGTGAAATCCAGGTGCGCGGCGGCAATGTGTTCCGCGAATACTGGCAGCGTCCCGAGGCCACCGCCGAAGCGTTCGTTGACGGCTGGTTTAAGACCGGCGATGTGGCAATTTGCGAGGATAACGTCTATCGCATCCTGGGCCGCAACTCGGTGGATATTATCAAAACCGGCGGCTACAAGGTTTCGGCTTTGGAGATTGAAGAAGAGTTACGCACTCATGAAGCGATCGACCAATGTGCCGTGGTCGGTGTGCCCGATGCAGAATGGGGCGAACGGGTGAGTGTTGCTGTGGTGCTTAACGATGGCAAATCGCTCGATCTGGATACCTTACGGAGTTGGGCAAAAGAACGCCTGGCTCTCTACAAAGTGCCTTCTCAGTTACTGATTCAGGAAGAACTGCCGCGCAATGCGATGGGCAAGGTGATGAAGCCGGAAGTGACGAAGTTGTTTGATGGGAGATAATGATCCGTAGAGACGCGATTTATCGCGTCTTCCAAACTTTTTGTAACCTCGGCTAATTACAATGAGACAGAATATTACGCTCCCAGACGCGATAAATCGCGTCTCTACACTGGCGTCAATACTTACTATTCAACCACCGTTTCACGTGTTAAGCTCCACGCCTGCGCCTTCTCTTTGAAGTGGGGTTTTGCCAGGCTCCAGGTCTCTTTAAAGAAGGCTGAAAAACGATATTTATCGAGCGATGCGACGCTATCCCAATGGCTGTAGGTGAAAACCACATCAGGATTACCCTCCTCGCGCCAGAGTTCCAGATGGAGGCAGCCTTCCACATGGCGGATGGCTTGCTTGCGTTCTTCAAATAAGTCGATAAAAATCTGCGATTTGTTTTCCTGAAAAGTGAGCTTCACAATACGGATAATCATTTTTCAACCTTGCTTTCGCTGCATTATCCCGGCTGGTTATCGTGCAGAATGCGTTGCAAATTACCGCCGAGGATTTTCTCGATTTCGTCGTCTTTGAGTCCCATCTTTACTAGCCCTACCGTCAGCAATGGCCAGTTTGTCCACGCCAGGCTGGCGCGGCTTAAAGCTTGTTGCGTGGGGTCGATGGGAAGAGCCGGTTTTGAGGGTCTTTGATTCTTCCCCATCGAATTTACGTGAGCCACCGATTTTTGGCCTTCGATTTCTTTGGGCCAATCTTGCCCGTAGCCTAAGTCGGTGCCAATAGCCACGTGCCCGGCTCCCACCAGTTTGACCGCGTGCTCGACATGCCTGAGCACCATGTTAATATC
>DAITOV010000451.1:0-3314 GCA_036833945.1 Abditibacteriia bacterium
TTCCAACCGTTCGGTGAAATCGGGGCGAACATCGACTACAGTGGCGGGTAAAACCTCAGCCGCTGCTACCGCCACAGTAGCATTCCCAACAGGCGCGGTTGGCGTCGGATTATTATTTTGAAACGCCGATGGCGGTGCCGTGTTGATGACTTGGTGCAGCCGTACAATTTCAGCCGTTAAATTGGGAACTAACTCTTCAACATTAGGGTGCGACTTTTCCGCAATGGCCATGCGCAAGGCGATGAGACGCTCACGCTCGGGAGTGGCTTTTCGAAAATCGGCAGTCGCTTTTTCATAAGAATCGCGAGCCGCTTCATAGTGGCCTTCCAGCATCTCCAGCAAACCGGCCACGGAATGAGCCTGCCAGGCAGCCGGTGCCAGGTGAATAGCTTGCTTGCAAGCGAGTTCAGCCGCATGCCGGTCGCCCTTTTCCAGTTGCGTTAAGGCGCGCTCCAGGAGTTGACGGGCGTGGCGGGCATCGATTTCGATGGGTGTTAGTTCCCGTTCGAGGGCATCGTTAGCGACTGGGTTATTCGATTGAGGGTTTAAATCGTTGCTCATTGCAAAATAGAATCGGTCAATCCCACACAGCTCGTTACTAAGAAGATAAGAACATTTTATCTGATTTTAGTGGCAAAAATGTGAGAACACCTGGGAAAGCACTGCTCTTTCCTCATAATGTTCCATAAAATAAGACATACCCTCCGGCATGTCTTAATAAAATTCTCTCGTGTCGAACGAATCTGGCAAACACGCAAAGACGAAGATATGAAATCAATGTTGCAAATTTTAAATTCGTCGGTTATTCCATGGCTCGCAGACAGCGGGCAGAGGCGTTTGATCGTTGCCAGGCCATCAATGACTGAAGATGCACTGCCCGAAGGAGCCGTTCTCTCGCCGCACAAAATGAAAGGTAAGCGTGTCATTTTGAAGGGCCAGCGCAAACTCGCCAATCAGCGCATCGTCGTTGCCGAATGGCCTGAAGCCAATCAGCATGAAATCGCACTCCCAAAACTGGCTTGTATCGTGAGCGGGCGCGCCGAATATTTACTGGGTGAAAATTCCTTGCATTGCGGGCCGGGGCATTTCATTTTGATTCCACCGCGAATGCCCCATCAACGAAGTGGACCCTTCGTGCAACTTCCAGACAACTCATGCACCATCCTATTTGCCTATGCCTATCGGCACGGCATCAACTGCTGGTTTTCCGACAGTCAGGGAAAGTTACATGTTAACAACCAGTCAAATAATCACCTCATTCCCAATACAACGGCGGTGCAAATTTTTAATTTGATGATGGAAGAAGCGATCGCCGGCAACGAGGCTTACGAGACAGTCTGCAACGGATTGCTTTCCGCATTTTTTGCCCTTATCACCAGAGAAATCCGAAACGGTCATTATATGCATCCCGGACCGAAAGCCGAACATGAAATCTCGCTCACCTCACATACTAATTTTGCCGGACAAATTCAGGAATATCTCGATCTCAACTGTCACAAGCCTCTCCGCTTAGCGGAAGTTGCCAGCCATTTCTACATGTCAACTTCGCAATTTGCAAGACGCGTGCGGCAAGAAACCGATAGCACCTTTGGCGAGTTACTGATTATCGCTCGCGTCGAACGAGCCAAAAAGCTTTTACGCGAGACCGACTGGACATTCGATGCGATTTCCAGCCACCTCAGTTTTCGCTCTTCCAGCTACTTCCTCGCATTATTCCATCAGCGAACAGGTTGCACTTCTGTCGAATACCGCCGCCGACAGGCTGCAGGCCAAACAGAATCCCAATACGAAAAATGACGAAATTACAATGTCCGTGACTAAATAACGACGTTTAAGAAAGAGTTCAAAGGGGTATCCTATAATGTCGAAGCACAGATTCAGAACTTACTTATAAAATTTTGCAGGAAAGAACGGGACATGAAACGCAAAGCATTTACGTTGATAGAACTTTTGGTTGTCATTGCTATCATAGCTATTCTCGCCTCTATCCTATTTCCGGTATTTGCGCGGGCGCGAGAAAATGCGCGACGGACATCGTGCATGAGCAACCTCAAACAGATGGGCCTGGGAGTTATGCAATACGTGCAAGACTACGACGGTTTCTATCCTGCGGTTCAGCGCTACAATACCGAAGGCGATAGCGCTGCCGGTTACACCTATTGGTTTGGTGCAAGCGGCTCGCTTGGGCCTTACGTCAAGTCGCAACAGATCTTCATTTGCCCATCCAGTTCGCAGGGCTATGGACCAGCCGATGCCTCCTACGCAATCAGCCACCCCTCCTATCCTATGTCGGGCAACTATGGCGGCAATCAACTACTAATGCGTGTTTACAACGCAACCAATCAACCCTATATCAACATTGCCTCCGTAGTTTCCACAGCAACGACTTACATGATTATGGACAACGGTGCCTACCAGGCATATCCCAGCATCGCGGTCGCATCGGGAGCCAGTTACAACTATACGCCCGGTATGGGAGCCATTGGAGTGAGCCAAGGCACCATAAGCGACCGCTATGTCAGCGATTTTCAAAACGGCCGCCACTTTGGAGGCATCAACATGGCATTTGCCGATGGCCACGCCAAGTGGCTCAAAGCTCAAACGATTTACACACAAGCCAAAAAACTCACCGATGCCGGGTGGATTATCGGCAGGGCACCTACCCACCCTTCACTTCAAGTTTCTTCTGCCTGGAACCCGTGGATAGACAATAACTAAGAGATGTAAATTCAATAATGAAGCGCTTTTTACTTTTATTAAATTTATTTTGGTGCCTTTTAGGCGGTTGTATTACTGCTACGACTGAAGCTAATGCGCAGGATTTCAGTCGCTGGCGGTTTTATGCCGATATTACAGTCCATCCTCAAGCAGATGATTCCTTTGATGCCGTTTACACCGACTTTTCCCGACTTTTACACCGCGACCTCAAGTTAAAAGAGGCTCTCAACGAAACATCACTGCGCGTTGCTCTCCTGGAGACCGGCAAACCAGGTGCACCGGTGCCCAGCCGTTTTATCAAAGATAAAAACTACGACGCATTGAATAACGCTTGCGGCACTCTGGTTTTTGAAGTGAAGGGCACACCCGAAGCAGGTCCCCAAACTTATCGCGTTTTCTTCGACACCCGGCCCGGTGATTACGGCCAGACATCGCAGCGCCAAAATACAGTGCCAGATACAGCCAACATGGTTTGGAACGGTGGTTTTGAAATTCTCTCAGAAAACTATCGCGGCTCAAATCGTTATGCCAATGCCGGAGAAAATCTGCCTCGCGGCTGGTGGGGTAATCTACGCAACCATAAAGCTCTTGGTAAC
>DAITOV010000452.1:0-3311 GCA_036833945.1 Abditibacteriia bacterium
CGACGGCGCACCAGACTGGAAAATCAGTTGGCCGATGCGCTCACCATCATTGCCTCTGGTCTCAAAGGCGGTTATTCATTTGTGCAAGGGCTGGATATGGCTTCCCAGCAGTTGGATTCACCTATTAAAGACGAAACCGCCCGCGCTTTGCGGCTCATCCAGCTTGGCCTCGACACTCCTCGCGCCTTGACGCAAATGGCTGACCGCGTCAATTCCTACGACTACTATATGACGGTTTCAGCCACAAACATCCAGCTTGCCGTTGGTGGAAACCTTTCGCTCATGCTGGAAAATATAGCCACCACCATTCGTGAGCGAATTCGTCTGCGCCGCGATATCGGCGTTCTCACGGCACAAGGCCGGATTAGCGGCATGATTCTCATCTGTCTCCCCATCGCCATCGGCGTCATGCTCTATGGCCTCAACCGGGAATATATGTCGAAGCTTCTCGTGACCGATGTAGGTAACAATATCCTTTATGCGGCTTTGATTTTGCAGGTGATCGGTATCTTCTGGATAAAGAAATTACTCGACTTTGACAATTAAAATTGATAGCCTACCAATCATTCCCAGGCTTGATGCCAAAGCCCAAAAGCTATGAATCTCACAATTACTCCCCTCATCATATTTGTCTGGCTGGGCTTTTTGGCTTGTATCGCCCTCCTTCTTTCGGCACGCTTGACTCGGAACGTTTTTCAACAGCGGATTCGAGATACGCTCAATCCTGTAGACGATTTCGACAGCAAGGAAATCATCGACGAGCAGCATGAAAATGAAATGAGCCGCTCGCTGCTTCATCGCACTCTGGCACCCGTTCTCAAAAAAATGGGCTCGGGTATGCGCGGCAAAAAAAGTAATAAACAAAGCGCTCAAATTCGTGAAATGTTGGAGCAGGCAGGCCATCCGCTGGGAATGGGCTTCGGTGAATTTCAAGCACTGAAAGTATTGGCAACTCTACTGATGATGGGTGTCGGAATTCTCACTCAGTTCTGGGGTGTGCCTTTGTTATTGGGAATATTTGCCCCCGAGGCTCTGGGAGATCCCTCAACCCGCCTCATATTCAGCGCACTGTGGGTGATGATTTTTCTCTACATCGGTTTTTCCGGCCCTGTTTTCTGGCTGCGTTATTATCTCAACAAGCGCTTGCGGCAGATTCGTAAAGCGATGGCCGATGTCGTCGATTTGATTGTGCTGGCCATCGAAGCCGGTCTCGGCTTCGACCAAGCTGTAGGCCAGGCCGTAGAAAAAACCACCGGCCCGCTCACCGATGAATTGAGGCGCGTTCTGGATGAAGTTCGCATTGGAGTCTCACAAAGCGAAGCTTTCCGTGCCATGGCCGAACGCGTGCGCATGCAGGAGTTAAGCCTGCTCGTTGCCGCGATTGACCAGGCTACGAAAATGGGAACCGGTATGGCACACGCCCTTCGCCTGCAAGCAGTTGAAATCCGGGAACGCCGCATGGCTCATGTGCGTGAACAAGCCGGAAAACTTCCGGTGAAAATGCTGCTGCCGCTGGTATTTTGCATTTTCCCAGCACTCTTTGCCGTCATCTTAGGCCCGGCCGGTGTGCAAATCATGGAACTTTCGGCAGCCGGGCAATTCTAAAAAAGGGTGTTCACGTCGCTGCGCACTGACCGAAAACCTTGTAATTCTCACATGATAAAGCAACGCCTTTCCTGGACTCTCACCTCTTTTTTTCTGTTCACCGTGTCTGTTCTGGCTCAACCTGCCAGTCAGCCGCCTAAAGCCCCGGACGATATGGTTCTGGTGTCGGCCGGTGAATTTACCATGGGAACCAACCAGGGCGAAGCCATAGGCCCCACTCACCCTCGCTATTACAACGATGCCCGCCCCGAACACAAAGTAACCCTGCCCGCCTTCTATATCGATAAGACGGAAGTCACCAACACGCAATACAAAGCCTATTGTGAAGCCACCAACTATCCGACACCGCCTCACTGGAAAAATGGTGAGTACAGCAACGGCGAAGGAGATTTTCCTGTTACCCGCATCAGTTGGCATGAAGCAACCGCCTATGCCATCTGGCTCGGTAAACGCCTGCCGACGGAAGCAGAATGGGAAAAAGCCGCGCGCGGCGAAGATAAGCGAATTTTTCCCTGGGGCAACAACTGGGACGATAAACGCGTTATCTGGCATCGCAATCGGCCATTTAAAGTGGGAACTAAAGCCAATGGTGCCTCTCCTTACGGCGCTCTGGATATGGCTGGCAATGTCTATGAGTGGACGGCAAGCTGGTATGACGCCTATCCAAACGCCCCGCACAAATTCGCAGAATTCGGCACGCAGATGAAAGTGATTCGCGGCGGCGGTTTCGATGGCGGCGATTTCATAGCCCGCACGGATTTTCGCAGTGTCGCATATCCAAGCGCGCGCTCGGATATGATTGGGTTCCGCTGCGTACAAGATGTGAAATAAGGCTCTCGAAAAATAACACCAGAGGCGTTATCCTTAAAACTTAATATTTTTAACAGGAGCCACATAGGTGATCTCTAAAGCTCATCGTTCACTCATTCGCACCACGCTTTATAGTTGTAGCGCCTTATTCTGCCTCGGCACTGCCGCCCTGGCCGATACCAACGTAAATGCAGCATCCACCGCTAACGTCCAGGATGAGACCGTAGCACCAACGGCTATCGCTCAAGCCGTCGCTCCAAGCGACACCGTTGCCACCCCCGAAGCAACAGAAGAGGTTGACCCATACCGGCTGCGACGAGGCTTGCGCGAACGCGATTTCAGTGTCGGCTATGGCAAAAAAATCCAGATCTCGCGTTTTAAGGAACGCACCAAAGTCACCATGTATCAACTGTTGCCGCGTTGGGGGCGCTTCAAGGACGACCGGCAGGACGACATCGACGCCTTCAAAAAGAGGCTGGCGATGGACCGTGAGGAACTGCGGCGGAAGCTGGCCGGACCACAGACGCCGAAGGAGTGGGCCAGCCGGGCGAAGGGCGCGGCGGCCAAAGCCCAAAAGGCGGCGGACGCCCTGGACAGCGAAGGCCGCTGGATCAAGGGCGAGGAGATCGATGGCGGGGAGTTTGTGAAGAACCTGAACGCGATGACGTGGTACGTGGAGGCCCGGAAAAAAAGCGGGCTGTGAGCTGGCAGGTGCCAGCGGACCGGGACGGGCGGGGATCATCATCCGCCGGCCGCACCCAAGAAAAAACCACCCCGCCGCCGGGGTGGTTTCTCAAGGTGTCTGATGCAGGCGGGCTGCGATTTTAGAAATTGAGGCTGAGCATGATGGAGCCGAAGAGCTGGCCGCCCTGCTGGCCTTCGAACTCCTTGGTGCG
>DAITOV010000453.1:0-3303 GCA_036833945.1 Abditibacteriia bacterium
AACAGTGCAATGTCGGGAAGAGCGATTTTAAGTTGTTTGGTGACATAACCTTCGGCGGTGGTATCGCGACCGATATCGCCCAGGTTGATCTGGCAACACATCGCGACGACCAGCAAGCCTAAGGTTATGGCATCGATGCAAGACCAAAGGCCCAAAGATGAATTTTGTGAAGGCTTGATCGTCGTTCCCTGATTCATTCTCCATCCTCCGTTGCCGGAAAGAATTGATGGCGCGCCGCCAAAGCCAGCATCATTGCCGGCAGGACACGTAAAGCCAATCTTCGTGTGCGTCGCCTGGCTGCCACGGCATGACAGAGTAGTGCGACGCAGCTATATTCCACCAATAACATGCTGAGGCTTGGTAAGGGGGTAGGATCGAGTATTTCCGTAGTGCCTGCAGGAAAGAATCGTCTCAACAGGAAGAAACTAAAGAAACTGAGGCCACCGACAAGAACTATGCCGCCAAGTAAAGCATAAGTTGAGTTGAGACGATGAAACCACCAGTAAGGACCGGTCAGAATCGCGGTAAAAATCACGACATAGGCCGAGTAAGGGATGACGAATTTATCTCCCGGCAAGGCCGCGAATTGCAGGCTAAACCCTTCCTCCGGGCCAGCGGTGCGGGCAATGCCATAGATGAGGAACATGGCCGCTGTCAGAAAAAATGCCGATCGCTGTGGGGAACATTGTATCTGACGAATTAAAGGAGTCCAGACAAAAATAGCTCCGGCAAAACCAACCGCAAAGAGCGCGGTTTTATCTGCCAGAGCTATGGTCGAAGGAATAAAGGCAAGTCCGCAGACGACGACTAATGCCACGAAGGCTATCTGCGCAAATAAGGTTTCGCGTGTGGAATTGCGATGAGAAATTTTGGTCCGATTCACAAGGGATTAACAACGAGAACTTCCACTCCCGCGCCTCATTCGCCGGGACTTTATTCTGCCTTCTTTTCGCTGACACCTTCCTGAGCGGTTTTCAGCGTTTCCAGGAAGGCCCGCATTGCCTTGAAGCGAGGAGCATTTTTCAACATCAAGATACCCAGAGGCCGCTCAATGCGCATGTCGGCCAATTCCAGGCCACGCAAACCGGCTGCACGGTCGCTTTCGGTAATGCTGTGATTCGGTAATAAGGCAATGCCAAAACCGATTTCCACCATCTGCTTGAGGACTTCGATATTATCGCATTCCATGCGCACGTTCACGGAGATACCGTGATCCGACATGATGGTGTCGGTCGCGCGGCGTGTGGGAACGTCTTCGCTGAACTGGACAAAGGGCTGGCCTTCCAGGTCGCGCAGATGCAGCACTTTCTTCTGGGCTAACGGATGGTCGTTACGGCAGACCAGCACTAAGGAATCCGAGAAGAAGGGGATGCATTCCAAACGCGGCATGTCGCTGGGATAGGCGACGATACCCAAATCGATATCGTTGTCATGCAAGGCGCGATAAATCGCGTCGGCATTACGATAGTCGATGCGCAGTGATACCAGCGGATACTTTTTCAGGAATTGTTTGATGTATGGTGGCATTTCATACAATCCCACCGAGTGTACGCTGGCAATACGCACCAGGCCGGTCACTTCATCCTTGGTATCACGAACGGCTAATGACGCTTCATCGGCCTTCTGGAGGATTTCACGCGCGTAGGGGAGCAGGCGTTGCCCGGCCTCTAACAAAGTCACCGAGCGCGTCGTGCGATGGAAAAGTCGCACACCCAATTCGCTTTCCAGTTTGCGAATCTGCAGCGTGACTGCGGCTTGTGTTACGTAATTTTCGTTGGCGACTTTCGTGAAGTTGCCGGCGTTCGCCAAATCGACGAACAATTTCATTTGATAGAGTTCCATGCTTCACCTTAATTTTAGTCGTAACGCAGTTTAGTCTAAAAGCGCGCTTATGAGTACCCGTAATCCATAACTTCCCATTGTCACTCAATTCGTTTTGCCAGGAAATACCACCGTTCGGAACGCCGATGCGGTGCATTGAGCGTATATGCGTCGTAAGTTTTTAATAATTGCCAGCCAGTGCGCTCCAACATGGCAGTCACTTCGTCCAACGAATAGGCGCGCTCGCGATGCACTTCCGAAAAGCGCTGCAGCCCCTCTTCTGTCTGGCGTTCGAATAACATTGTAACATCACAGATGCGTGTCTCTTTATTAAAATCGGCCTGCCATTTGTAATGCAAACGTTTACGCGGATTTTTGCTTTGCTGGGTAAATAAATTGGCTTCAAATGCCCAGGGTGCATTCATATCGAATACGAATATCCCTCCGGGGACGATATGCTGTGCAATTTGCGCAAATGCCGCCTCCAACTGCACGGGATCGAGAATATAGTTCAACGAATCGTATAAGCACGTGGCCGCATCGAAAGTGCGATTCAATTGAAAGTTGGTCAGGTCGGCTTGCTCGAATTGCAAAAAAAGCGGTGCGTCGTGTTGTTGCAGTTTCTCTTTCGCGGCAACAACCATACCTGCGCTCAAGTCGATACCGGTGACTTCAAAGCCATGCGATGCCAGCTCGAAGCTGACGTTGCCGGTGCCGCATGCACAATCCAGAATTGTCTTGGGTTTGGAATGGGCAATTTCCAAAAGCAACAACACATATTCGACCCAGGCATCATAAGGCACCATGTCCATCAATTCATCGTAATGAGGAGCTAAATTGGTGTATTGAGTTGCTATCTCCGTTGGCGACGAAAGCTGTTTCATATCCGCGGTGTTCATTTAATTGCTGGTCCGATAGAGTCTTAATACGATCTCGTCAATGAGTTGACGAACCTGTTGTTCTCGCTGCTGAAGTTGTTCTAATTCCGGCATTAAACGCAAAAGCAAATTTTCCACTAACGGAGTAATCTCCAGGGCGCGGCGCACTGTGCCTGCGCCGCCGTTTTCAATGATAGCAGCTATATCGTTAAGATCGGCTTCTTCAAATAGCTGTGCGACTCGCGCTTGCTCCAGGCCTAAATAAGCTGCCAACGATTCGGCCTGTAAAGCGCGCGCTTCTTGTGCCTGTTCACGTAATTGAAGCACCCGTTCCCATAAGTAGACTACAACATCGTGTATAACGTCGCGCTGACCGGCCAGCAAACGTTGTTCGATCAAGGTGAAGATGCGCGGCGAGCCGGTAGCGAAATATTCCGTGCTCATCCTCATGCCGTTGAGCGTCATCGAGCGTCGGGTCCAATCTTCGGTCGTGAAAGCAATGAATGGAAAAATCCAGCTTTCACAGTAGGGGAGTGCCCGATTGCTTTGCATGGCGATCGGGCACTGCGCCAGAGCAGCCACGAAGTGCGGGTGATATTTTTCA
>DAITOV010000454.1:0-3302 GCA_036833945.1 Abditibacteriia bacterium
TGGCCCGCGCTGCGAGGATTGCCGATGCGTGCGGCCACGGTTTGGAAACCAAAAAGTTGGGCTGCATCGGTGTGAAGCAGCACGACGCCGCCATCGCGCACCCACCCTGCCAGAGCATTAGCCGCGGCACTGTTGCTTTGCACAGCCGCCAGTGAAGCGCCCAGAGAAACGGCGTGTGCCCGGCCTTGTGTGGCTAATCCTTGCAAGGATGCCAGATTGTTATCACCGACTTCCAGAATTTGCACTGCTGCCACGCCGGGATTAGCGGGCGCTGCTCCCGGGGGAAGAAGCCCGGCATCGCCGGCTTCTTGCGCGCTCACTGATAAATGAGGAGATAAGAATATGCTCATAGCGCAGAGCGCCAGGCAATTGATGGTTTTTACACTACCCTGCTTTATAAAGCGTTGCATTTTAACCTCACACCAATATTCCAAACAACTGAAAATACTATACCGTTAAATGACGACCGATTAATTAAGACACGCGTTTTCTACTTTTGATCCGTTACCACGTAATACATCACGGCACCGCCCTGCGGGGCATTCGAGAAATCACCGCGCAACGTTTTCTTCATTTCGTTGGAAGACCAGCGCGGCGGAATCATTTCATACTGTTTTCCGTTCCACCATGCCATTTGCGCGACATCGCCTGCATCGGAATTGATGGCGGTGTGAATATCGAATTCCTTGCCCAAAGCCAGCCAAAAACGTTGGACATCTTCGGTCGTCCATCCACCGCTTACCGGCAATTTATGTTCCATGGCGATCGCACTGCCCGATTCGATATCCGGCTCTTTGACAACCAGCCACCAGAGATAGCGTGAATCGCTCGACCAGGCCAGCGAAACGCGGCAGGTCCTCATATGATCGAAAATGGGAATGTGCCCCGCTTCTTCGGGCGTGGAAGCCACGGGTTGCTTTTTGATTTCATCGCGCGAACGCGGAAACGGCTCTAATTTGAGCGGCTGCTTATCTTTAACCAGACACTGCACCGAACCTGCCGCATATTCGAACTGTTGCAGTTGAGCGCGGCTGGGAAGGTGAACCACATCAAATTGCTGACGTCCGTCTTGCTTTTTAATGCCCCAGGCCCAGCGATGGTTGGCCGTATTGAAAAAGACCTTCCCCCGCAACACAATCGGTGAAACATGAAACGTAGTGCCGTTAATATCGCCGGGAGAGGAATGGTAACCAAAAAAAGCTCCATTAGAAATTGCGACGACCTGGCGTTGCGGCTGGTCTTTGTTAATCAGTTGCACGAAATGTCCCACGCCGCGCTTCCAGTGATGAACGCGATTATCCATGGGATCGCTATCGCTTTCATCGGCATCCACGATGGAAAATTGGAGTTTGGGATTTTGCTTAAAATCGAAGCGCCAGAGCGAGACTAAAGTCGCATCTTTTTGAGTGGCCCGCCAAACCGTCACTCCCGGCGAAAGAGTTTGAGGAGTAGCCTTCCAATTCCACTGCGATAACTGCGCCGGTGATGTCGGCGAAACGCCCGGGCGAAGCGGTAAGCCGGAAAGCCGCGAAGAAAGCTGCCACCAGAGAAGAACGCCGGTTGCAACGACAACCAGCGCGGCAACGATCCAAAGTTTATTCCCAGAGCTGCCTCCAGTTTTTGTATCTTGCATGATACCTCCCACCCGTTATTTCAGCCTGGATTAGTTTAATTGCGATAAGTCAAAACGTTGCACACTACCCGATTCCGTAACGGCGACGATTTGCTGATCGTGCACGACAGCGCCGGTGAAGTTGCCATCGGAACTGGCAAAGCGCCATACCACTTCACCGTTTCTTGCATTCAAGAGGAAGAACACGGAACTGCGATTCAAAACCAGAACGAACTCTTGCCGGTCGGCAAAAGAAATTTGCGAAAGCGAGAGAATGGGATGCCCGGAGGCGAACTGCCAACGAATGATGCCGTCGCGCGTCGAGAGATAACGAACTACACCATCGCTTCCACCAATTAAAAGCGCGCTATTTGTGTTGACCCGGGTTGTGTCATCAATGCGCGCTGAGGCATGGCTTATCAGAAGAGGTGTCGCACGCACCACGATATCTTCAGCTTCTTCTCGTCCTTGCGAGTGCAGAATGGTTTTCCAGCCTGTAGCTTGTTTTGGATTGTATTTTCCGGTGGTTAAGTTCAAGGCGAAAATTGCGCCGGAGTCGTTGGCAAAGAAAACGCGGTTCGCGGCCAGGTCGGGAACAGGAGAAGCAAACTGCACCGATTCCTGCCGCACATCAGCCGGAAAACGCCAGAGAATTTGGCCATTGGCCCCATTCAAACACCAAACCCCGCCACGCATGGCATTATCGCCCAGAAGCGGCACCATCACACGGGCGCGCCCATTCGATTCGACGACGGACAAGCCATTACCGATGGGGGCAGGCAGCCGTACACGCCAGAGAAGACGTCCACTGGCGATTTCTACGGCCATCATCAACCCCGAATCGCTAGCCGCCACGACAACGGGCCGCAACTGCCCTGCCGGCTGACTGATGCGGAAAGCTACCGGTTGCGCACTCAGAGGACTATCAAAACGGATGCGCCATAATAACTTTCCACTGCGCCAGGAAATGGCCGCCAGCACGCCGTCTTCGCCGGGCACGAAAACCTTATCTTCAAAGACCTGGGGAGTGTGCAGAGGAAAGTCACTCCGCCACAATACTCGCTTGGGAGTGGTCGATTGTCCCAAATCAAAACGCACGAGCTGCCCGTTGCGCCCGGCTATCAGGAGGGCATTCTCCTTATCCTGGGGCCAGGTTGCTAAAACCGGCAGGGCATTCACCTGTACCGCAGTTTCATAGGTTACAGCAGCATGGCGAATGGCATCTTGCCGCCAACGATAATAAAGCAGTACTACGGCAAGCAAACAGAAAAAACCGAGAAGGATAAGAAATTTCTGCGAACTACGCCGTCTCCGGCTGGCGCGCAAACGATTTGCCGTGCGTGTGCCGTAAATGCCATAAGGGTCCAGAGTAGATTTTACAGGGCGTGCCGGCATGACCTTGGAGACGAGAAAAATTTAATCGGGACTTATAAATTTAGGGGCAGTTTCAGTGTCGGCGTCACTTCGGTTTTAGGCACCGACGGTTTGGGGGACGGCAATGTTCCATCGGCCTCCAACGAAGCGAACAAGCGTTGGTGAGCGGTGGGGACGTGCAGGGGTTCGATAATCGCCGGTGCGCCGCTGCTTAGCGACTGCGCCGCTGCCTCCAAAACCTGCAATACCCGTGAAGCCTGCCGTCCATCGGTTTCAACACCGTGTGGTGTCTTCGCTTCAGCCGTTGCTGCGACAA
>DAITOV010000455.1:0-3261 GCA_036833945.1 Abditibacteriia bacterium
GTGGTGCTGCTGGCGGAGAAGGCGGCGGGCAGGCAGCCGAACCGACCAAGATTTCTTATAATCTGGTCGTGAAGACTTGGTTTGATGATACTGTGCCCGGCGTTCATCCCAAATACAACGGCGGTGCCGGAACCGCGCATAGCCGTGATAACGTTACCGATGCCACGATCGAACGTATTAACAAGCCGGTTCAGCCCTAAGACAATTTGCAAATGAAAAGAGGACGCGCAAAACGCGTCCTCTTTTTTTGACTGGTTTTTATAATGTCATGAATCTCAGACACGCTTTCATAGCGCCGGATACGATGCTGTTTCGCATTCTCGACGGCATTGCCGATGCCACGAATATTTTGCTTTTCGTATGGCTGGTGGCTGTTCTCATCATAGGGACTCGCCAGCGCACAATTGGTGCAAATGCCTGGCTGGCCAGTGTGTTGAGCATCGCTGTGGTTTATGTCGTTAAAACGATTGATGGCAAGCTGGATATCTGGGAACGCTTGGCCGCCGATTACAGTACTCATTCCGCCCTCGCAGCGGCGCTGGTGGTTTCCCTCTGCTTTCTAGCTCCCTCACGGCGAGCCGTGGCGATTGGAGTGTTTGTCGCATATGAAGTGCTCATCGTTTTGTTGGGCTTTCATTCTCTTCTCGATATCGTCACGACTTTAATAGTTGCCGCTCCATTGATGATTCTGGGATGGAAAGTGTTGCATCGTCCAATTACGGAAAACGATATTTCTTCAACCTCAATTTAATCCGATTTTTCTTCTGGCATTCGCTTTGCTAACAGCCATAGTACGGGAGGAAATTGCAACAAAAACCGATAGGGTTAATCACTTGTTGCAACACCCACGATCATGGCTAAGATTCTTTTGGTTGACGACGATGAGAGTGTTCTCTTTACCTCTTCCCTGGCGCTGCGCAAAAGGGGACATGAAGTCGTGATCGCCAGCAGCGGTGAACAAGCCTTGCAAAAACTACATGAGCGACGGTTTGAATTCCTCATCTCCGATATCCAGATGCCGGGCATAAATGGACTTGAACTCGCCGAAAAGGTGAAGGAAATTCCTCACAAACCACGAATTATTCTGATGTCGGCCCATTATGACGAGCAACGTTTACCGGTTCGTTTATCTCAGGCGTTTCTGCAAAAACCTCTTGATTTCGATACCCTTAATAAATTGTTGGAATCGAATTCAGTAGGCCAGAAAGTTCATTCCGATCGCTTATCCTTACCTCGTCATCGCTGGATTCCCCGGCAGGCCAAACGTCATCGGAAGCCGCATTCATAGGGCTTATTCCAGGCTTGTCGAAACACCTCATATACCTTTGCGCTCCCTCTTGTTTGGGCTAAACTAAACAGAGCGTCAGACTTGGGGGAATTGTGTGTCCAGTCAGTCGGCGCAGAGGAACGATTTATGAGTACCGACACAATGACTATTGAGTCGCTGGCGACTCAAGACTATAAATATGGGTTCGTCACCGATATCGAATCCGAAAGCCTGCCGCCCGGTCTTAGCGAAGATGTAGTCCGTTACATTTCAGCCAAAAAAAACGAACCGGAATGGCTTCTGGAATGGCGTTTGAAGGCTTATCGTCACTGGTTGACGCTGGAAGAGCCTCACTGGGCCAATGCCCCGTACGAACCCATCGATTATCAGCAGACTATCTACTATTCGGCTCCCAAGCCCAAAGTAGTGCTCGACAGCCTGGATGAAGTCGATCCCGAATTGCTCGACACTTTCAACAAGCTTGGCATTTCGCTTGATGAGCAGAAGCGTCTCACCGGCGTGGCGGTGGACGCGGTGTTCGATTCGGTTTCGGTTGCCACCACTTTCAAGGGCCATCTGGCAGAGTTGGGTATTATTTTCTGCTCGTTTTCCGAAGCGGTACAGGAACATCCCGACCTGGTGCAGAAATATGTCGGCTCCGTCGTCCCTGCTACGGATAACTTCTACGCGGCACTCAACTCGGCGGTGTTTTCGGATGGCTCATTTTGCTACATCCCGCCAGGCGTTCGCTGCCCGATGGAGCTGAGCACCTACTTCCGCATCAACACCGAAAACTCGGGCCAGTTTGAGCGCACGCTCATCGTGGCCGATAAGGGTGCTTACGTCTCCTATCTGGAAGGTTGCACCGCGCCACGTTTCGATACCAACCAGTTGCACGCCGCCGTGGTGGAAATCGTGGCTTTTGAAGACGCTGAAGTGAAATACTCCACGGTGCAGAACTGGTATCCCGGTGATAAAGATGGCAAGGGCGGTATTTACAACTTCGTCACCAAGCGTGGCGCTTGCCGCGGCGACCGCTCCAAGATCTCCTGGACCCAGGTCGAGACGGGGAGTGCCATCACCTGGAAATATCCCTCGGTCATTTTGCAGGGCGATGATTCCGTTGGTGAGTTCTATTCGGTGGCGATGACCAACAACAAGCAGTTGGCCGATACCGGCACTAAGATGATTCATATCGGTAAGAACACTTCCAGCACTATCGTCTCGAAGGGTATTTCTGCCGGACGCAGCCACAACTCCTATCGTGGTCTGGTGAAGATTCTGCCGGGTGCTGAAAACGCTCGTAACTTCTCGCAGTGCGATTCGCTTCTCATTGGCGACCGTTGCGGCGCGCACACTTTCCCTTATATCGAAGTGCGCAAGCCCAGCGCCAAGGTGGAGCACGAAGCCAGCACTTCCAAGGTCGGTGAAGACCAGATTTTCTACTGCAACCAGCGTGGTATCGATACCGAAGATGCGGTTTCGATGATCGTGAACGGTTTCTGCAAGGAAGTGTTTCGTGAGTTGCCGATGGAATTTGCCGTGGAAGCGCAGAAACTGCTGGGAATCAGCCTGGAAGGTAGCGTAGGTTAAAAACGCCGGCGCTTATTGCGCGGCAACGGATGGAACGAAAAAAGATTATGCCATTATTGGAAATAAAAAATTTGCACGCCCGCGTTGAGGGCAACGAGATTTTGAAGGGTATCAACCTCACCATTAACCCCGGCGAAACCCACGCTATCATGGGTCCCAACGGTTCGGGCAAAAGCACCCTGGCTGGCGTGCTTTCGGGTAAGGAAGATTATGAAATCACCGATGGTGAGGTTATCTACAAGTCGCAGGACTTGCTGGAAATGGCCCCGGAAGAGCGCGCCTGTGAAGGCATCTTCCTGGCGTTTCAGTATCCGGTGGAAATCCCCGGCGTCTCGAACATGTACTTCCTCAAAGCTGCCGTCAACGCTGCCCGCAAGCATCGCGGCGAGCCGGAAATCGCC
>DAITOV010000456.1:0-3260 GCA_036833945.1 Abditibacteriia bacterium
GCCTGCCGCTCGACCGCGCCACCGTGCTGCTCTTCAACCAGTGGGAGCGCCACGCCCAGCAAACCGGCAAGCCCCTTACGCTCGACCGCGCAAAATTCGAAACCCGCGCCGTGAAAACCCACACCGAACAGGTGAATATCCGCATCGTAGAAGCCGCCCGCGCCGCGCAGTATAAAAAGGCCGACGATGAAGTCGCAGCCTCCCGTGTCCCGCTGCCGCCGCTGCTGCCGACACCGGAGAAATTCCGCGACCTCGATCTCGATCAAATCGTAGTCTTTAGCCCGCACGATACCCGCAATGCAGGCGGCCTGGCGAAGGTCGTGCCCGATGCCCAGGCGCCGGGTGGCGTTACGACCCGCCTCGAAATTCCCGATGCCGACCTGGAAACCTATAAAATGCCGTTGCAGTGGGGCATTTACGATGTCGCCAGCAAGAAGACTCTCCAAGGCGGCAATCTCAACGCGGCCGATGTCATCGGCCCCGGTTACCACTGGTATAAGCTGGGCACCGGTGCCATCAGCGAAACCAGCTATCTTTATTTCCTGCGCAACTGGTTTATCCAGATCGATATGCACGGCCTCAACCCTGATAGGGCCAACCAGCCGTTTGAGATTTGGGCCAACCTCAAGTTTGAAGGCCCGGCCTTCCCGCATGGAAAAGAGGGCGAAAAGAACGCCATCTCGCTGGAGCGAGTGGTATTGGTAAAGAAATAACCCGAAGAACCACACGCGTGAGCAAGTGGATTGTTAAGGCTTTTTGCTCAGCCTACCGTGCTTTTCAGCAAGATGAGCAATCTCACTTGTGTAGGGCCATAACAGTCCACTCGCTCACGCGCGTGGTTCTTCATCCATCATGAAACGATTCCACACTATTGCAATCATTGCTGTTATTTTGGCTGCCATTGGCGGCAAAGCCAACTCCCAACAACTTACTCTGGCCGATAAAGGCACCTCGCGCTACACCATCGCCGTAGCCGCCGATGCCATTCCCGCCGAGCAAAACGCCGCATCGCGTTTGCAGCACTATCTCCAGGAAGTCACCGGTGCAACACTACCGGTGGTCAACGAAACAGACGCACCCGCCAACACTCCGCTCATCTTGGTTGGCAGCGGCACCCGCGCCAAACAACTGCTGCCCGGGCAAGACTGGAACGCACTTGGCAACGATGGCATCGTCATTAAAACTGTCGGTGAAAACCTCATCCTCACCGGCGGGCGGCCACGCGGCGCGCTGTATGCCGTGTATCAGTTCCTCGAAGAGGAAGTCAGCTGCCGCTGGTGGACGGCGCAGGCACGCAGCATTCCGCGCAAAGCCACACTCACCATCGCCGCCCAAAACACAACTTATGTGCCACAGTTCGCCTATCGCGAACATTACACCATTCCCCCGGCACGCGGCGAAGATGATGCCAGCCACGAGTTCTCCGTCACGCTGCGCAACAACGGCCATTTCTACCGCCTTCCGCCGCAGTGGGGCGAGCACTATTCCATTCTCGGCTTCGTGCATACCTTCACGCCGCTGTTGCCGCTCAGCAAATATTTCAAGCAACATCCCGAATGGTATAGCGACCCTAAGCGCGGCGGCCTGCCCAGCACCAGCGAATCGGAAATGCCCGGTGTCGAGCACACCCAGCTTTGCATGTCGAACGACGCGCTACGCGCCGAGTTCATTAAGAACGCGCTGGAATGGGTCGAGAAGAACCCCAAAGCCGGTTACATTTCCATCTCTGAAAACGATTTCGGCCCTTACTGCAAATGCCCCGACTGCGATGCCTTTGCCAAGCGGGAAGGCTCACAATCGGGTCCTATCCTCAACTTCGTGAACCATGTTGCCGATGCGATCAAGGAAAAGGCACCGCATTTCTGGGTGGAGACACTGGCCTATCACGGCAGCCTCAAGCCGCCCAAAACCATTCGCCCACGCGATAACGTCATCATCCGCATGGCGCCCATCGATTCCAACTACGGGCAGCCGCTCAACAGCGATGCCAATGCGCCGGTGCGCGATAACCTCAAGGCCTGGAGCGAAATCGCACCGCGCCTCTTCATCTGGAACTATGTCACCAACTTCAGCGCCAGCATGATGCCCCACCCCAACCTGGGCAACTGGGCCAAAGACCTGCGCTTTTTTGCTGCCAACAAAGTAGAAGGCATCTATCAGGAAGGCGATTACACCACCTATGCGGTGGGCGATTTCGTTCACATGCGCGCCTGGCTCATGGGCAAGCTGATGTGGAACCCGCAGCGCGACCAGAACCAGTTAATCAACGAGTTTCTGCAAGGCTACTACGGCCCGGCTGCGCCCCACCTCAAGAGCTACATCGACTTGATGGAAACCAGTTGGCAGAGTGAGCCACGCAACCTGAACACCTTCAACCAGAATTTCAGTTTCCTTACGCTGGAAACCATGAACCAGGCCAACCGCCTTTTCGACCAGGCACAGGCCGCAGCCGCTGGCGATGCCGAGCTGTTGCAACGTATCCAGCGCGAACGCCTGGCCCTGCAAAACGCCTGGATTAAGCGCTACCCCACTCTCAAGCTGATTGCGCAGGGCACCGGTCAACCGTTCGAAGGGCCGCAGAATTTGCAAACAGCGGTTGACGATTTCGTGGCCGGTGCCAAGCAGTTCGGTGTGAAGAACTATCGTCTCAACCAGCCGTTTAGCGTATTGGAAAACCGACTCAAGAAAGAAGCCACCGCCACTGTGGCCGATACGCCGGAGTTTTTGCAAACCATCGACCCGAGCCATGTTTTCGACCTGCAGGAAAACGTCTTCAAACTGTGGGAAGAAGGCACGTCTGTGAAAATTATCGATGATGCCGATGCCTCCAACGGCAAAACTGCCCATGTGACGGGCAAGGGCTGGCATGTCGAGCTTTATCTCGGCGAATACAAAAGCTTCCTGCCCGGTCACCGCTGGCGCAGCTACGCCCGCGTGAAGCTCAAGGCATCCGATAAACCCGGCAAGGCCCTGACTTACGGCATCCACGACTACGGCACTAAAAAGTATGTCCACAGCGCAGCTTTAGACAGTGCCCAGATCGATAGCGGTGGTTACCAGTGGATTGATTTCGGCACCTACCCGCTCACCCCAACTTCAGCCTTCCATTTCCAAAAACAAGAAGGCGCAGCCGAACTCTGGGTTGACCGTGTGGTTCTGGTTCGTGAATAACGGCATTCAACACAATTTGCGAACCCAGAGCGTAAGAGGCTGTGTCAAAACTCAATAATGACAGAGCCTCTCTTCCCGAAAAGCAGACA
>DAITOV010000457.1:0-3247 GCA_036833945.1 Abditibacteriia bacterium
AGAAATGGTGCCAGAACAACGCCAGGTCGTGAAAATGGCTCTCGCCCTGGCGAGAAAATTCACGTGCGGTTTCGGCCGCTGCGTCGATGTGGTTTTGCAGGTAGTCGGTAAATTCGTATTTGAACGATTCATCCGCCATCATTTCGCACAAAATGGGTGTCAGGCCGATCGTCACGCGCGGCGTGATGCCTTCTTCCACCAGGCGGTTAAAGACGTTGAGCAGCGGAATATAAGTTTCTGCCGCCGCTTCACAGAGCCAGTCGGTGCCGTGCGGCCATTTGCCGTGCGAGAGCACGTAGGGCAGGTGAGAGTGCAAGACAAAAGTAAACGAGCCAAGAGGTGCGCTGGCGTTATCGGAAAGAGCAGTGGCAACGGCCGGTGAAACGGTCATGAATAAATCCTTATGCGGCAGTGTCGAGTTCATTTTACTGCATCGTCTGGTGAAACTGGTTTCCAGTGTATTACGGGATTGTAAAGAAAAGTCTAATAGTTTATTCCTGCCACGAAATCGCCTTTGCTTTCTGCGTAAGTGTAGAATGCTCTTTTACCCCTGAGTTTCTTATCTTCTATCGCCACGCCGTTATTATTAATTCCATCCGGGCCAACGGAGTAGAGCCTGAAATTCGTTGTTTGTGGTTGATAGCGTAAAGGTTTGCTGTTTCCAAAAGGATCTGTAGGGACAGTTTTAAGATAGCGGGGGACCATTTCCTGCAGGGTTTGCGGGTCACGTTGATGGTCGAGGGCGAAGGCACGCCAGGCCAGCGAAGTTAGAAGGAGAGCATCCGTAGCTTGTTCTTTGGTGTAGAGAAGATGAGCGGTAGCATACACGCCGGGAATTTGACGGATGTGTCGTTGGTTAAGAATCGCAGGCAACGCAGGCCATTTATGTGTGCCATTATAGGGCTTATTGGCCATAGCAATATTGGCATTCATATAGTCGTCATAGCTATTAAGGGTAGTGCGGCGCGGCGTACTGTAGATTTTCCACCGTTCTTTCCAGGTAGGAAACACCAGAGCATTTTTTTGATTCAGGGCAGACCATTCGGGCGACTGCATGAAATGCCGGTATTCTTGTAACGTTACTTGTTTGGTTTCACGCAAGATATCGGAGAAGGGAGCTTGTTTGCCGATGATCGATTCCAAACGTTTTGCTGTTGACTGAGCTTCGTTGGAATTGAGATGAGGCAAAGTTTTTAGCAGCGTAGCGCGGCCTATCGCATTGACCGCCCCGCCGACAAGATAGTTGAGCGTAACACCGCCTTTTGAGAGGTCGTAGCCTAAATGCAGACAATCCAGAGCACTATCGGCAGCCTGGCCCCATTGCCCTTTTTCACTATAGACACGGCTTTCCACTGATAATTGTCGAGCCATTTCACGAAAGGATGTGTAGGGTGCATCAGTGGGGTTAGTGGGATCATTTGGCGGGATCCGGCATGGATATTTAAACCCCTCCCGCAATAATCGAAGTGAAGCGTTATTTTTACGCAACCACTCTTCGCGTTTAGCAATGGGATACTGCGTTTTCCACTGTTCTTCTGGAATTTTTTTGCTATCGTAGATCGGGTCGAGGTCGGAAGGAGCACGAACATTGACTTTCCCCGCTTTCACATAAAAATCATAAGCATTAGGCGAAGGCAGCTTGGCGACCGAGGTTTCGTCCGGCGGGATAAATTCCACATAACGCCGCCAGGCGACGAAGGTGCAGACAAACACCACAAGCCCTGCAGTAATTAAGAGCAGTTTCTTTTTCATCTATTTTTTTGACGATTAATAATTTTTTCCCAATACAAAATCGCCCTGGCTTTGCTTTATCGCGCGGTATTTCGCTAACCACGGATCATTCAATTTCTGGTTGTCAATCACTTTGCCGCCGTCATCGCGGCCATCTGGCCCCACGGAATAAAGAACATATTCCGTGCCGCTCTTCTTGTAAGTTAAGCGGCGCTCGGGTTTGAAGGGGTCATTGGGCACTTCGGGGAGTTCTTGCGGCACCAGTTCACCGATTGTTGTCGGGTAATGGCCGTGCTTGAAACGATAGTTTTCCAGAGCCAGGGCCATGTGGAGAAGAGCGGTTCCGGTTTCATCGCGCGTATGGGTGAGGCGTGTGTTTTCAAAGTTTTCAATCCCCAATTGGCTGGAGTAATCGTTCGGAAGAAGGGAGAGATCGAGCTTATTGGGATAGGGTTGTGTTGCAAACTCCTGAAACGCCTTGGTAAGGCGCATGGTGTTCTCAAATTCAAGGCGAAGTGGTTTTTTGAGTCGGCGATACAACTGCCGGGGTAAGCGCCAGGAAATTTCCCAATCGAAGGCCCGTTGTTGTGGCAGGCCATTTTTGAGCATTGCCAAAGTCGAATAGTTGTCCTCGCGTATGATTTCGCTCAGTGGCTCGCGCTGTCGGGCGATTTCGTGGAAGCGTTTTGTCACGGTATCGAGCTCCGTCTTCTTGAGTTGAGGCAGGATCAGCCAGAGTTCATAGCGTCCCATTGCATTGATGGAAACGCTGAATGTTTGGCTTAGCGATGTGCCACCGTGAGCAAGGTCGTGGCCCAGCTTGAGAAGATCGAGTGCGCTTTGGGCAGATGGCAGAGCACGACCGCGTTTCCGATTAACACGAATTTCGACTTGAACAACTTCCGCCAACGCGCGGATACGTAGGTTTTCGGTATATTGGCCTTTCACTTGTCCCTGTCGGTTAGTTGGAACACGACACGGATATTGAAACCCCTGACGCAATAAATCCAGCGCCTTCGCATTGCGCGCGAGCCATGCTTCTTTCCGGGCAAGAGGTGTCGCGGCTATCCGCATTTCTCTGGGAACCAGGTCTTCGCTCTGCCTGGCTCCCGGTGGCGGTTTGGAGGGATAAATCGCCCGACTGGCTTTCACATAAAAATCGTAGGCGTTAGGTGATGGTGGTCGGGGTGCGGCTGGGATATCGATTTCGGGTATTGTGGTGGCCCATTGCCACCAGAGCGCTCCACACAACACAAGCAAAACCGCCGGAATACCAATAAAAAGCAGTGCCTTTTTCATCATGGAAAACTATCACCACGGCTGCTTCTTCCAATGGCTTCCAATCGCCATATCTCCCTTGCTCTGAATTAATACAGATTTGTCTTTTGTTTGCCGAAGTTTTTCCTCATCGGTAATCAAATCGGCTCCTCCATCGTCTTTGCCATCAGGCCCTACAGAATAGCGGAGGTATTTATCCCCGGAATGGCGGTAACGCAGTGGCTTACCTTTACCAAAC
>DAITOV010000458.1:0-3231 GCA_036833945.1 Abditibacteriia bacterium
AGGGTTTGAAAGAGAGCAATTATATTGAAGATACTTTTATCTCCAACGCCGAGCCGGTACTTTTATTTGCGAACCCCGAGCGTGAGCGACGGGCACGATTTCTTTGCTTCACTGAGCTTATTGTCAGTGCCCGTCGCTCACGCTCGGGGTTCGCAAATAACAGGTGACGTCCTGCTCGATGCAGGAGTATTTTGTGACTTCTCAATACAGACGCAGCTTAGCGATACAACAAAAACGCCTCGCGCCGCTGGCCAAAATTGCGGGCGTCTCGATGAGCGATTCGCTCTGCTTCTTCCAACCCATTGGCTTTTAGCGCTTCTAACACAGAAGTGCTTCCCAACAAGCGCAGGGAGGCATCGAGTTTTTTGTCATCGAACTCTTGCGGCTGGTGCGCATGGAGGGTCGCCAGCAAAGCCAGTCCCAGCGGCACGAAATGCACTTCAGCGATGTTTTGTCCTTGCAAATGAAACTTCAAACCATGGCATAACTCGCCTTCATACAAGGCATGGCCGGGAGTAAAGGACACCACTTGCGCGCCGAAGGTTTGGGCGAACAGCGGGGTGTTTTGCAACTTTTGTAATAACCCGGCAGCATCGAGCCAGGGTGCGCCGATGATTCGAAACGGCGCATCGGTGCCCCGCCCCACACTCACTTTGGAAAATTCCAGCAGGCAGGTGCCGGGATACCAGGCCGCACTTTCGTAATCGGGCAAATTCGGCGAAGGCGGCAGCCAATCCAAACCGGTTTGCGGCCAATGAGCAGTTCGTTTCCAGCCCGGCGCAGTGGCCACGTGCAGTTCGACTTCCAAACCGGCATCGGCAATAAATAAGTGGGCTAATTCGCCCAGCGTCATGCCGTGGCGGATAGGGACATCGAGATGCCCCACGAACGAACGGCTATCGCCGTCGAGTGCGGGACCTTCCACAATATCGCCGCCAATAGGATTGGGGCGGTCGAGCAGCACCATGGCGATACCGCGCGGCGCGCATTCTTCGAGGCAATAGGCTAAAGTCGTGGAGTAGGTGTAGAAACGCGCGCCGACATCCTGAAGATCACACACCAGCACGTCAATATCCTGCAACATCTGCGCGGTGGGGCGGCGGGTGGCACCATAGAGCGAATAGATCGGCAAAGCATCTGCGGTTTGTCCCGATTTGACGTGACCTTCACTCGTGCCTTCGATGCCGTGTTCAGGGGAGAAGAGCACGCGGACATCAAGCTGCAACTCACGCAGCACTTCCAGAGTGCTGCGTCCGTCCAGGGCACGGCCATTGTGGTTGGTGAGTAAACCGATGCGTTTTCCCTGCAATCGGTGGAGGATTTTCTCGTGGTGTCCGGCACGCAGGGCGTCTAATCCGGGTAAGGTCGAGGGTTGTTTCATGGCAACACACGCATTACAAAACAAAAAAGAGCGAGCCAAAGGCCCACTCTCCCTTTATTCTACCCAGATTTAAAAAGTGGGGCGAGTGACGGGATTCGAACCCGTTACCTCCAGTGCCACAAACTGGCGCTCTAACCTAGTGAGCTACACCCGCCATATACAATGCACGTTACCATCAATGCAGAAATAAATTTTACCGGAGAACGAGAAACATTTCAAGATGCCGCAACATTCTTCTTTCTTTCTCCACCAATCCCTCGTCACGGCTTCTATCGATAGTTTGTCTTGGCACGTAAAATGGTAAAACACCAATGGGAGTTCATTCGGGTTATGTTTCAAGATGCCGCCACTATTGGCGTGTTATTTTTTCTGGGATTCATTGGGTTAGGGCTTGCCATTCTTACAGTGCTACGCTTCTGGCTGGTCGATGACGTGCTGGAAAGCGGCATTGCAATCGGCATCATCTGCGGTATTTTGCTGGGTTCGGGCTGGGTACTCAAGACCGCATCTCCCTTGCTCATGCTGCTGTGGGTTGTCCTCCTGATCGGCGGCAGCCTGGCATGGCCGGTGCTCATGGCCATGAGCGACCAAAACTCGCTGCGCGGCATTCATGAAGACAATATCGAAAAATATAAAACCATTCTGACGCGCGATATCAACAACACAGCGGCCTGGCGCGAACTCGGCGAAGTCTATTTCAAGCTCGACCGTTACGATGAGGCGATTGCCGCCTACAAGGAAGCGATTCGGCTCAACCCCCACGATGTGCAAGATATTCGGCGACGCTTGAATCGCGCACTTCAATATAAAGCCGATTTACCCAATCAAAAACAGGTTCTTTGCAAGCTGTGCCACCAGCAGACGCCAGCCGGAAAAACTTGTACCCACTGTGGCGGGGTCTTGGAGGCCAGTTTCCTCGACTGGTTGATTCATCCGCGCGCCACCAGTGAAGTTCTCCCCACCACCCTGGCGATTCTGGCCGGGGCGACGGCGGTTTTCATCCTTTTTGCTTCGTTGCCGTTGGTGACCAAAGCCATCATTATGGCTTTTTGCCTGGGAATTGGGGCATTTTTGCTCTGGCATGCGGCGCGTGATACAGATTAGGAAGTCGTTGGATTTACCACAAAGGCCACAAAGTTGACACAAAGATCACAAAATACTTCTTTTTCTTTGTGATTCCTTCGTGTTCTTTGTGTTGATTTCACTCAGATTCCTTGCCCAGCATGACCAGGCAATCGGGGTGAGGCAGTTATCAGTCTGCAAAGTAATTGTTTACGTCTGTGATTCGCCTGAAGAACCGCGCGCGTAAGCAAGCCGGGTATCCGCGGACTTCTTGCTTATTCTGAGACTGTATTTGGCTTATTACAATGCCTGCCCATACCCGACTCGCTCACGCGCGCGGTTCTTCATGACGGACTCCTCGCTTACAAAGGGGTAACTAATTATTTTACAGACTAATTAAACTGCTTCTCAGCTCTGCCGTTCGCATCTGTGTTCATCTGTGTTCATCTGTGGTTAATTCAGCAAACAAACTTACGACGAAGTTTGCGTAGCTGAAGGCTTTGCGTAATAAGGATACGGGAGAGTCGGGTATTAATTTGCAGCACTTTGACGCCACGTGCTGCGTAACAACTGGATTCGTGTGCGCATGTTCTGAGTGGGTGCCGAACGCGCAGCCATGCTGTTAGCTGGTGGTGCCAACGGCATCATCGGCAGGTAAGTTTCCAACTGACCCAAAAATGTCCATTGGGAAGTCGTCATAACCGGTATCTCACCCGATACCGGCAAGGTTGGACCTTCAGCCGCCACAATATCCCGACCGCCCAAGTCACTGACAAGAACTTTACTGT
>DAITOV010000459.1:0-3225 GCA_036833945.1 Abditibacteriia bacterium
GCAAGTCGCAGAAAAATTACTGCTCACCACGGAATATCCCATTGTCAATATCTGTCAACGCATCGGCTTGAAATACTGGCAAATGCGAACGCTGTTACAGAAAAAGCAAAACTGCTCGCCCAGCGAGTTCCGAGCCAGGAAATTGACGAGATAACACAAATCACTATCGGATAATGAAGTTTAGAAGGGGCAACAGGGTGGTATTCTTATACAGGTATTTTGAAGTTGAGGAGTTGAAAATGTATAACAATAAAACAGAAGCCCCAGTCAGTCCCTATAAGAAAGGTTTCACACTCATAGAATTACTTGTCGTCATAGCCATCATAGCTATCCTCGCTGCGATACTATTCCCGGTCTTTGCACGGGCCAGGGAAAATGCGCGGCGCACCAGTTGCTTGAGCAATATGAAGCAAATTGGGTTAGGGCTGATGCAATATTTGCAGGATCACGATGGGCGTTATCCTCATAGCGTAGTCCTCGGCAGTGGTAACAATCCTATTGTTGATACCGATAAGTCACGGCCTTCGGGCAACTTTGTGGAATATATCGGCACCACGACAGCAAATTATCGCACCTGGATGGACCTTCTGTTTCCCTACGTCAAAAGTGTACAACTCTTCACCTGCCCTACTGCCCGCTCCAGCTACGCTAACTACGGCTATAATGCAGTCTTTGGCGGTTGGAGTAGCGATTGCTATTGGTATACGAATTCCTACTCCAACGGCTGTGCAATTCATACCACGATGATGGATGCCGCCGTTAATCGTCCGGCGGAAGTAATCGTATTTATGGACCGGGTCAATAACGTAAGTCACCGCACCTTTCCCTATCACATGAACGTGGTATTGAACGCAGGGGATAAAAGTGTCGACCCCCATTTGGAAGGCGGCAACCAGATTTACGCCGACGGTCATGCAAAATGGCACCCGGACAAGAAAATCTATCAGCCCAATGTCACCACCTACTGCAATTTAAACACGCTACCGGATGTGCCGTTCTGTAATAAAGCCTGGAATCCTTACATTCCCTGAGTCTCTCCTCCTATGAAATTCTTCTCCCCTGCCAAGCATATCTGCACGTTCACATTTCTTTGTAGCGTTTTATCGGCAGCGCATACACCAGCACGTCCTGTAGAAGCCGTTACGCCTTTCGTGCGCTTAGGCAACCCCACAATCACTCCTGTTATCGACGGTAAGCTCAATGACCCGGCCTGGGCACATACCATTACCATTTCCGACTTCACGGCAACCGGAACGAAGAAGCCGGTCGCCGAGCAAACCCAGGTAAAAATGGCTTACGACGAGGAGAAGCTTTATTTCGCCTGGCATTGCCAGGAATCGTTGCTGACTGTAGCCCAGCAACGGGTTCACGAAGTGCGAGCCAATGCACGCAACCGTGATGGCGATGTATTCAGTGATGATAACGTCATCCTCTTTTTGCAGCCAAACGGAAGCAATGCCACCTATGAATTCAACCTCAATTCGGTCGGCACTTTGTTTGATGCGGCAAGCAAATCCGATGATTTGTGGGGCGCACGCAATCCCATTTGGAACTCCGCAGCCCAGGCGGCTGCGGTGCAGGAAGATGGTTTTTGGACAGCGGAACTGGCAATTCCCTGGAAAGCGTTCGGGCTTGCCAGTGCTCCTGATAGTGGCACCTCGTGGAACCTGGGGTTGGCACGCCGCGCCGTGGGACGAGGTGAAAGCTCAGCCTGGAACTATCACGAATCGCCTGCTATCCATTTGGTTTCGCAATGGGGCCAGATCGTTTTTGATACAGCCGTTCCCGGCATCACAGCCAAGCCACTGCCCAATTTCGAGGGTGGCAAAAGTAACTTGAGCGTGCAACTGTCAAATGCGCCTTCTGCAGTTACCATCGAGGGGCATGTCGTCGAAAATAATAAGCCCACTCGTTTTCAACAAACCGCGCCCAGCGCTCAACAAACCACAACGCTTACGGTTCCCATCTCTGCCAATAGCGATGCCTTGCTCTGGCAGTGGACGGCTACAGGCAGCAACGGCTCCCTGCTCTACCGTTCGCCGCAACTATCACTTTCCGCGCAAAGTATTCAGGCCAAACTGAAACTCAGTACCACAGCCTCCTGGAAGCTTTATATCAACCAGGCACTCGTTAGCCAGGGGCCTTCTGCTTCTAACCAGGAAATCACTTTTTCGCTGGAACAGGGTGTAAACGATGTGATCGTCGAAACCCAAAGCGGTACTGCGCAACTCGATATTCTCTCATCACCTGCATCCCTGCAAAACGCCGCAAGTTGGCGCACCGCGCCGGTGAATGTCGATAAAAAATCGGCGCGCAACAGTTGGGCATTGGCACCGGTGAAAGACGGCATTATCGGCACACCGGGCGCGCCTGCGCTTTTGCAACACACACTGCTTTTGAAGAGCACACCGCATTACCCGGTTACGGAACCGGCGTTTTACATCGCCCAGGGAACAACCCAGCAACTGCTTTTCATTGCCGAAGGAGTTGAAGGTATTCGGTTCGATGACTGGAGCGTGATGATTGCCGTGCCGCAAGAAGTAGAGGTCGTCGGTAGCAGCGGGTTATATGGAAAATACATCACCGGCAAAGCACAATTCCACACCACGCCAGCCGGTGAAACTACCATTGATGGGCAACGGCTGCAGCTCTATCGTATTACTGCCGATAAACCGCTGATTCATAAGAAAAACCAGCAACCGCTCCTCATTACCCTGGAAGCACTTCTGCGTTTGCGCCAGGGCCAGCAGCACGACCCGGCTAAAGAGTGGCCGTTGTATTACTGGACTGTTGGCAATAAAGGTGCTGTGAGCGAAATGCCACAATCGTTTCGTCTGCGCACCGCACCGCCGCCAAGAGGCAAGCAACCCCAGAAATTCGTCTGGGAGTTTTGGACCTCGGGCACTCATGTCTACGACGACAGGGAATTGCTGCGTAATATTCTCGACACCTCGCGCCAGGCCGGGTTCAATAAATACCTGGCTTCGAGTTGGAAAGATCTCAACGACATGATCCGTGAATACGGCATGAAAACCTTCGCACTCGTCATGTTTAAAGATGGCAGGACCTTCGACCTGGTTCGTCCCCATCTTGTTAAACATCCCGAAGAGCGTATGATCGATAAGACAGGCAAGCCCCTGGCCGATTACATGTGTACCACCCAATTACAGGGGCAGCACTGGCCGATGTTTGCCAAATCGATTCAGGAGTGGATGCTCAAAGCCG
>DAITOV010000460.1:0-3224 GCA_036833945.1 Abditibacteriia bacterium
CTCCGACGATAAAAGTCTCGCGCTGCAAGTTTTCCAGAATTGTTTTGGTGTGTGCATCTTCGCAGTGAGCGCGTGCCAGGCCGAGGAAGGCGTTCAGTTCGTCAATGGTGCCGTAGGCCTCCACCTGCAAGTCGGCTTTGGAAACTCGTTCGCCGTATATCAACTTCGTTGTGCCGTCGTCGCCCTTTTTGGTTGCAATACTCATAGGAAGAGTGAGTATATCTATTAAAGGAAAAAGCCCCGTTGATTGCTCAACGAGGCTCTGCCATATGACTGCGGTATAAGTGCTGTGATGTTGGTATGGTTACTTACGAGCTGATCTTCACGTTTGCAGCACGTAAGCCTTTGTTTTCCTGGCTAATTTCATACTCGACCTTCTGGCCTTCCTTGAGAGATTTGTAACCATCGGTCTCAATTGCGGAATAGTGTACAAAGACATCTTCACCGCCGCCTTCCTGCTCGATGAATCCAAAACCCTTTGAGTCGTTAAACCACTTTACGGTTCCTTTTGCCATTGCGACGTTCTCCTGACCGACACTGTGAGTGCCGGCTACAAAATTTAATCTCTTTCTGCAAACTTTAGGTTCACTGGAAAAGACGCCGTGATTATAGACGCCAATTTTCTCGTTGTCAAGAACTTTTTTTGTATTAATTATGGAGTATTCTCCGAGGCATTTTTCGCGGGAGAATTCTCCCTTTTCTGATCGTCTGCAAGGAATGTTATTTCCCTCTAAACGGTGCGTGAAACGAAGTTCTTAAGCATTTTTTATCAATTCTCCGCAAGCCGAATGGAGGCGATCGTGCTATAATTCACAACTGATTATGAGCAACCAGAAAATTACTATCGACAACGGCACACTCAATGTTCCCAACAACCCTGTGATCCCTTTCGTACGCGGCGACGGCACTGGCCACGACATCTGGGAGTCCAGCGTCCGCGTTTTCGACGCAGCAGTTGAAAAAGCTTATGGCGGCGAACGTAAAATTGAGTGGAAAGAAGTTTTGGCGGGCGAAGTTTCCTTCAACCAGACCGGCAACTGGCTCCCCGACGAAACCGTGGAAGCTTTCCGCGAATATCTCGTCGGCATCAAAGGCCCGCTGACCACGCCGGTCGGTGGTGGCATCCGTTCCTTGAACGTGGCATTGCGCCAGATGCTCGATTTGTATGTTTGCTTGCGTCCCGTGCGCTACTTCGATGGCACCCCTTCGCCGGTCAAGACTCCGGAAAAGGTGAACATGGTCATCTTCCGTGAAAACACCGAAGACATCTACGCCGGTATCGACTACGAAGCCGGAACCCCCGAAGCCATCAAGATCATCGACTTCCTGAAAGAATTCGTTCCCAAGGATGCCAAGAAAATTCGCTTCGGCGAAGAAGCTCCCGAATTCGTTGGTATCGGCATCAAGCCGGTCTCCAAGCCGGGAACCGAGCGTCTGGTGCGCGCTGCCATTCAGTATGCGATCGATAACGACCGCAAAAGCGTGACGCTTGTCCATAAGGGCAACATCATGAAGTACACCGAAGGCGCTTTCCGCGACTGGGGTTACGAATTGGCCAAGAATGAATTCGGTGCAGTTGAAATCGACGGTGGTCCGTGGTGCAAGCTGCCCAACGGCATCATCATCAAAGACGCCATCGCCGACATCACCCTGCAGCAGGTGCTGACCCGTCCCGACGAGTTCGACGTCATCGCCACCCTCAACCTCAACGGCGACTACCTTAGCGACGCTCTCGCCGCGCAGGTTGGCGGTATCGGCATTGCGCCGGGCGGCAACATCAACTACCAGAGCGGCCACGCCATCTTCGAAGCCACCCACGGCACCGCTCCCAAGTATGCCGGTCAGGACAAAGTGAACCCCGGTTCGGTTGTTCTCTCGGGCGAAATGATGCTGCGCTACCTGGGTTGGAACGAAGCAGCCGACCTCATCATCAAGGGGATGGACGGCGCTATCGTCTCCAAGAAAGTCACCTACGACTTTGCCCGTTTGATGGACGGCGCCACGGAGATCAAGTGCTCCGAGTTCGGCCAGAATATCATCGATCACATGTAATCTGTTGTTTGTGAGAAAGAAAAAGACCCGCGCTTCGGCGCGGGTCTTTTTGTTTTGTGGTTCAATAAAGAGTGAGTGTTTGTTGCAAGGAGCTAACAATGAGAAAGCTGGTTGTAGGAACTTTTTTAACCCTGGACGGCGTGATGCAGGCACCGGGTGGCCCGGAAGAAGATCGTGATGGCAACTTCGAGCATGGTGGCTGGTTAGTGCCTTATTTCGATGAAAAATTCGGTGAGATCATGACCGAGTGGACCAAGCAAGCCGGAGCGTTCCTATTGGGGCGCAAAACTTACGACATTTTTGCAGACTCCTGGCCCAATTCTACCGATCCGGCGGATGAGGCTGGTGCGGCTCTTAACTCCCTTCCAAAATACGTCGCTTCAAGGACGCTCAATAATCTCGACTGGAACAATTCTCATCTGCTGGAAGGTGACGTTGTGGAAGAAGTCGCCAAACTCAAACAGCAAGAAGGCGGCGAAATTCAGGTGCATGGCAGCGGCAATTTGTTGCAAACACTTCTCAAGCACGATCTTGTCGATACGCTACGCATCTGGCAATTTCCCGTAGTACTCGGCACCGGCAAGCGGTTGTTTGGCGAAGGCACTATTCCTCTGGGCTTTAATTTAGTTGAAATCCAACACAATTCCCTGGGAGCTGTCTTCCATGTTTATGAGCGCGCTGGTGGGCTTAAGTATGGCGAGGTGGAAGTGGGGCAGGAGACGGTGATTTTCGAGTAGAATCCAGCAAAAAGTGTATTGCCACATGTTACAATGACTGCATGAACAGGCAACAACGACAGAGAGTGGCAAATGAGACGGTAGCCATTCTTGATGCAGGGGCATATACGTTACCGGGTGGCGACGTGATCTCAATCCGCGAGGATTTGAATGCTTCTTGTGACGGCACTCGTCTTTATTTACCGGAGGAGTATCAATCTCTGGTTGATAAAATATCGCCCACATCAGCTCCGCAGCCAACTACAGTTGTGGTGAGCAACCGAACCACGCTTGAAGCAGCACAGTCTTTATTGAATGCGTTCGATGCTGTGGCTGCGCTCAATTTTGCTTCTGCTAAAAATCCCGGCGGCGGTTTTCTTTCCGGCAGCCAGGCGCAGGAAGAAAGTTTGGCGCGTGCGTCCGGTCTCTATGCCACTTTGAATACGCAATCGGAAT
>DAITOV010000461.1:0-3215 GCA_036833945.1 Abditibacteriia bacterium
ATTACCAGTCGGGGATTACGTGGAATCACTTCACCACTCTCTCCCGGCCACAGCCAGCGCACGCCGCAGTCCTCTTCCAGAAACAGCGATACGGCATGACTCGCTCCCAGGTTATCCGGGCCGCCAGTGAGCAACAAACCGCGCGAGACGCTCGCCTGCATCCAACCTTCCCGGCCAAGTTTGGCAGCCCGTGCATCCTGCTCGGGCCAGAAACCGGAACCGACGTAAAAACTCAATTCATCCGGCGATGCCGGTTGGCCGGAAACGAGGGAAAAACTACGCCCGGCGATTTTATCGAGGTGGTATTTTAAATCTTCGGCCGCTTCACGTACCGGAACCGGGGCGTTTTGCGCAACAACGATGCTGCGATATTTCTCCAGGCTATCTGCGGCATAACCGGCAGACGCTAAACAAACACTGACGACTATGATGATGAGGCTAAGCAGCCGTCTTCCGTTAACGATTCCACTATTCATTAAAAGGTTATCCTTGTTATTTCACTGCGGCTGCCAGCATTGCCCGCCGGGCATCGTTCAGCTGAAAGGGATCGGTCAGGTTCACAACATCCTTCCAACGATAAATTTCCTGTTGCACTTCTCCTATGCGAAGCGGCGCATCGGGCTCCTCCGACATGAAACGGCTCACCGGCACTTTCTTGTTTTGTTCAAGCCACGCTAACAGACAGGCATCGTTCCAGCCGTCTCGTAAACCAAGGAACGCCGGACCGACACTCACTTTTTCGCTGGCCTCGTCATACCACAGCACGCGATCCACATCCCAACGGTAGAAGGCGTAATAGGCAAAACCGTCATATTTTCCTTGCAGGGCCTTGAGCGGATAGGTCGCCGCTTCCTCGTAAAGATGGCGATAGGATTGGCCGCGCCCGCCGTAAAACCAAATCTCGTCATCGGCATCGACCTTGGCCAGCGGCTCGCCAGTGGCTGCCGGAACGCGAACCCGATATTTAATCGTCACCGTCGCCTGCTTCACGTCTGTTTCGGGCAATGGTGAAAGATAGATATGATCGTTAAGCCCTGCGAAAAAGACACCCTGCCGCCGATTGCCGTGGGGACTGCCACCGGCACGCATCAGCGGCTGCCCATTTTGCCAGAGTTCGACACTTTCCAGTTCATTGGCCGCTTCGGGAACCAGCGTTTTGAATACCCGTTGCGCCACCGTGTTCTGCGCCCCGCCGTTGCCGTATGCTCTCCATTGCCCGGCAGGCAGGGTCAGCGTTTT
The DNA here is from genome assembly GCA_036833945.1 of Abditibacteriia bacterium. Lineage (GTDB taxonomy): Bacteria > Armatimonadota > Abditibacteriia > Abditibacteriales > Abditibacteriaceae > DAITOV01. The sequence continues at coordinate 1,240 of DAITOV010000461.1, forward strand.
TTCCTGAACCTGATAAGAGGCATGAATCAAATTATCAAAATACAGCGTCGATCCGTGCCCCAGCACCCACTTGTCCATGTAAGGGTTGATTTGGTTGATTTCCGTAGCACTGCGCGCCATGCCGCCGGTGACGGTGGTCGAAGGCCGCCACCCGGCGCGGCGCGCAAGTTGGGCCTGTTCGATATAGGCGGGAATTTCTTCGGTGGGGATTTCATCCGAGATTTTACAGATAAATTTCTGTATTCCATGCCCCTGTAAATATTTCTTCAACTGAACCAGTAGCCATTCTTCCTGCGCCACGGGCAGCGATCTCGGCCCGCGATAACCCAGATAAGTGCTGGCCCTGGTGAGGCCATGCGCTTTAGCGGCTTCCATCCAGGGATCGTAATAGCGAAAATCAATCGATGGCCACTCCGCTGCCGGTTTTTTCTCAAACTCACTCAGGTTTTGCTTAAGCCAGGCAGTGACAGTTTGCTCGCTGCCCTCAATCTTCAAGTGGGGAAACATGTTCGACCAGGCAACGGTCCAATCCAAAACATTACCGCCGATGGCCTGAAAATGGTCGAGCATCGCGTTGGTTTGCCGGATAGTTTCCGGCGTCACGGCGTAACCACCGGCCATAGTGGGGAAATTACCATAACCTTGCACCTCGAAGGGACGAATCTGCGGCACCTGAACCGGCCAGACTTTCACATCCAGCGGCATGGAAATACGCTGCCCGTTGAGCGTCACTTCGATTTCTCCCTTCGCATCCACAGGAGTGGCAGCGGATTGCAGAGTCAGCCAGAGACGGCCTTCGGCGCTCTGTTTCAAATCGATGCTGGTTGAACCTTCAAACGGCTGCACCTGGATGGTATCCTTGCCGCTCACCTGCCAGGCCGCTTGCAACAGACCGTTGGGAATGCCTTTGAAATGCACTTGTAAGTCGGCCTTTTCAAAATCTTTCAAGGCATTGAAACCGATATAAAATGAGCGCACCTGCTGTAGAGGCACATCCATTCCCAATCGCTCGGGCAGGCGGCGTTTATCTTTGCCGTTAGCGACGGAGAGCCAAAACCCCTGGTTTTTTTCGCTGGCAGTAACCTGAAAGCGTTGCTCTTCATTCTGCCAACCCGGAACATCGGCAGTGCGTAGCGGACGCAATTTCTTCAATGCCTGGGCCGAGAGCAAAGGCCAGTCGGGAGACGGATTCTGAAAGAGTCGCAGCGAGTAGTTCACGGTGATGGATTTTCCCGCCGGGATATCGGGATAACCCCACTCATAGGTCGGGAAAATCTTACTACTCTGCCAGAAATAGAATTTGTCGATGCCTGGCGCGGCCACCAGAATGCCTTCGCCATTTTTGCTGTTCCACAGTGCCGACCAGGGTGCCGCTACGTTCTCAATCCAGCCGTTAGGGAGCGACTGCGGCTGCAACGGTTTGTCCTTGAGTGGCAAAAAGTATTGGTTGTCTTCGTTTTGCGGCGTTCCGTTAGGCAATAGAAAACTGCGTAACAGGAATCGGGCCGGTTGCTGCGAGCCGTTGGCAAAGGTTTCGCTCACTTCCAGAGCACTTTCGCCTTCACGCAATGTCAGCACCTTAACGATTGACTTGCCATCCGGTAATTCCGCAGACAGCCGCACCTGCCCCACGCCGCCGCCGCGTTGTACGACAACGGCACGAAAAGCTTGCGGAGTAAACTCATGGCGGGAATCCAGCAAACCGCCATCCTCGCCCGGCCCTTTCCACAAAGTCACCCAATCTTTGCCGGTGCGCTTATTCACGAAAGAGCTGATGCGTGCACCACCTTCCACGGCGATATTGAGTTTTAATTGCTCGTTCTCCATCACGATATTGACGCCATTGCCTTCGTTTATCATGACATTGGCCAAAGACGGCAACGAAAAGATAACCGCCACTGCCGACATCAAAAGTGCTTTCAAGGGTAAATGTAGTTTCATTTTTTATTTGAGGAGAGAAGTTTTCAGGAATTTGT
>DAITOV010000462.1:0-3214 GCA_036833945.1 Abditibacteriia bacterium
TCAGGTCGGGCCGTTTCCATACCGGGTTGGCAATCAGGCTGATACCGGCACCGCGGCCCTTAGTGGGGCGTGACCAATCGGCAATGAGTTGGTTTTCCCATTCGTCGTTGGTTTTCTCGCCGCGCAATCCCGGCTCGTCGAAAATTGCCAGCACCAACTGCTCGGGGCGCAAATTCAGGCTCTTCATGTGTCGGCCTAAAGCCTGCGCCCAGCTTGCCAGGCGCGCATTGAAAGCTGCGGTTCCCGGCTCGGCACCGGCAAACTTTTCGTTGCGCCGTGCGCTCACGAAAACGAAGTAGTTCTTGGCCTCGGGCCACAGAGCAACCCACTTATCGAACTCGGTGAAAGTGAGCGGGGCCTTGAGCTGGTGGTTCTGGTCGTAATCTTCTTCTCCCGGCCAGGGCAGCACCAGCCGGGTGGCCTCGGGCGAATCGACGTAGTGAGATTTCATCACGGCCACCGCCGACTGAACGTTCTTGCTGTTAATGCCCCTACTGGCACCGTTCGTTAATGATTTACCGTCCGTATAATCCCATACATTGAGCGAGAGCCGCGGGCGCTGCATCGTTATCGAAGAAACCGACAGGCGAAACGGAACGATTTTTCCTTCAATGCGTAACGCACTGTCATAGGTGCCGGGTTTGAGCTTGGAAGAATCGACTATCAGCCAGATTTTACGCGTGAAACCGGCAGGAATAGTGAGGGAATAACCACCAGCGACAGACTCGACAGGCAAGAAAGCATCCGCCACGGGAATACCCTGATAAGTATCGGTCCAGGCGACAGACTGCACTTCTAACCAACCTTTCTCTGCCCCGGCAGGCGGGTTTTCTAACTGAATCGTCACCCTCTTTTCACGTCCGCCGGCATTGGTCAGCAAGAATGAATCGGAGCGGAACTGATTTTTAAACAGGGAGAATTCCAGCGAAACACGCTCCTGCCTTGCCGGTTTTTGCAGGTGTGAAAGCCAGGCGTAGCGGTGCTGTTTCCATATCGTGAGAGGCTGCACATTCTGGGTTGCCAGAAACTCCCCATATACCGCCATGACTTTGCGGTGGGTATCGTTGATGGGGAGAGTCGTACGCACATTGCCGTCGGGCAAGCGAAGCTGGTCGTTTTCAGCCAGTGCCCGATCTAACCGTGCCAGAAAAGCATTTTTACGCGAGGCTGCCAGTGTCGATTGGGTCAGCGCGGCTTTGATGCTTTTCACATCTACATCAACTCGGCGTTGCACCAGAAGTGCCGTGGTCGCGCCTTTAACCGAATTTTCGATGTCTTTGAGCGAATTTAACTTTTCTCCACCGATGGGCAGGTTCAGCCACTCATTTTCTCCGCCATAGACCTCGATCTCATCAGCGACGGTGTATGGGGTTTGAATGACGGAAAGCGCTACATAACGGCCTTTCGTTTTAAGATCGAGAGTCTTATAGTGGAAGGATGCATAGCCTTCGACCGGCGGCGCGCCATTCTTGCGCGACAAACCCAGCAGATTACCGTGATAATGCCAGGTGCGGTTGTCTTCACTCACAGCAATGCCAATAAACGAAGGAAACTGCACCCCCGCCCGGCCACCGGCGGTGCTAAAGGAAACGCCCGAAATGGGCTTGACCGCCCCCAGATCGATGATGGTTATGAGCGGGTCTTTCACCACCCGCCAGGATAGAGCACCTTTTTGAACCCAGAGACTGGAAGTTTTATGTTCTTCGTCGAAATCGTTTCCGGCAAACTTGCCATCGGTGAGTTGAGCGGGATTTTTATCCTTGGTGTAAGATTCCGTCGAAGGCGTGCTCACCGTTACGGGAGCATTCAAGGCAATATTGGTTTGCGCATGACTGGTGGCAGACATGAGCATTGCCATCGATAAAAAAGCGGTGGAAGTAAAAAGTGTTTTCATAAAATAATTGGCTTGGCTTGCCGATATCTTCAGTCGGCGGTTGTTGTCCACAATTTGTAGGAATTGCTGGTGCCCAATACTGCCGCCCAGGGCAGCGCTTTGGCATGGCCATCGACAAACACCGTGGCAACAGTGTCCAGGTGGCGCGGGTGAATACAACGGCTAAGCGGCACACCGGCCGAAGGCACACCGTCGCGGCAGGTGCCGTCGGAAAGCGGTTCAGTCAGGGCCTGGGCCGCCGTTAACACGGCATCGAACTGCACCAAATAGTAACGCGCGTCAAGAAACAGCAGTGTGCCGGATGGATCTTCAATCGCCCCCAGCGGAGCACCCACCCCGTGCGAACCGGCACCGCCCGCCGGATTATAGCGTCCCATCCATATTCCGCAGTTAGCCGGACAAACCGAGGCTGAGGTTGGCGGCGCATAGGCGTTGAAGCCATAGGGAATTTTGCCGGTGTATGAGCCTTCATTCCACCTCACCGTTTGCGGCGCGGTGGAGCAATTCATGATCTGGCGATTTTTCATATACGGATAGAGGTTGTGAAACCACAGCATGTTCGTGGAGCTTCCGTTGGGCAGCACGTGTGGGTTGTTGGGGCTTTGTTCAGGGGCCAAGCGCTCATCGTAATCTTGCGTATATTGCATCATGGCCAACCCCATTTGTTTGAGATTGCTTAAACACGATGACCGCCGCGCATTCTCACGCGCCCTGGCAAACACAGGAAACAGAATCGAAGCCAGTATTGATATAATAGCTATTACGACAAGTAATTCAATCAAGGTAAAACCCCGCATCTGCTGGGCCGACTTGAATTTTATGGCATTGTCACATTTAACCTGCAGCATTGATTTCTCCTTTTATCTTTTTTACCGGCTCTCGACTAATAGATGTTGCTCTGCCTCCAGCGAGTGAACCGACCCGCCAGGCCGCAGATGAAGCGGCAGAACAACGGCATGCACCTCTTTACTCTTGCCTTGCTCGATACAGCGGTTCAACACTTCTACCGCCTTGATGCCGATTTGTTCGAGCGGCAATGCCACGGCACTGATGTGGGGGGAAATGAGGTCGCACAAATCCGTGCCGTCGAAAGTGATTACGCTCACCTCTTCGGGCACTCTTACTCCCGCTGCCTGCATGACCTGAATGGCACCGATGGCGGCAATTTCGTTTTGCACGATAAGCGCAGTGCAACCGGTCTCTTCCCAATCGGTTTGCAACCAATCGGCCATTTCCTCACAGGCCCATTCGCGGTATGGCTGATCGGTTTTCCAGGAACGATGGGAACCATACACTTTGTCCGTCAGACGCAACCAATCG
>DAITOV010000463.1:0-3199 GCA_036833945.1 Abditibacteriia bacterium
CGGTGGCCAACGGGCTTCTCGCCATTCCATCGCCATTGCAAAGGACTGGCAACAGGATTTGAGCAGTCATCTTTCCAAACAACTCACAGCCGAAGAAGCGCGAAATGCCGACTGGCTGGTGGTGATGAGTATCATGCACGCCCACTCACTGCGTGAATTTATCGGCGTCGACCCCGACAAAATTATCTTGCTGGGTTCTCTCGACCAGCGCGAAGGCAACGACGAAATTCCCGACCCTTACGGCGGTTCACGCGAAGCCTACGAAACCTGTGCCTCTCACATTCAACACGCAATGAAGAAATTGGCACTGCTTGTTGCAGCGGAAGCGAAGGTTTAGCGGCGGTAGACAGGAGATAGGAAACAGCAAACAGGGAGGTAACCAAACGCTAAAGATGCTCAAAGCATTCTTAGCCCGGTTACTTCCCTGTTTGCTATTTTACTGCCTACCATTTACCGAATATCGTCCTCGTCATCGTAACGATACTCATATTGGCTATTGAGAATCCGCACGTGTTCGGCATAGATGACATCACCAACAACGTAGCCGATGACCTGCACATGGTCGCCTTCCTCGGGATGAACCGTATCGCCGTGTAGTAGCATGACCTGCCACGTCTTGTTATTGGCACGGTATTCAAACCAATCGTCATCGCCAAAGTAGGAAACTTCACCCTGGAAAGAACCGAGTTCGTTGTCCTGATACTGGCGGTCATCACGATAGCGGTAATAGTCCTGCGCCGCGTAATAATTGTTGGACGTATATGCATCGCTAGGCCAGAAAGAAGAATTACCGTTGTAGGAATAGTAGTAATTCGTCGAAGGCCAGGGATTGTAGTTGTAGCCGTAGTTGTAAACCGGCACCGGCACATAGACCTTCACTGGTGGCCGCTTATGATTGGGGCGGCGATGGCGCGGGGTATTGGGCCGATTAGAAGAAGGCCGGTGGCCGGGACGAAAACGGTTTGGACCGGTCTGTGGCCACTGCGGGCGTGTCGAATTGTTCCCGCCTGGAGGGCGACCCCATGAAGGCGAGCCATTGTTCGGGCGGTCGCGGTCTCCATCACGGTCACGATCACGGCCATCCCGATCCCTATCTCCATCTCTTCCGCGCCCAGGACCATCGTTGCTGCGATTATCGGGACGATTCCCCGGCTGGGTAACCGGTGCTCCGCCCGCAGCCCAGGGCCAACGAGGCGGATTCGTGCCTGGCGCAGTGTTATTGCCGGGTGGCGTGCTATTGCTCGGCGGACGAGGCGTTCCACCACGATTGCGCGAATCGTTGTCGCTATCGCGCCGGTCACGGTTGGAATCGTTGCGGTTACCCTCATTCCTGCTCTCTGAGCCACCACGTGAGCGGTTGTCACCACTGTTTTGTGGCGGTGTTGTGGGTTGAGAAGGAGGAGTGCCTGGCTGGCGGTCGCGATTTCCAGTCTGCGATTGATTATTCGTAGTCGGAGAATTGGAGCGATTATTGGGATTGGTTGTTCCAGTTGATCCGCGATAAGGTGGCCTTTCGCCGCTGCTACCGCGCGATTGGTTATTCGTCGAAGACGACCCTCCCCTTCTTTCAGTGGTAACCGATGGCCTTTCCGTGTTGGTGCGGCTGCTGGAATCGCTTCTGGACGTGTCATTGCGCCGTGAAGGCGGCTGCCATGATGGCGGAGCAGTCCGCGAAGTCGATGAAGACGGCGGGGTGGACGGACGAGAAGGCGATGAAGAAGGGCGCGAACGCTCTCGTTCCGTCGAGTTGGATGACGAATTCCCCTCATTGCCCGAACGGCCACGTCGTTGTGCCTCGGCTGAATTGACACTAAACAGCAAAATTGCCGCCGCTGCAATTCCCCCGATATGTTTACCGTTTATTGGTTTGGATACTAAATATTTCATCGCAACCCCCTGCGGATCTCGATATTCGTGGAGATACGATTAAAAGACGCCATAGCACCTCATAAGGTTTGAAATTATTTGCAGGATTAAGCCAAAAACACGGGAAAATCGGATTTTTATTCGCTCGACCATGAGCAAGATGGAAGAAGCCCGTTAAAAATGAACCGATAAGTCATTTCTACGCGCGATAAGTCAGTTTAAGGATATTGTGTGCGGGGTATAATCAAAAAGATACCATACACCGATTAAACAGCGCTCAAGGAGATTGAACTGTTATGAAACGTAAAGCTTTTACACTGATTGAATTATTAGTCGTCATAGCTATTATAGCTATACTTTCTTCTATACTCTTTCCCGTTTTTGCCCGTGCCCGGGAGAATGCACGCCGGGCATCTTGTCAGAGTAATCTTAAGCAGTTTGGCCTGGCTATGATGCAATATACGCAGGATTTCGATGAAGCTTATCCACCGGCAAACGGCCCTAATGGGCCGAATCCACCCAGTGGTGAGTGGGATTTAGGAACCAATATTTGGTCTTGGGCGCAGATATTATATCCCTATCATAAAAGTGTTCAAATATTTGTCTGTCCTTCAGGGGTGGGTGGTCTCTACGTCGCAAAACCGATACGCGGTCAGTATGGTGCTAACTATCGACTGATACGCCGTCCGGCAAACCCTGCAGAACCGCCCCTGTTACTCGCGGCTGTTACTGCTCCTGCAAGCACATATGCAATGATGGATTCCGGTAATTACAGCATTACCGACACTGCTGCCCAGCCAGCCAACGCCACTTCCAATAATGGCAACTATATCCCTGGTAGCGGGATGTTGGGGGCTAACTGCACCGCTCCCAGTGCCAGCTATACGATTTTGGAGAACGATTGCAAAAACGGACGGCATCTTGAAGGCATGAATATGGCTTTTGCCGATGGCCACGTAAAATGGTTAAAACCCAGCGTCGTGAACGCAGAAGCTCTCAAATACTCAGCCAGCGCAGTCGGCAATCACACCGCCGCCACCAAAAGTGCCTGGAACCCATTCAACGCACAATAATATAAAACAACCGATATTATGAATCATCACCTCAAAAAAGTTCAGTGCGCCTGCATAGGCGCGCTGTTTGCCGCCTTGAGTTTTTGTAGCAGCCCGCATCACGCCAATGCCCAGGACAAAACCCCGGCTCCACTCGACGAGTGGAATCGTCAGCCGGTTCTCACTGTGCCGCCGGTTAAAGATAAAGCCCCGCTCATCGACGGCCACATCAAATTCGATGAATGGTATTATGCCGCCGCCATTTCCTCGTTCTACGATCC
>DAITOV010000464.1:0-3172 GCA_036833945.1 Abditibacteriia bacterium
CTTCGGGCTTGGGGATATCGGCGGCGGCCTTGTGCTCACGCAGATGCAACGGCGTGGCACCGGGACCAGGCACCTCGCCTTCCACCGGGCTACCGATCTTGGTGCCGCAACGGCCCTGCTCCACAATCGGGTCCACGGTGCGTCCGGTTTCTTCCAGACGCTTGGCAACCCAGGCATCGAGGCGGGCTTTCATTTCAGCCACGATGTCGGGATTTTGCTCGGCGATATTGTTCTGCTCGGTCGGGTCGGCCTTGAGGTCGAACAGTTCCTGCATCGGGCGGCCATGCGGGTCTTGTTCGTAAGCCTGAATAAACTTGTAGTTCTCGTTGCGCACTGCACGCTTCACCTGCCAGGTGGCTTCGCTCAGGTAAATCTCTTCGTAATTACCATCGCGCTCACCGGCAATCAGCGGCAGCAGGCTCTTACCTTCCAGGCTGAACTTGTCTTCAATGCTCAGCAACTCGCAGAAGGTCGGCAAAAAGTCGGTATTTTGCACGAAGCCCGGCACACGCTTGCCTTCGGGTAAACGTCCCGGTGCGAAAAGAATCAACGGCACGTGGATATCGCCTTCATAGAGACCGTGATGGTCGTAGAAGCCAAGCTGCTCGTCGAGAATTTCGCCGTGGTCGGCGGTGATGAGCACCAGCGTATCTTCTTCAATCTGCTTGAGCGAAGCGAACAGGCGGCAAAGCTGCCAGTCCATATAAGCCGTTTCAGCATCGAAGAGCGCATTCACATACCGGGTATCGGTGACGCCCGGCATCCAATCGTGGAAATACCACTGGAACATTTCATCGTTCCACGCCGGGTCCATGGAGCGGTTATTCACATCGTAGGGATCGCGATCTTTGTCATAAAACATCTCGCGGAACGGCTGGGGCGGCAAATACGGAGTGTGCGGGTCCCAGTAGTGCAGGAAGAGGAAGAACGGGTCGTCCTGCTTCTTGAACTCTTCGATGAGCGGAATCGCCATGTCGGTGACATGTTCGGCGCGGCGCAGCGTGAGCGGATCAGTTCTATCCCATTCCGGCGTGAGATATTGATCGAAGCCACGCGAAAAATGACGCCCCATGGTATCGACCGCAGCGGTTTTGTAGCCTTTCTCTTTCAAAATTTCCGGCAACAGCGGAATGCCTTCTTCAATCGGCACGCCACCGCCGATGTTGACGATGTTGTGCGCAATCGCTTCACGCCCGGTCAGCATGGTGGTAAAGCTGGGATGGGTGGGAATGTTAGGCGCATAGCAACGCTCGAAAACCACACCCCGCGCCGCCAACGAATCGAGAAACGGCGAGGTGTTCTTTCCGTAACCATAGCACCCAAGGTGATCCGCGCGCTGGGTATCAAGCGCAATAAAAACAATGTTCATGATGATTGATTCACCACAGAGGACACAGAGTTCACAGAGAAAAGGAGAGTTTTATTCTTCCCCGTCCCTACTGCTCCTCATGGTTTATTATGTCTTTTTAATTTAAGGATAGAGCAAAGATAAATACCTACTTTCTCCTACTCTCTGTGCCCTCTGTGTTCTCTGTGGTTAATTCTTTACGACTTCCTCTACCGTGCCGTTTTCGTGAGAACGGATGGCGGCTTCGATGACTTCCTGGGCGGCCAGGCCTTCGGCGCCGGAGGCTTCGAGTTCTTCATCGGCGATGACTTGCGAGACGAATTTGTTGATGCGGTTTTTAAAAGTATCTTGAAAACTGCCCATGCCACCGAAGATGCCGTTTTCGATGACGGTTTTTTCGCGGCTTTCACGGGGCAGGAATTCGAGACGTTCGTAAACGTTATCGATGATGCCACGGCCCTTGCTGCCACCGACTTCACAGCGCTCGATGGGATGCTGCATGGAGGCATCGTAGGAGCCGGTGAGGTGGCCCACAGCGCCCGACTCGAACTGCACGTTCATGGAAAGGTTGCTCCAGATTTCGCGGCCCGGGCCTTTATGCATGAAGCACTGCACGCGCGCGATATCGCCGCCGAAGTAGCGCATAACGTCGATGGAGTGCGGATGCAAAGCGCGAATATGGAACCACGGCGAGCTTTCGTTGGGGTTGTTGATCCACAGTGCCATATTGACAAAGAGCACGTCGCCTAGCTCGCCATCGGTCTGGAATTTCTTGAGACGTTCAGCGGCGGGGGTGCAGCGGTGGTTGAGGTTGATGCCGAACTTCACACCTTTCTCTTTGGCCTTAGCCACCATCTCACGAGCATGCTCGATGTTGTTGGAAATCGGCTTTTCAGTGAGCGTGTGCTTACCGGCTTCGAGAACCTGCATGGTCGGCGTATAGTGGTCGCCGCCATTTTCGACACCCGCTGTGCAAATGCTCACCGCATCGAACTCGGCGCTTTGCAACAGGTCGTCGATGGAATAATAAGCCTTCACACCGTGGGTTTGCGAAGCCTTGTCAGCGCGCTCTTGCTGAATGTCACAGACGCCCACCAGTTCGACTTCTTCGTTTTCGTTATAAAAGCGGGCATGGGTATTTCCAATGCCGCCCAGCCCAACCACTGCTACTTTCAACATGAATTCTCCTCTGGAAAATCAATAATTTAATTAATGCTTTACAACGTCTTGCACGGTGCCGCTTTCGTGCGAACGGATCGCCGCTTCAATCACTTCCTGCGCCGCCAGCCCGTCTACACCCGAGGCTTCCAGCTCTTCACCGGCTAATACCTGTTCCACGAAACGATTGATACGCACCGGGAAGGTATCGTTGAATCCGTTCATGCCACCGAAAATGCCGTTTTCCACCACGGTCTTCTCGCGTGAATCGCGCGGCATGAAATCGAGCTTCTGGTAGACATTCTCGATAATCGCTCGAGCCTTGCTGCCCGCCACTTCACAGCGTTCGATGGGGTGGTTCCACGACATATCGTGTGAACCAGTGAGGTGCCCCACCGCGCCCGAAGCAAACTGCACATTGAGCGAAAGCGTGCTCCAGCTTTGCGTGCGACCGGCAGCGCGCAACATGAAGCAATGCACCCGCTCGATCTCACCGCCAAAGAAGCGCATTACATCGATGGAATGGGGGTGCAGCGCGCGGATATGGTGATAAGGCAACGGATCGCCGCCCGAAAACCACAACGCCATATTGATGAACAACACTTCGCCCAACTCCCCTTCCTGCTGAAACTGCTTGAGCCGCGCGGCTGCCGGAGTAAAACGGTG
>DAITOV010000465.1:0-3141 GCA_036833945.1 Abditibacteriia bacterium
CCGGCGGGGCCTCGTCATCGGAGGGCCTTTGGGACTGTTGCTGTTGCTTGCGCCAGCGTTTTTGGGCCGCCAACACTTCGCGCCGCACGGCTGCCTCGACCAACTCCAAACGCTGCGGCGATGCAATACCTTCGGCACTGGCCCACTGTTCGGCCAGCCACAGAATGTAGGAATCTTTCTCTGTCGCGCTCTGCACTTCGGCGATGACTTCAGCCCCGGCGCGTATCGCTTCTTTACGCGACGCCAACTCGGTGAGATCGAACCCGGCAACCGCCATTTCCACCTGGTACTGCATCAACAGTTTTGCCTTGTGCAAGGCGTTGTCAAAACCGGCTTGACCGTGCTTCTTGATAAACGTGTCGGGGTCGTCTTCTGCCGGTAGGGCGACCACGCGCACATCCAGGTTATTGGCCGCAAAGAGCGGTGCGGTGCGCAAAGCAGCACGCATGCCCGCCGAGTCGCCGTCGAAACACAGATATACAATCTTGGGCGATAAACGCCGCAGCAAAGCCACGTGTTGCGTGGTGAGCGCGGTCCCCAGGGTCGCTACCGTATTGGCAAACCCGGCCTCGTGCAGGGCAATGGCGTCCATGTAGCCTTCGGTGACTATGATGCTCTCGCGCTTTCCGACCTCGGCACGCGCCAGGTGATAGGCATAGAGAATCTGGCTCTTTACGAAGAGCAGGCCTTCAGGCGAGTTGATATATTTCGCATCCGGGTTACCGGTATTCCCACCTTCGAGCGCACGTCCGCCAAAGGCGATAACCCGCCCACTGGTATCCCAGATGGGAAACATCAAACGGTGGCGGAAACGATCGTAGGTGCGGGTGCGCCCCTCCCCTTCCCGCGCAATCAGCATCCCGGCAGCCACGCCTTGTTCGGGCGTGAAACCATAGCGATTTGGGTTGGTAAGGTGGGTCTGAAGAGAATCCCAAACATCGGGAGCGTAACCGATGCCAAACTTTTCGATGGTTGCCGGAGAGAGCTTACGTGAACGGGCGTAGTCACGCGCTACAAGTCCACCATTGCCGGTAAATTGCTCGCGATAAAAAGCTGCAGAAGCCGCCATCACTCGGCCTAATTGTTCGCGTTCGCTGGGAGCCGCTTCTTCGCCGGGATGTTCACCTCCGGTTCGTTCGTGGTGATACTGCGGCAGTTCCACGCCATAGCGCTCAGCCAACATGCGCTTGGCTTCGGGGAAGGTAATGTTTTCAACTTCAATAAGAAACTTGAAAACATCGCCGGCTTTGCCACAACCGAAGCACTTATAAAAGCCTTTTTCACGCGAAACGTAGAATGAAGGAGTTTTTTCGTCATGGAACGGGCAACAGGCCTTCCAGCGGTCGTTACCGGCAGGACGCAACGTGACATGCTGGCCGACAATCTCAACGATATCGGCACGCAAACGGATTTCTTCTGTCGTGGCGTCCATGTATTAAATTTTACTGCAAAGGAATAAGGAGGATATCGCTGCCCGAAAGAGAGATTTCAGGCAAAAGCACGAGGCGTGGGGATAAGCCGCATAAACACCCAGTAGACCGGCCAGATGAATACGGCGTGGGCAACGGCGGAAATTGCTGTCTGGCGCAGCCACATTTCAAGGCCATATTCGCCCGGTGAAAGCACACCGAAAATAACCTGCGCAATCAAAGTAGCAACCGCAGCGCATACGGGCGCAGCCAGCGGATTGTCGTTTGAAAAACGGCGGTCGAACAAACCAAAACCGGTGCCGATTACCAGACGCGAAACTACAAACGAACCGATACTCACACCAGCACAATAGCCGGTTAATACTCCTGCCACTAACCCGAATAGCCCTCCGGTTTCCATGCCATAGAGCAAAGCCACCGAAACGACCGCCAATAACACTACGTCGACATGTACGCCGAATATATCGAAACGGGCAAAAATCGTGGTTTGCAGAACCAACAGTAACCACAATATCGGCCAAATACGCCAGAGCGGAGGCGATGCTTGCATAATCTTAGCTATGCGCTCCTGCGCGCACCCACACCGTCGTGATGCTCTTGAATGGCACGGCGGGTTCGACATAGGCGCTCAACCGCGATAGGGTCTTATCACGCTCGATTTTAACCACACGCCCGATGACCAGACCTTTGGGAAACACGCCACCGACTTTTACCACCATGCCGGAAGAGAGAACCGTATCGCCTTCCCGCACATCGGCGTAAAAATCTAAATATTCCAACTTGCAGAGCTCACCGCCTGTGCCTTTCACGACTCCTGTTGCACCACTGCGAGCAATGGAAGCACCAATACTGGCCGAACGATCGGTTAATAAAAGCACTTCACTGGTCGGCAATGGCAACAGTTTGTAATCGGAATTGACGATTTGCCCCACCACACCATGAGCGGTGTAGACGATATCTTTTTTCTGCACACCCTGACGGTGCCCGACGTTAATGAAAAAACGCTGGGTATATTCGCTGGTATCGAATGAAACGATTTGCGCTGCTACCGACTTCCCGCCCGGCGGCTTGGGAGTTTTGAGCAGCCCCTTGAGTTCTTCGTTCTCGCGCAAATAGCGCTGCAAGCGGAGGTTCTGGCCTTCTAAATCGGCAACCCGGCCACGCAATTCTTCGTTCTCGGAGATGATGTCGCCACGGCGGAACATGGCTTTGCCCACATCACCAAACCAGCCACCGACTGAACTCACCGCTTTCTGCCCGGGGCGCAGCAAGGAGAACATCAGGCCCGCCGGAGGTGAGATTCTCCCATTCTGCGACGCGCGGTTTTGCCACCAAACCAATGCTCCTGCGACCACGAGCAAAGTAAGAATGTAAACAAAAGTGCGCCGCATAAAAATTGAGAATGGAAAATGGATAATTGAAAATGGGAGTCGATTTAGATTCTATACCCATTCTCCATTTTCAACTATCCATTTTCAATTCTTTATTAATTGATTCCGTAGATGGATTGATTCGACTGCGTCCAGGTATCCCAGGCTTCGACGGTTTCACCCGTCCCTAATGCGACACAGGAAAGCGGGTCTTCGGCAATATATACATTAATGCCCGATTCATGGGAGAGCAGCCGGTCTAAGCCCCGCAGTAATGCACCACCACCGGCCAGGGCAATACCCCGTTCCATGACATCGGCCGAGAGTTCGGGAGGTGCCTG
>DAITOV010000466.1:0-3133 GCA_036833945.1 Abditibacteriia bacterium
AACCGCCTCGGTGTGACCATCGAGCACCGCAACGCGAGTGCAGGTGGCCGAAACCGGGAAGGTCGCGTCGACAATCCGCTCGCCGCTGAGGGCACCCAAAATCTTCTGGGTTTCTTTCTGGACCTTCTCTTCTTCGCCGGAGATGTAGGGGATGACGTTTTCAATCGCATCCAGGCCGAGCACGCCGCCGCGACGACCAGCTCCGCTCATGGCCTGCATCGAAGTCATCACGACTTTGGAGATGCCCCAGTTGTCGTAAATCGGCTTCAAGGTCACGGCCAAACCGGTGGTGGTGCAGTTGGGAATTGGGGTTACGAAACCTTTCCAGCCACGTTCGCGCTGCTGACGCTTAATCAATGCGGCATGTTCGTTGTTGACGCCGGGAATGAAAATCGGCACGTCGTTCTCATAACGAAAGGCGCTGGCGGTACTAATAACCGGAGTGGTTTGCGCATAGCGCGGTTCGAGCACCTTCGCCGCATCGCTTTCAATGGCGGTGAAAACGATATCGACTTCACGGGCATCGAAATCTTCGGCGTTGACGACCTGCATTGCGGCTAGTTTGTCGTCGAGCGGCTCGTCGCACCACCAACCGGTGGAACCACCGGGTTCTTGCAGGGCTTCAAGATAGGTTTTACCCGCCGAACGCGCCGAAGCGGCGAGGTGGGTGATTTCAAAATCGGGGTGATTGGGAAGCGCGGCTAAAAACTGCTGACCGGCAATACCGGTAGCGCCGATAATGGCGACTTTCTTCTTCATTGGAAACTTATATTCTCCATGCGGGGTTTGCCAAACAGTATAGCGAACCGATAGCAATCTTGGTTTTTATAATCTTAATTAACACTTATAAGGCCGGAAAATGTTGGAGCGGCCCGTGTCCATGCCCTAACGGTGGCGCCTGGGCAATGGCGGCTGAGATGTAAAGCTTGGCCGCCTGCACCGCTTCGCTTACCGATACGCCTTTAGCCAGTTCAGCAGCAATAGCCGCCGAGAACGTGCAGCCGGTGCCGTGGGTGTTTTGCGATTGGATACGCGAGGCACTATATTCCTGAAAGCCTTCGCCATCGAAGAGCACATCGGTGGAACGATCGGTATTCTCTTCGTGCCCGCCTTTCACGATGACGTAAAACTCCCGCCCTGCCCCGCCGCCAAGCTCCCAGATTTTACGGGCAGCGGCATCGCGCGATGCTTTATCGAACACTTTCTCACCGCACAGCACTTCGGCTTCGGGCATGTTGGGGGTAATGATATAGGCCAACGGCAGCACCTTTTGGATCAGCGCCTGCACCGCATCGGCCTGTAAAAGCGCGTCGCCGCTTTTGGCGATCATCACCGGATCGACCACCAATTTTCGCAAATTCCATTCCCAGACTTTTTCGGTCACGACGTCGATAATGGCATTGCTGCCCAACATCCCGGTTTTAGCAGCACCGATGTGAAAATCGCTGCACACTGCATCGAACTGCTTGGCAATGAGGTCTTGCGAGATTTCCTGGACGCCGGTGACGCCCTGCGTATTCTGCGCTGTAATGGCGGCAATGACCGAAGTGCCAAAAATCCCACGCGCGGCAAAGGTCTTGAGGTCGGCCTGGATACCTGCGCCGCCCCCGGAATCGGAACCGGCAATGGTGAGAGCTACTTTCATGATTTAATAGCGTATGCCTTCTTACTTCGAGAAGTAGGCTTGAACTTGAGGTTTAACTTCCGACGGGATAACGACATCCCTTTCATTAAAATGCCCGTCGAAGAACTCTCCGATAATCGCGGCGGGCAAATCGAGTATTTGTTGAGAAGGTGGCGGTTGCAGGATGCTCTGTTTAAGATTCTTGAGTTCACCATTCAGCCAAGGAATCGAACCAAAGGTCCCATGCTGGAAACCGGCCAGGCTACAATAAATGAGATCTCCCGGCCAATCATTGGCTTCATTCTTAAATTGAGCTTCGGCATCTTCCGCACTACCCTGCTCACCACACAAACGTAATAAAGGCTTATTGGTAGTTTTAACTTTCTCCTGGAATTCAGCGGAATGCTTTTTCAGGCCGGTTTTCCCGGGATCGTAGTAGCCCCAGAGGAAACCATCCATATTCACCGCTGCGCTCACCCGTTCATCTTCGATTGCCATAATATTGGAGAGATAGCCGCCACGCGAATGCCCGACCATGCCGATTTTCTGCAAATCGAGTTTGTCCTTGAATAAGCCGGATGATTGTAAACCGGGCAATACGTCCAACAAACAGCGGATATCTGCAATACGCGGCCAGATATAGCACTCATCCGGCAACATGCCCTGCCCAACAACTTGCCCCTCAGGAAACACCACGAATGGTGCATCACGCGGGGCATCGAGTGCCAGCACGACATAACCGCGTTGTGCCAATTGGCGACAAAGCACCGCATTCGATAGACGATGCGATTGCCCACCTGGATAATAGATCAGGACTGGACAATTCGTGGCTCGCGGCGAAAATGCCGCATCGTTGCTGCACTGTAGCGAAACACTCTCGGCAAATGCCTGCAGTTGTTGCGCATCTTCAATGGACAACCCAGTTTGCCTGGCAAATTCAGAAGAAGCGATCTCCCCAAACAGGTCACTCAATCGCGCGCTGTTTCCCTCGGAGGTCGCAGCCGGGTAAAAGGCACTCACCAGAAACCGCCGCGTCCCAGTCGAGATGTCTTCCCTGGCCGAATCGCTCACCTGAAAATGGGCAAGGCCGACTTCCAAAGGCTCAAAACGAACCTCCGCCGCTTGTTCGGTGTTCCTGCGATAAGGAATATGCTCGATCATTCTGACGACTCGAAATGGTGATGGATAGAATCACCGCGAAGGACGCGAAGTTCACGAAGAGAAAAAGAAGAAAAGAGTTTAATTTTGAGGCCGGGTATTATTCCGCGATGATCAAAAATATCGCTAAAGTAAACTCAAAAGTAACAGTCGATACCTTGACGTCTACGCTCCCCAACCCTACCCTTCTTTCTCCTCGCGAACTTAGCGTCCTTCGCGGTGAATCTCTTAAAGAATATGTTCCAACCCGTAAGTCAAGCCGCTCAACCCCTGCACCGCTTTCACGGCGCGCAGCACGCCGGGCATGTAGCATTCGCGGGTGATGGTATCGTGACGGATATTGAGCGTTTG
>DAITOV010000467.1:0-3118 GCA_036833945.1 Abditibacteriia bacterium
GCGGTAGTGATAAGGCGAGAGGCCCGCTCGCTGCTTGAAATGGAGCCTGAAAGTGGAGTAGCTCATACCCACTTGTTCGGCAATCTGGTGTAAGTCGATCTGTTTGAAATCGTGCGTGAGCAGCGCGCAGGCATGGTCGAACCAGTCGCTGGTGGGGTTGCTTTGCATGACGGGAATCGCCACTTCCATCATTTCAAACATCAGCCCGCTAAAGTGAGCAGTGCGGCTCGAAAGGCTCAACTGCGAGCCGCTGTGGGGTTGTTGCAAAAGCTCTTGCAGGCGGGCAATCCACGGGGCCGGGTCATCAAGCTGCCAAACCGGCTGCGATTCATGGTAGTAGCCTTCCTGGTAGTAGCGGTCGAAAGTTTCGCCCCGGAAATTGACGGCCAGCTTGTGCCAGGAATCGCCGATGCCGGGGCCGAAAAGATGCTTCACATGCGGAAAAGCCAGAAAGAAATGCCCATAGGCCAACTGGCAGTGCAGGCCGTTGATATCGCGGTAATACCCCTTGCCGCCTTTGAGCATCATGCTGAAAGTGTAGTAGGGGTAGATTTGCCACTTGCGGTTATCGGCCCAGTTGTTCTTGCGCAGCGAGCGGCTCACTCCGGCGGAGGTGAGGCCCCCCAGAGGCGGCACGACATTATCCTGAAAATAGGTATCATACTCCAGTTGCAAGGCCGGGTTAACATATTTCTTTGGCATAATGTAGTATTTTATTTACCATATTATAGTGTTAGATGGTGAGAATGAGGGGGTATAATGAAGCCAGAGACGAATAAATACAGGGAGATGGTTTCATGCACAAGCAACACGATATATCACGGCTCCGTTCAGGCTTTACATTGATAGAATTATTAGTCGTCATTGCGATAATAGCTATTCTGGCCGCAATTCTGTTCCCCGTCTTTGCTCGGGCACGTGAAAATGCCAGGCGTGCTTCGTGTATGAGCAACCTCAAGCAACTGGGGTTGGGCGTGATGCAATACAGCCAGGATTATGATGAGAAGTATCCGCTCTCCTGGTTCGGCCGCATTCCCGGCGGCCCGGCGCGCGGCAGCTACACGCAAACCGATACCTCAATGCCCGGTGCCCATTTCGTGACCATCGACCCCAGCGGCGGTGCCGGTTCATCGGGCAACTGGATTACCTGGATGGACATGATTTATCCCTACGTCAAAAGTATCCAGCTCTACCGGTGTCCGTCTTCAGTCGATGCCGAAACCGTGCCCGATTATCACTACTCGGGAGCGTTTGGGAATACACCGTCGAACCTTTTGGCCAATACCGGTACCAATAACTGGGAATCCGGGCATTATGGAAATCTGATTGCGCGCAGCCCGCTCCCCCTGGCAGCGGTGCAGCGGCCATCTGAAATCGTCATGATCTATGAAATGAGCGGTTCCGGGCCGACTAAGGATGGTCCTTTCGCCGCTTTCCAGCTCCGTGGAAATCCGTTTTCCATCAGTAATTCCGGGCGCTGGCACGAATTTAAAATTCATCTGGAAGGTGGTAACGTGGCTTATGGCGATGGACATGTGAAATGGAAATCGCACGCCAAGATGATGGCGGAGATTAAGTCGTCCACCGATAGCACGAACTGCGATCTTTCGAATATCGATGAGAATCTGGCTTACTGCAGCCCGTTTTGGAATCCGTTCCGCTAAAGGATGAACATCGCTATGCGCTCCCATTTCATCTCTCTTCTGGCGTTGCTCTCCTGTGGCGTAGCGGCATTGCCGGTCACTGCGCAGCAAGCAGCGCCTCCCCTTCAACAGCAAAGGCAGCAATTGCTTGAAGCAGCGCGGCAAGGCACCGCCGCACTACCGCAGTTAGAAGCGGCGGCCCGCAGTGAATCGGTGCTCATCCGCCGCCACGCCGTGCGCCTCATGGCTGCGTTGGGTGCCCCGGCAAGACAGCCTTTGTTAGATGTGTTTGCGCGGGAAGAAGATGAAATCGCCCGGCGCACGGCTTTTCGCGCGTTAGTGAATCTGCCCGGAACCGACGTGGTGCCTGTCTATCAAAAAGCGTTGGAGAGTCCCAGCGAACTGCTGCGCATGGCAGCGGTGGAACTGCTGGCGGCCCAAAAGCCGTATCCGCCGCAAGTCACTGAATTGCTCACCAGGGCGCGCCGCGATGCTTCGAGTCAGGTCAGTCGCATCGCAGCCCAGGCGTTATGGTCGTTTAACGACAAAGGCATCTCCCTGCGCGATAAGCCCGGCTATAACGACAACCAGTTAATGACCGTGCAGAAAATTCCGCTATCGCTCGATAATTGGCGTTTTCAAACCGATGAAGCGCACACCGGGCATTTATTGGGGTGGCCTAACGCCGAGTTCGACGACCGCACCTGGAAACCGATGGAAATCGGCCTCTCGTGGGAAGACAAAATCGGGCTTTACGATGGTGTAGGGTGGTATCGCACAGCTTCACGCTGCCCGAGCAACCGCAGCAGGTCGATGGCACCGATCTGGTATTCGAAGGCGTGGACGATAGCGCCTGGGTATGGATTAACGGCCGCTACGTGGGCGCTTTCGATGAAGGCGGCGAAACCCGCAACATCAAGTTCGCGATGGATGTTTCCGAGTATCTGAAATGGGGTGCTACCAATCAAATTACGGTGCGCGTGCTCGATAGAGGTCAACTGGGCGGCATCTGGAAACCGGTGTCGCTGGAAGTTTTGAAACGCTAAGGCGCAGTCTATGAAACAGTTTTACCTTCTCGCATTAGTTCTGGCCGGTAGCAGCCTCGCTCCGGTGTTGGCCCAAGATGAGCCGGATGCCCCCTTGCTTCCGGCGCAAAAGCCTGCCGATATTGCGGGCAAAGTTACGCTCAACGCCACCTATTCGCGCACCGCTTTTTACCGCATGGAAGAGAAGGCGGTGCTGAAAGTTCAAGTGGTGAACAACACCGCACAAGCCTTGCCCGCAAGCATGATGCGCGTCGCCGGTGAAAAGCACTTGCAGCAAACCCGGCCGTTGGCCCGGCTCGAAAGCGGGCAAAGCGCCTTTATAGAACTGCCCATCAACACCGCACTACGGCCCGGGCGTTATGCCCTCACTCTCAAGTTGGAAGGCGCAACGCAGAATAACCTGAGCGAAGAATTCAAACAGGAAGTCGT
>DAITOV010000468.1:0-3100 GCA_036833945.1 Abditibacteriia bacterium
GGCATTATGCAATATACCCAGGATTATGACGAGAAATTCCCCCTGGTATGGAACACGCTGAGCTCCACCACCATTCGTCCGTTCGGCTGGGTGGATATTATCGAGTCCTACACTAAAAGCCACCAAATTTTCAAATGCCCCAGCACGACCGCCGCCACCAGCTCCGACCCCACTGCTGCAGGCTACACCTCGTATTCCTACAACATGATGCTGGCCAGCGATTCGGGCGGTGTGGGTATGGATGGGCGCAAGCTATCGATTCTGACTCAGCCTTCCCTGACCGTGATGAACATCGACGACCGTCCTGCCGGTGCGCGCGCCTATAACTGGGGCTGCAAAATAGGAGCGGCCTGCACAACGCCAGGCCTGGCCAGAACTGAAGCGGCTTCCCGGCACCTGGAAGGCTCGAACGTTTCTTTCGCTGATGGACATGTCAAATGGTACAAAGCCGCCAACACCGAAGCGTTCTCCAATATTTATAATGCCGTCACCCTCGGCACTACTTCGCTGAATAACCCGACCTTCAACCCCACGCCTTAACCATTTTTTATCCTGGCCTTTCGTTACTACAAACTCCATGCGCACTTTAAAATCGCTCTTCCCCGTATTCTTGCTCGCTCCTTTCGCCTTAGTGGGGCAAAGCTGCAACGCCACCGCAGCGGCTTTGCAGTGGGATGCTCAAAGCAAAGTCGTCATTGCCCTACCGCAAAACGCAACCCAGCCCGAACAAACCGCCGCCAACGAACTGGACCGTTATCTCACCCAGGTGACAGGCGGCGATTTCACGGTTCAAACCGAAAGCGCCGCCCTACCGGCCTCGACGATCTACGTGGGAGCAACGCAGTTCGCTACGCAGACGGGCATTGCTTCACCGGCTTTGGCCTCCGAACAGTGGCGCATCAAAACGCAAAACGGCAACCTTGTTCTGGTGGGCGGCGGCACGCGGGGCACGCTTTATGCCACCTACCGTTTCCTGGAAGAAGTAGCGGGCGTCTATTGGTGGAACCCGTGGGAAGAAACCGTGCCGACTCCGGGCGCGCTGGCTGTGCCGCAGCTCGATAAACAGGGCCAGCCCGCATTTGCCTATCGTGACATCTACATGCTCTATGGCAACGACAATGGCCGCTTTGCCATTCGCAGCCGACTCAACCGTGATGGCGATTCGCGCGTGGGTGCCGAATATGGTGGCAGTCGCAATTATGGCCCACCCTACCACGCCCACACTTTCTACCAGATTCTTTCACCGGAGAAATACTTCAAAGACCATCCCGACTGGTTTGTGATGGCGAGCGGTAGCACTAAACCCGCCGTTCACAATTCGCAGTTGGCCATGTCGAACCCCGAGATGCGCCTGGAATTCCTGAAGCTGCTGCGCGAAATTATCCGCAAATCGCATCAGGATGCAGCCCAGCGCGGTTTACCGGCACCCGATGTCTTTAGCGTATCGCAAGTCGATAACCAGGTGAGCTTCGTCACCCCGGCCGATACTGAGCTTCTGGCACAAAACGGTGGGGTGGAGAGTGCCATTCTACTCGATTTCGTCAATTACCTGGCTGATAATATCAAGGACGAGTTTCCCCATATTTTCATCGATACCCTGGCCTATTACAGCGGCGAAAAACCGCCCACCACGATTCGACCGCGAGACAATGTGGTCGTTCGCCTCACCGATACCACCAGCAACCTGATTTTACCGATCACCCATCCCCGCAACCGTGCCCTGCACGATAAAACCGTGGCCTGGAGCAAAATCACCAAGAACCTGCGTTTGTGGGATTATGCGGTGACTTTCGGGCAGAATCGTTCGCCCATGCCCACTGCTCACACCTATGCGCCCGATTACCGGTTCCTCCAAACCCCCCGCCTGGAAGACATTTTCACCGAACACGAATTCCCCATTCTGGCCGATATGCGCGACTTTAAAGTGTGGGTGCAGTGCAAGCTTCTGGAAGACCCGCAGCGCGACTATAACACGCTGATGCGTATCTTCACCGACGGCTTCTACGGCCCTGCCGGGCCGCATGTCCGCCGCTATATCGAAGCCCTGCAGGACGAAGCCCAGCGAGTCGGGGAAGCCAAAGGTTATGAAGATGTGAATTGGTTTCCGCCCCTCAAACCTTATAACTATCTCTCCGTGGATTTTCTGATTCGCGCCGACGCCATTTTCGACGAAGCTGAACGCGCAGCCGGAACCGATACCACACTCCAACGCCGCGTGCGCCATGCACGCTTCTCGCTCGACCGCTATATGGTCCGTTTTCACAGCAACCTGGTGCAACGCTGGATAGGCGCCGGGAAGACAGCGCAAACCCTGCCGCTCGACCGTGATAAGATCGCTGCCCGCTACCTGCAATCGTGGAACGAACAGATTGAAATCCGCTTGCCGGAAAGCCAACGGGCCGCCGAGCGCACCCTGGCGCAAAACGAAATCACCAAGCTCACCATGGGCTCGGTTTATCACGATAAAGTCCCCGCCCGGTTTCAGGCGACTGCGCCTGAAAAGATTACGGTATATGGCCCAACCGATATGCACCGGGAACTCCAGATGGCTAAAATCGTGGAAGACCCCGACTCCGAGATTAACCAGGCAACACGCTACGAAATTCCCGCTGATGAACTCGCCAAATACAAACTGCCAATGCCGTGGGGAGTGTATGATACCATCGCCAAAAAGCAGATCTCTCACAGCGTCATTCAACCCACACAAGTGCCCGGGCCGGGGTATCACTGGTATCGCCTGAATGATGTCACCCTGCCCAGCAACGCTTATACCTATTTCTTCTGGTCGTGGATAATCCAGCTCGATTTAAGCCTAAATTACGATGAAGAAAACCCCACCCAGCAGTTTGAAGTGTGGGCCAATATCAAGTTCGAAGGCCCGGCCTTCCCGCATGGGAAAGAAAGCGACAAAAACGCTATTTCGGTGGAGAGGATTGTGTTGGTGAAAAAATAGCGAGTGGCGGTAGATGGTAGACAGGAAACAGGAAACAGGAAACAGGAAACAGGAAACAGGAAACAGGGAGGCAACCAGACTTTGATGCCGAGGGGTAGGCAGATAAGCCCGTCATCCTCGCGAACGCGGGGATCCAGTACATAGCTT
>DAITOV010000469.1:0-3083 GCA_036833945.1 Abditibacteriia bacterium
CGGCTGCCACTGGTTTTTCCAGTCGGCCGCACCACCAATGTGGGCCAATCCAAAATTCGAAACATCGTTGCCGTAGAAGGCGTTATCATCCCACAAGGTGAAATAGTCACCGATGAGCAGTGAAAAGAAAGCCTCATATTTCATCTGCTCGAAGGAGGCATAAGGCCGAACAGTGCGGATGAGGTCGCCATTCTGCAAAGGCAAACGCTGCTCCGTGGCGGCGCGCTCGACGGCACAACCGACGCCTTCAAAAGCAATCCAGCTAAAGGTGAGCACCTTACGATCGGCCATGGCAATGTATTGCCGTTCGAGATTGGCGATATGATAATAAATCCGCGAGGCATCGAGCAGCCGCGAGATGCCATCGAGGTAGCCACCGACGAAGCGATGCCGATATTCGTAGGCGCGCTCGGTGTAATACTGACTGGGACTTCCATCGATTTTCGATTTACGCGCATTTTCGGCACTGCTCAGGAGTTGCCGCCTGGCATCGAAAGATTGATATGGCGACATATCGGTGCCGTAGCCGTAGAGGTTGGCAAAGTAATCGCTGATGAGATTGCTTTCCTCCACCCCGCGAATACCTTCACGCTCCACCTGTAACTGGTAAATCCGTTCGTAGATGCGCTCGACATCGCGAAAAGGCACGCCGTTTTCACAAAACTCCGCCGTGGTGACCGTGCCCGCACGAGCGTAGCCGTTATAAAAATTTTCCGCCTCTTCGTTCACGCTCTTAAAGAAACCAGCATAGAATGCACCGCCCTCGATCTTGAGCGGGGCCGCTGTGGAATTGGTGACTTTGAAACGAAAAAGCTGCGGCTGGGGAATGCTGTATTCCACCTCAATGCCGGGCGGTAAACTGGCCGTATAGCCCTTATGGATGCTGATGATGTCGTCGGGCTTACAGCGCTCATCGGCCTTATCGAGCGTAATACTTTGCCCGGCTTCCAGTGTGCCGTTGTAAGGCACTTCAGCTTTGCCTTTGGCATAGGCGCGGTGGCAGATCCAGGTCTTGTCATACGGAATGAGGCCGTTATTCACATCGGCAAAAACCGCTTGCACGACAAGACCCTTTTCGACTAATTGCTGCGGCGACACCCCGGCAACGCGCTTGGTGATGCCAAAAACTTTATCGGCCGGAAGGCTGAGTTTATGTGGTGTCTCCAGGTATTGCGTATACCAGGCTGCGGTTTGAATATCGGCTGGCGTTTTCACCTCTTTAGTGGGCGCTGAAGTCAGGTTCTTCACTTCCAGAATCGCATACTCCATCGGCGCTGAGTGCTGCTGGTAGGTATCGGGGTTCATCATCACCTCCCACCATCGCGCGCGCAACTCACTGACCGAAGTGACACTTTGATCGATCCAATAGAAATAGATCGTGTGATTGCCTTCGGGCAGGGCCAGCCCTTCGCCTGAGAGCGCTTCGAGTTCGGCAGGCTGCATCGGCACCATGAACGAATTCATCACCCAGGCTTTGCACTGCGTCTGGCCGTTGAAACTGGTTTTCGTGGCCGGGTAACTCAACCGTATTTTACCTGTATCAGTGACTGAAGCGATGACGTTGCGGCTGTTGATAACCGCAAACCGTTGGCGCGCGCTTTGATATGTAATGCGCCCGTCTTTTATCTGTAATGAAGACGCACTCTGCGCCCAGGCAGGCGTTAACCACTCAGGAATAGAAAGTGCCAGGGAGGTGAGGGCCGTCTTTTGAATGAATTCGCGCCGCTTCATCATTACTCTAAATATTAGCTATTAAATAGCCACGAAAAGGCACAAAAAACACAAGATTTTAACTTGGGGTTTTCATATTCTCGGAATATCTCTGAGGCACTTTCTACGGAATCGTTTCAGAAATAACACCAACCCCAACCCCACTTTTGTGTCTTTTGTGCCTTTTCGTGGCTATCAATTACAACCGCGGATCGACCGGTTCGCTTTCCAGGGCCAGCACTCCAAACGCGCACTCGTGTACACGCCGTAACGGCTCACCGGCTACGAAACGCTCCAGCCCTTCGATGCCTAACGCGAACTCACGCAAAGCCAGTGAGCGCTTATGCCCCAGGCCGCGCGAACGCAACCGTTTGAGATATTGCGGCATGGAGTATTCCGGGCCGTAGATGATGCGCAGATACTCACGCCCGCGACACTTCACCGCAGGCTGCACCAGGCCTTTTTCGGTATGGGAAACAAACGTCCACGGCTTTATCACCAGTCCCTCGCCGCCATCGGCAGTAAGCTCTTCCCACCAGGCAATGGCGGCCGCGCATTCACTTTCATCGGCTAAATCGACAACGCGGTGATTGGTCGCCAATAAAATGCCGCGCGCATCTTGTTCGCAAATGCGCTTGAGCTGTTCCATGTGCCAAAGATGGTCGCGGTCATGATGCACCTTGCCTTCGCTGGCCAACAGATGGAATGGTGCCAGCTTCAAATCTTCCAGTTTATTCACATCCCACACATAGTGGCGGTAAGCTGCGCTGTATTGTTGCGATAATTGCAAACGCTGCTGCCATTTTTCTTGCATCTCGGCAACCTCGCCGCCGTTTTGCAAAGCCTGTTGGAGAATGGCGTTTGCCGCTATCAGCGAGGCCAGCGAAGCGGCACCGACCGGGGCATACTGGCGGTTTAAAAGCTCCTGTGCCTTCACCGACCACGGCATCAGTTCGCAATCGAGGCAAAACCAGGAGGTTTCAAACTCATCCCATAAGCCGGCTGCCGTGATCGAGTCGCGCAATACTTCCAGAAGTTGCGCTTCGAGGGCTTCGTCACTGAAAAACGGACGCCCGGTGCGCGAGAGAATGACGCCGATTTTTTCTTCCTGCGTGCCGAAGCGATGCTGGGCCGCTGCGACATCGCGGCACACGATAACCACCGCGCGCGACCCCATGTGCTTCTCTTCGCACACCACCTTTTGCACACCGCTTTCGCGGAAATAGTCGAGCGCCTGCTGCGGGTGTTCGAGCGTATCCTCCAGGTTACTGGTGGCACACGGCGACATGGTGGGCGGCAGGTAGATGAGCCACTGCGGTGCGGCGGCAAAGCGGCTCATCACTTCCAGCGCGGCAATGGAGTTTTCGGCACGC
>DAITOV010000470.1:0-3061 GCA_036833945.1 Abditibacteriia bacterium
ACCCCAGACGGGGAGAAAAATCCAAACAGGGAGAATTGAGATGCACACAGCACAGAAAAGGACGGGCTTTACCCTCATCGAGCTTTTGGTCGTTATCGCCATTATTGCAATATTGGCGGCGATTTTGTTTCCGGTCTTTGCCCGCGCCCGCGAAAACGCCCGCCGCGCTTCGTGCCAGTCGAACCTCAAGCAGTTCGGCCTGGCGATCGAGCAGTATAAGCAGGATTACGACGGCATTTATCCCTATGCTCGTAAGGTTGGTGGTACTGATTCCTGGTATGGGAGTTATCTCGAACCCTATATCAAAAGCCGCCAGATGATCTTTTGCCCATCGGCCCCTGCACCGCCGGGTACTGGCACCTGGCCTATTCATTACTCATATAATATTGCGTTCGGATACGTCTTGGGCACGGCATCGACAGCTCCGGTCACTTACTGTGGCCAAGCTCATCATATTTACACTGGCATACGCGAGTCGGCAGTGACCTCGCCCACCACTTCAATCATCGTTGCCGATGCAGCTTTGGTGCGCTGGCATTGGCGTTCAACGGTTGCGGAATCGGCATTAGCAGAAACTCACTACAACGCGATGTGGCCGCAAGTGGTAACTACGCCGCTGGTGCAGAATATGGGCTATGAAAAATCGTTGCACTTTGATGGAGTCAATGCCCTCTATGCCGATGGCCACGTGAAATGGAGCAAAGCGCAGTCGTTATGGGGGGCAGCGAATCAACATTTGTGGTGTGCGATTAAATAGCAAGTCTGAGCGATATCGTTCAGGCAAAGATAAAGAAAAAGAGAAGCGGATTATTTCCGCTTCTCTTTTTATTGCTTTGTGCCGAAGAAGATTAATTAGCGATTATTGTTAAAAAAACAGAAATTAATTCCGATTGAAACCATAGACATTCAGTTTAATTCCGATTAGAATGCTAAGGGTTCTAAAGTAAGGTGCTTTGTCTATCGGGTATCTTAAAGCGGAAAACACAATAACAATCAACCGTAATACGTTCGCCTAGTCAGGTGATTTTTGCGATTCACTGTATCGTGATACGATGCAAGGAAAGAGAAATTCTGCTGTGCACAGACAGGTTTTACTGGATTGATCGAAAAATAGTATTGTGCTTCCGGCTGAACAAATTAATTTGACGGCTTCCGGCCAGAGAAGCCGGATTGAAAGGTAATCATGTCCCATCCATTACAGCGTCGTAGCTGCAAATCAGCATTTACACTGATCGAGTTGCTGGTCGTCATCGCCATTATAGCGATTCTGGCTGCTATATTGTTCCCTGTTTTTAGTCGTGCTCGCGAGAACGCGCGTCGTGCCTCCTGTCAGAGCAACCTGAAACAGCTCGCTTTGTCGTGGATGCAATATACCCAGGACTTTGATGAAAAGGCTGTTCCGACGTACTGGGAAGCACCGGCTGGCACCTACCATTTCTATCATGGGACAGGAACTTACGGAGGGGTTTTCGACTATGAAGCTTCTCCGATGTGGCCCTACATGAAGAACGCTCAGTTCAGTGGTTGTCCCTCATACGCCAAGGGCACCGGTGCCGATTATGGCATGACCGACTATGGTTACAACATGGCCTATGTGGGTGGAATGGGTCCTGGAGAGACTCAGGCTCGTTTTACGAGTAGCCCCAGCTTTTCGAAGATGACGACTCTGCCGGCAAGCCTGGCACGTATTGAGGCTCCTTCGCAAACTGTTCTTTTTGCCGATTCGGTAATGACTGGCCCAACCTACGCCCAGCGTTGGCCCTGGATGTATCCGCCCAGCAGTGGTGCTACCTATGCAGCGATGGATTTCCGCCATTTGGATACCGCTGTGGTATCGTTTGTCGACGGACATGTCAAAGCCGTGAAGATGGACGTCTTGGGTAGTGAAGCCCGTGGCATCAAGCGTGGCCACTACAACGGTCGTGCGTCCGATCCTCTTTCCGACGAAATGTGGAACGGTACCGGCAAGCCTTAAAACGACTACTATCGATGTTCTTGAATTGACCAGACTAAGAGCGTAAGCACGCTCGATAAGGGATGTGGGAGTCGTATTCCCACATCCCTTGAGTCGTTCTCCTGCTCATCCTCCATGCGACTTCCCAGAAAATTTTCACAAAAATCGCGTAAGCTCTTCTATTTCATCCACCTCTGGACAGGCTTGATTTTGGGCCTGTGGCTGGTCATGATGGGACTAACCGGCAGCATCCTGTCCTGGAAGACCGAATTAAACGAATGGCAAGTGCGCCAGAGTGTGTCCGCACCCATTCCCGACACGAGCGGCGAAACGATTCCGGTTTCGCGGGTCATTGAGGCTTTGAAAGCGGCTAATCCCGATTTAACCCCTGAGCGCGGCATTACTTTGCCTACCAATAAACGCGGCTATTATCTGCACCAGGCGCGTGGCGAGGTCAACGGCGAACGGGTGAGCCAGATGTATCTTATTGACCCCGTGACCGCCAAAGTCTATCCTCCGGTTGTCACCAACGATTTATTAGCCGAAGTCACCGAACGGATTCATCACAATCTGTTGATCGGTGTGAAAGGGACCGTGACGAACGGTTTTCTCACTTTTTTCACCCTCTTCCTGCTGGCTTCGGGTGTCTGGTTATGGTGGCCTTCCAATTTAAAGCAGCTCAAAAAACGCATTCTGTGGGAGAGAGGTATCTCCTTAAAGCGCACGCTTTATGATTTACACAATATCATGGGCGTTTACCTTTTCTGGCTGCTCTTCCTGGTGACTTTAACCGGCGTTCTCATCTGCTACAACGGTCAAACCGACCAAAGCATCGCCAAGGCCATTAACAGTTCTGCAGGAGTGGCAGAGCAACCCCGTGAAAGGCGTGGCGAGGGCGGCGGGCGAAGAGGGAGAGAAGGCCGTAGGGAAGTGAGCCTGGTCTCTGCGGACGGACGTCAGCCATTGCCCATCGATGTCCTGGTGGAAAAAGCCCGGACAGCATTGCCGAACAATCCGCTGGTGCAGGTGCGTATGCCGCGACGCCCCGGCCAACCTTTCCTGGCCAATTATGAATTCATTCGCATCACCGATGGTGGCGTGCCCTTC
>DAITOV010000471.1:0-3061 GCA_036833945.1 Abditibacteriia bacterium
CACGGAGAACACAGAGAATTTTGATACCTGTGCATTATCTTATATCTGTTAATTGCTTAACCTTAATTTCTCTCTGTGACCTCCGTGCCCTCTGTGGTGAATAATTTATTGTCATGCATTTTATTGTTGCTTTAGCCGGGGCTTCCGGTCAGGGGTATGCGTTGCGCTTGCTGCACAAGTTGGCGGCGACTGATGCCCGGATTTCGCTCATCCTCTCGGAAGCAGCGTGCATGACGCTGGCTGAAGAACACGATATTAAAGTCACTCCCCACGCACCGGATTTGACGAAACTGTTTGCGGGGCAGATGCCGGAGAATGTCACAGTCTACAGCCCGCGCGCGATTGGCGCGCCGATTGCTTCGGGATCACAGCGCCACGATGGCATGGTGATTGTGCCCTGCTCGATGACAACTTTATCGCGTGTGGCGCATGGCCTGGCGCAAGATCTTATCTCGCGCGCTGCCGATGTCACATTGAAAGAACGCCGCAAACTGATTTTAGTCACCCGGGAAATGCCGCTTTCGCTGATCCATCTCAAGAACATGACGGCTGCTACCGAAGCCGGGGCGACGGTTTTTCACGCCTGCCCGCATTTCTATCATCGTCCGCAAACGGTAGAAGAGGTGCTTGATACTGTGGTGGATAGAGTTCTCGACCACCTGGGCGTGGAAAGCGATACAAAACGTTGGAAAGAAAAAGATGAGGCTAGTAACTAATGAGCGCCGCAGCTAAGGCTCCCACCCACCGCACGACAGTGCGCGATTATCTGGAACTGGTTAAGTTCTCCCATACTATTTTTGCCTTACCGTTCGCCCTAGCGGCGATGTTTATTGCAGCCAAAGGCTTTCCCAACTGGCAGATATTCGGGTGGATTATGCTGGCAATGGTGGCGGCCCGCACAGCGGCGATGGGCTTTAATCGCATCGTTGATCGCAAAATCGATGCTCTCAACCCGCGCACTAAAAATCGTGAAATTCCCGCCGGAAAAGTCTCGGTACAGCAGGCGATCGGCCTGGTTTCCATTAGCGGCGCACTCTTCGTGTTTGCTGCCGGAATGTTGGGCGACCTCACATTCTGGCTCTCCATGCCCACGCTTTTGGTGCTTTTCTTCTATTCACTCTGCAAGCGCTTCACTTCGCTGGCACATCTGGTGCTGGGGTTTTGCCTGGGTATTGCGCCAGTAGGAGCCTGGCTGGCCGTGACACAGCAATTCGCGCTAACACCCATTGTGTTAGCCGCCGCAGTAACACTTTGGGTGACCGGTTTCGATGTAATCTACGCCACCCTGGATGACGAATTCGACCGCAAAGCCGGGATTCATTCGATGGTGCAGAAGTTCGGTATTCCCGGTGCGTTGAAGTTAGCCAAACTCTTGCATCTGGGCTTCATTCTTCTGTTGGCCTGCTTCGGCTTTCTGGCCGGGTTGGGAATGCTCTTTTACGTCGCCTTGGCACTCATCGCCGGTTTTCTGGTGTATGAACACTCGATCGTCAGCCCCGACGATTTAGGCCGTGTCAACGCCGCTTTCTTTACCGTGAACGGAGCGATTAGCGCGTTTTTTCTTTGTGTGATTGTGGCTGAAGTGTTTTGGTTTTAGGCTTGTGGCTGCGTCAGTTTGTCGATGGTGGCAAACAGCGTCGTAAAATCCACCGGCTTCACGAGGTGGGCATCGTAAGCGGAATCGGGACGATTATGATAATCAGCCTCATTGCCGGAAAGCGCGATAGCCTTGAACGGCGAGAGATCGCGGGCTTTCATTTCATCGAGCATAGCAAACCCATCCATGCCCGGCATGGCGATATCGCTGATAACAAGATCCGGTGAAAACCGCTCCACCACATCCAGCGCCTGTTTCCCCGACGCAGCCGTTTCCACGGCGTAACCACGCTTACGCTCAAGCAAGAGGCAAAGCATGGCCCGGAGATCGTCGTGGTCATCGACGAGCAGCACACGTAAGGCTGTCGGAGATGATGGGAGAGAAGTGCTCATTCCTGTTAGTTATGCCATAAAAAACCCGTGGAAAATAGTTTTTGAGCGTACATAACGACTTTACCCGGTTGCGCCCTGAATTCGGTTATCATGTTTTCCTATGCATTCCGCTTTCCGCTCCCTGTTTTCGGGCTTGCTGGTGCTTATCGTGCTGACCGGCATCGGCTTTCGGTTTTACAACCTCGATAAAAAAGTCTTCTGGATGGATGAAGCTTCGACTGCCCAATGGATCGCCGGTTATTCATTGCATCAAATCGACGCCGAACTTTCCCAACGGCAAAACTGGACGCCGGCGGAACTGGCGAAATTTCAACACCTCAATCACGGCAACGGTATTGACGCCACCAGATATGCCCTGGCCAGTGACGATCCGAAACATCCTCCCCTGTTCTACCTGTTATTGCGGGCCTGGGCCGGGCTGGCTGGAGATTCGGTTTTTGCCTTGCGTCTCTTTCCCGCACTCCTGAGCCTCCTTGTGCTGCCTGCAATGTGGTGGCTCTGCCGTGAATTATTCTTTGATGACCCGCGCTGCACCACCATCAGCAAAATAGCCCTCGCGCTAACCGCCCTCTCCCCGGTTCATGTCCTCTATGCACAGGAAGCGCGCGAATATTCACTGTGGACAGCCGTCATGCTGGCTTCCAGCGCCCTGCTCTTGCGCGCCATGCGCTGTGACAGCCCGAAGTGGTGGGCGGTTTATGCGCTCAGCCTCGCGATGGGGTTTTACACCCACACTCTGTTCCTCTTATTATGGCTGGTGCACGCCATTGTTATCGGTGGAGTATGGTGGCACACCAAAAACCAGGAAAACCGACGTAACTCTCTTCGTCCTTTCTTCATGGCAACCCTGGGAGCGGCTTTGCTCTTTGCGCCGTGGAGCGTTCAAATCATCTTACAACGGTCGGGGCTGAGCAGTAACAGCGCCTGGCTGGCCCAGTCCAGCAGCTTCTCTTATCTGCTCCAAACCTGGGTTTTTCTGTCGGGCATCGCCTTCTTCGATCCCAACCAGACCCAGCATTGGAACATCGATAATAACCTGTTGATTACTACCGTTCGATTGCTACGCGGACTG
>DAITOV010000472.1:0-3044 GCA_036833945.1 Abditibacteriia bacterium
CGCAGTCGCAAACGCTGGATCGCCTACGGGCGAAACACCCAGGGCGTTCTGGTAATGAAGTCTGATGCGCGCATCCCTCTCACGGAGAAAGGTTCCTCACTGCTTCCCATCGGCATTCTCGAAGTCGAAGGCGATTTCGAGCAGGGGGCCTTGGTCTTCGTGCGCGATGAAGCCGGTCTCTACGCACGGGGCTTAACCAATTTTTCTTCGGAAGAACTGCGCCAGATTGCCGGAAAGCATACTTCGGAAATTCAGCGGATTTTGGGCCGCGCCGACTTCAAAGAAGCAATTCATCGTGATAACCTCACTCTGGCCGAAAAGTGAACGGCAGGTGTAAGGTGACAGGTGTCAGGATAAACAAAGAGAGATGTACTACTCCGGTTACCTTCTTACACCTAGCACCTGTCACCTTACACCTAATAATTTTTTTTGAACGGGCGCTCAGTTTGCTCGTCACTGGGTTTGATCTTTAGATTCTGATACCGATTTTGGAGGCATCTTGATGCGCCATACTTCACAACCCCGCTCTGCGGTTCGCGCGAAAGTCGCAAAAGACGATAAGGCACGCCGCATTCGTCAAACCATTCTGGCTTTTGCAGCCGCCAGTGCCGTGGCCCTTTGCTCACTGGCAATGGCGCGTGCCGATGAAACGTGGGTTACCGTCAATCCCGACGGCACCATCACCCGCAGCACAACCACCACGATTCAACCTTCGCCCTCGCCAGCAGTGCCGAATATCACGGTGCAAGTAGCGCCCCAGGTTCCCCAGACGACGTTTTTCTCGGGCACTTATTATCCTGTGCCGCAATACTACCCCAGCTATCCAACACCGGGCTATGGCGTGCCTCCGCTTTACACCTACCAGACACCAGGCGGTATTACCTATCCCGTCGGGCCACAAATCCCCGGCTTTCAATCGCCGATGATTACCACCCTGCCGTCGACCGGTATTGGCTATGGCTACCCCGCATACCCCGGCTATCCGGCTTATTCCTATCCTTCGCCCTACCCACTTTACGGCACTACCGGCACCTATTACTCCGGCCCGGCCGGGGGCGGCGGAACCATCACGTCGAGTTCTTCCACCAGCAGCAGCGGCCTGAGCATCGGTTACGGTAAACGCGGCTGGAAGATCAAAGGCGGCCACGGCCTCAATACCAGCAACAGCACGACGACTGTTACAACCTCACGATAAAAACAGAACAGAATGAAAACGCCCCCAACAAATATTTGTTGGGGGCGTTTTCATGCGAAGAAACCCATTTACGAATGGGCAGGGTAATACCAATCCCAGACATTATCTTCCTCTCCAGCAGGTAGACAGTAGACAGAATACAGGAAATAGGGCGGCAACCAGACTTTGATGGCCACCGGCATCCCACGCCCGTCATCCTCACGAACGCGGGGATCCAGTACACAGCTTTTTGTTCAGGGTAAAACCAAACTCCTTATCGCAAGAACAGGTTTCCTGCATTCTATTTTCTAGGGCACAGCAGAAGGAGGTTAATTTGCAGGATTGGTATAAAATAAATTTCTTCTTGCTTTTGCGCAGGGCGGACGCATTTATTTGCGAACCCCGAGCGTGAGCGACGGGCTGGCGTAAACGCTTGCAGAACTGAGAGGTCAGCCCGTCGCTTACGCTCGGGGGTCGCAAACAGAGGCATATCCAACGCAGGGGAGAAACTTATTTTACAGACTAATAAGTACTAATCTCTCCAAGAAGCAGCAAAAACCAACAAAAAAACAAAATAATAAGTAAAATTAATCAATAATTACATTGTCACTATCCTTTAAATAGGCTATATTTCTTCTATCCCTCTATTATCCTATACGCCAGATAGGATAATACAAAGCCTTGAATACGTTCTTTACTGTAGTTTCATATCCACAAGGAAGAGTTTTGATTCAAGCACACTCCACTTGGCACATAAGCAGTTCAAAACGATGGCTACGATCAATCCTTCCAATTTTTGGGTGAATAATACCGCTTTCCTGCGCAAAGGTTTTGCACCGGGGAATGTATCGATCGTCGCTGGTTTGTCGCACACATCTCACACCTTCCCGGAAACCGGCCTGGTTAAGCGATGGGCGGATATTCTTCCCATGGCCATCCTGGCACCGATTACCATTTCCAAAGGACTTCATCGTATCGGCCACGTTAAAGGCCGTTGTCGGTGTTGTTGACCATCTTTCGAAAGATTCGATGGTTCTTCCCTGTAAAGCCTGCCGTCATGGCTTAAGCGGAAGCCTCGCCTCGTAGCGCTCCTTTTGTAGGCCCCCGGCTTACTTTCCCTCAAAGCTGCACTCCCCGGTCGAATCCCACTTTTTCCTGCAACACAATTTCACACCCCTATAGTTCAGGTCCATAATTGCCTCACGCACAGCCGTGTATGGCAAGGGAATCCTGCAAAAAAATGACACACCTCTTCTGGAGGAGAGGAGAATATGAATACCAACAACCGTCCGGTTCGCCAGCGGCGAGCCTTTACCCTGATCGAGTTATTGGTCGTCATAGCTATCATAGCTATCCTGGCATCCATCCTGTTCCCGGTGTTTGCCAGCGCCCGTTCCCGGGCACGCCAAACTGTCTGCTTATCGAATCTCAAGCAGTTAGGGCTGGCCTTCATGCAGTATCAACACGATCACGACGATTATACGACACCGCCTTACAACGTCGCACGCACCTCAGCGGGAGCGCCCAAGAACGTCTTTTGGTTCGGTTCGGCTAATCCCGATGCCAGCATTAACTGGAAAGACAGTCCGCTGGCACCCTATAACCCTCAGTATGAGATCGTAGATTGCCCGGAATCTCCCCAGCCGCAAAACCCGAACAACCAGATTCTCTACGACAGGAAATCCATTGGTTTTGGCTATGGAAACAACCAGTTCGTCTTCAATCCGAACACGTTGCCCAAGCATATCAACGCTTTTACCAACCCGGCCGAAACCCTGGTGCTGGCCGATGCGGGATGGTTCAACTTCGGTGAAGTGAAGCCGTCGTATTACATCTACCAACCCAGCTACACCCGCACCAACGATGCCGG
>DAITOV010000473.1:0-3031 GCA_036833945.1 Abditibacteriia bacterium
GGACGAAGTTCACAACCAGCACCAAGAAAACTTTCTCCAACCGCTTCGCCAGTGGTGCGCGCAACAGGCCATTGCATTCTGCTCACGCCATTTTCACATCGAATGGAACGCCCTGGCCCTTTCTTCACCTTTGCGTGCCAGGCTGGACAGCGCCTCCACGACGTTGGAAAACGCATTGCCCTATCCCCAAACCTTGCAAGACAACGAAAATTTTT
The DNA here is from genome assembly GCA_036833945.1 of Abditibacteriia bacterium. Taxonomy (GTDB): domain Bacteria; phylum Armatimonadota; class Abditibacteriia; order Abditibacteriales; family Abditibacteriaceae; genus DAITOV01. The sequence goes on from DAITOV010000473.1 coordinate 216, forward strand.
CGAGTGAACTCAACGCCCACTTGCATGCCGGAAGCAGCACGATTGCGCGTTATGAGCCTCACCCCATCGCTTCTCCACCGCAAGTGCTGTGGAACCGCGTAGTGCAACGCAGCAGCCACGCTTTTGCCGCTAACCGCACCGTCGCCCGAATCGGGGTGCTGTTTCCAGCGCGCTCTACCCAAACCCACTACCACCCCGACGGCCATCGGTTCACGCGCTGGGTGGGCGACGACCTCAAGCACACCACAGATTTACTCGACGACCTGCATTTCGACTGGCTGTTCGTGACGGAAGCTCAACTGATAAACGCCACTCAAAACAACAATCTTCTCCACACCGGCACAGCGCAACATCCGCTGGAAATGATCGTCGTGCCCAGCGTCACGGCGCTCTCCTGGCAAGCCTGGGAAAAGCTGGAACGCTTCGTCGAGAGCGGCGGCAGGGTGGCGTGCCTGGGGCTTTTGCCACGCTGGAGCGAACGCGGCCGCGACCGTGCCCTGGAAACGCGCATCGGCAAGGCCACCCGCATCATCGCCGAAGATTTATATCAAGCCTATGCCGCACTGGAAGGCAACGCTGAAATGCCTCCCACGATCGGCTACCCCATTTTTCGCGAGTATCACTCCGGCGGCCGTCTCTGTTGCTACCAGCCACGCCTGAACGCCGATGCCGAGGATGCACGCTTGCGGGTGCGCCAGATTCTGCACGAAAGCCTCACACCCGATTTTGAAACCCTGGCCCCGCAAATTCGCTACACCCATCGCCAGAGCGCAAAAAGCGAATTGTACTTTGTGGCCAACGATGGTCAGCAATCACAGCGCGTCAATGTGCATCTGCGCCCTTCTCACGATGGTACACCGGTAGAGATCGAGATGGCATCGGGCGAAGAAAAACCGTTTTACGTGATCATGCCCTATCAGGCCGATGCGGGCGGCGGCATCGGCCTGAGCTTCGATCTCGCCCCCACTCAATCGCGCCTCATTACAATTCAAAACTCAAAATTCAAAACTCAAAACCCATTAGAACGCGCCACCTTTGAAGTCGAATTCTACGACGGTCAAGAAGCCACCGGCTATATGACACAAAACGGCTTGGCACAAGCCGCACTGCGCCAGGCAGGGCAAGTGGAATGGTTTGCCGGTGAAAGCGTCACGCTGCCGCCGCCGCTTTTGGCCTACCCGGACGAGTGGCTTGAAACCACGACCACCGAAGCGACTGAATTTTCGCAGAGCCTGACCATCCCTCTCGACTGGCAGGAGTGCCGCGTATTTTTAGAAATCGCTCATTGCGATAGCCCCTTGCAATGCAGCGTAAACGGCGGCGGCGACGAACTGCGTTTGGCCCCTCCGTTTCGCTTCGACATCACGCTCTACCTGGCCTTTGGAGCCAGCAACGACTTTACCCTCAAGCTCTTTGAAAACGAACCGGATAACCCGCCACTGGCCCGCTTAGTCGCTTATCCGCGTGTGACAGTCAGAATCACTCCAGAGTAAAAAATCTCACGCAGAGACGCGGAGTTCGCAGAGAATCTTGAATAAAAATTCCTCTGCGTTCTCTGCGTGATTTCCTTCATTACAGTTAAAATAACGCCATGAACGATAACTCCATTGCTTCTTCTCCGCCGTTGCGTGTCGCCATGATCGGTGCTTCTGGCATCGGCAAGAACCATGCTGCCTGGTTTGCCAAAAATGGTGCGCAGATTGTAGCGTTTGCCGGTAGCTCGCCTGCAAGCCTCGAAGCGACCGGTGCCATTCTCCAACAGAAACTCGGCTATACCCCGCCCGGCTACACCGATATTAATCAATTGCTCCAAACCGAAACGCCCGATGCGGTGTGCATCGCCACCCCGCCCCATCTGCATTTCGAGCAAGCCCAACTCTGCCTGCAAAACAAGGTGCATACGCTGTGTGAAAAACCGCTGGTATACGATGGGAATATCACTGCGGAAAAAATGGTTGCGCAGGGAAAGCAGTTGGTGGAAGCGGCGCAGCAGGCCGGAGTGCTGCTGGGAACCCAGATGCAGTATCCGTTCATCGCGGCTCAACTTTGCGCCATAGCCGAGGTATTTCCAGAAGAAATTGAAACCTTCACGATGGAGATGGAAACCAAAAACCTCAAACCGGGGCGCTCGCATGAAACCATCTGGATCGAGCTCGCACCGCACCCGCTGAGTGTTCTGCAGCGCATCGCCACCGGTGGCACTCTGAATGAAAGCTCCATTCACTGCCAAATTGCCGAGCAGGAAACGATCGCCGACTTTACGATTCGCCGCGCTGACGGCTCTCCCATTCAGGCAAGGCTCATCGCGCGCTGCAACCCCGCTGCCGCTGCCCCACTGCGGCGCTTCACCATCAACGGCCATGCCATCGACTATGCCGGACGCAAGAACGAAAACGGCGATTTCCTGACCTACCTTTCCGATGCTAATACCGAAGTGGAGTTACCCGATTTGGTGGATCTTCTCATCGGCAATTTCGTCGCTGCCTGCGGTCAACAACTTCCTCTCTTTGTGACCGGAGCCGATGGCGCGAAGAATGTGGAGTGGATGGTCAAAATTATGGAAGCGGGACAACGGATATGAGTCAAGAGAATGAACCACGTTCGGCCTGGCAAAAATTAAGCGATAAACGCATCGCCTTTTTTTCACGTTTCGAAGGCGTATTTTTGTGGTTACTGGGCATTCCTACGCTCATTATCGCCATCATCGCAGTGCGCTACATCATCCTCTGGATATCGAATGGCGTCGATATTTTCGGCAGTTTCCTGTCGCCGCCACGCTAAAGCCATACAAATTAATTAGTTCGTAAAATAAGTAA
>DAITOV010000474.1:0-3022 GCA_036833945.1 Abditibacteriia bacterium
GGTAGTAGGCTAAGAGTCCACAAATCGTTTTGGCGTCGCGGATTTTCCCTTCGTCTAGCAGTTGCAGCGCCTCGTCCAGGGTGTATTCTTCCACCTCTACGTCTTCGTCCTCATCGGCCTCGGCAGCATCGGCGGTCAGGTATTCGCCGAGGAAGCCATACATCAGTTCGGTGGAGTAACCCGGCGCAAGGTAGCATTCAAACAGCGGCGTCATCGAACCGGCGCGCAGGCCGCACTCTTCCATCAGTTCGCGCTGGGCGCAGTCGATGGGCACTTCGCCGATCTCTAGGCCACCGGCGGGCAGTTCCAGCAGCGACTCTTCGGCGGGCTTGCGATACTGGCGCACGAAAACCAGCTTGCCTTCGCTGTTGACCGGCACGATACAAACCGCGCCTTTATGCTCGATAATTTCGCGCTTGGCTGTCTTGCCCGTAGGCAAGGTCACGGTGTCCTCGCGCAGGTTAATGATGCGGCCTTCATGAATGCGCACTGTCGAAACGGTCTTCTCTTCCTGACGATTTGATCCCATAACAATAAGCATATCGCGCCGGGGCACATAACAAAACCGCTTCGTGCTAAAATTCAATTGTGCGACGTTTGTTTTTGCCTTTATTGTTGATTGCGTTGGTCGTCTATGGTGCCTGGCGCTGGCAGGTGCCCGGTGCCTCGCGCTGGCAAAGCGTCGCACCCGGCGTGGAAATGCGCACCTTTCGCGTCGCCTCACCCGGCACCTTTACCGGCACCACCGAAGTCGTGGCGCTGCGCACCGACCCTTCACGCATTGTAGTGGGGCACGGTAATTTGCGCGATGTCGCCACTTGGCGCAAAGACCTCAAGGCCCTGGCCGTTATCAACGGTGGCTTTTTCGATGAAGACGGAAAATCGCTTGGTTTGCGTGTGGTAAATAACAAGAAAACCCGCCCCATACACGATGCCAACTGGGGTGTGTTCTACATTCGTAAAGGTCGCGCCAATATCCTTCACACACGCGATTTTAAGCGCACCTTCACTTCGCTACGCCTCATTCAGCAAGCCGTGCAAAGCGGCCCGAGGCTGGTGGTGGATGGAAAGACTACTGATCTTAAACCCCAAACTGCACGCCGCAGCGGCATCGGTGTGCAGCGCGACGGCAAGGTGATCATCGCTATTGCCGATGGTGGATTGCCGTTCGATAACTGGGCCAAGCTCTGGGCGCAGCGCGACGGACTCAACTGCCTGGATGCTCTTAATCTCGATGGCGGCGGCAGCACTGCGCTTTCCTTGCGAACCAGCAAGAAAACGATGGATGTTTCAGGTGCCTGGCCGGTGCCGGATGTGGTGGCGATTCGGTAACCACAGCACTCAGGTGCTTGCCTTTGGTTTGCAGAGCGAAGCACAATCATAACGCTGTTACTTTCGTTATGGAGATTGCGGTGGCTCACCAACAAGATTCTTCGCTTAAAGCCCGATTGATATTATCTGTTCTTTTTACAATCGCAATCACTGGCTGTTGCCTGTATCTGACCTGGATAACTGCCAGTTCTTACGTCCGTTTTCCTTTGCGGTATACAGTGAGCATATTAGAAAGGACGGACGAAGCCATTACGGCTTATCGTCAGAAAAAAGGGCATCTACCTCGTTCACTGGCTAATTTGGAGAATGTTTCTAATATGTGGCGAGTTGAGGGAGGAGTTGGCGATGCCTGGGAGCACCCTCTTGTTTACAGTGTGCAGGGCAATCGATACAAGTTGGTCTCCTATGGCCGGGACGGCAAACCGGGAGGGATTGGGCTTGATGAGGATATATCGAGCACCTCCCTCAAGCGTGTCTCAGCAAAGCTGCCTTTCCTTCAGGTTATTTTCCATCCATCGGCGCAGGAAATGGTCGGGATGAGCTTGCTGTCGGGCTTACTGGCCTTTGTCGTAAGTTTTAAAATAATAAAACCAGATGATCTGAATCGCAATTACCGCCTGGACCTGGTGTTCAAAATGGGAGTCACTTTCTTCGCGACGTTGGTGTTGGCAGCTCTCATCACAATATTACACGTGCCGTCGGGGCATTGAGATATGCACTTTCTCTATCTGCGTGATCCGTTATTTGTGGGTTGCCTGGGCGTGTATTTCATCAATCGATGGGTATTCAAGCCATTCTTTCCGAATAGCTTTTCTCACAATTACTTGAACGACTTAATCTGCATTCCATTCTGGGTACCGATTATGTTGTGGCTCATGCGCAAAGCCAGGCTGCGAATCGATGATACGCCTCCGCAATGGTATGAAATTCTTCTTCCCCTGATTGTGTGGGCCGTGGTGTTTGAAATTATCGTGCCGGGCTTGAAACCCTTTGAGAGATTAGCCCATGCCGATTTGCTCGATATTTTCTTTTATGTGTTGGGAGCATTGATTGCGGCTTTGTTTTGGGGATGGAGGTATAGGCCGATTTGTCGTTAGCCCTTTTGCTCAGGGCGGTTTTGAAGGCGAGCTTTCACTTCATCCCAGGACGAACCTGAAAATGGATTTTCCAAATAAGATTCCATCCGCGAATCTAATTCCCGGCGTTGAGCGGCAGTCAGAGGAAACGTGTCGGTGTTTACATCTGGATTATCTTGTGAATCGAATTCACTCATAGCGTAATACCAATCCCATAAATTAACCACGATAAGAGCTATGGCTTTATCCTTCTGGTTCTCCGCTTTTGCGAGAATGACTAACTGCCAGGCTTGCGGCTGTCATCAACATCACCCTAACTCCCTATTGTCTGTCGTTAATTGCGAAAACTTGCGACGAAGTTAGCGTAGCCGAAGGCTTTGCGTGCTATGAACATGGGAGAGTGAGGGTATTAATTGATAAGCATACTTCAAGCCGCAGCCTTTGCTGGCTGCGGCTTGGAAAACAATAATTTACAACTCCCGCTCCATCACAACCACGCCATTTTCCGGCACCTGAACCGGCACACGGTTTTCCCCATTCTGCCACGCTGGGTTTTCGTTAGCTACTTTACCATTTCCGTCATACATCCACAGGCGGTAGCGGAATTTGCCGTC
>DAITOV010000475.1:0-3021 GCA_036833945.1 Abditibacteriia bacterium
TTGAGGAATTAAGCCGGAAATGGTGGGAGCGTTTTTTCTCTTGCGGTATAATCGATGAGTTGGTTTCGTGCGGTTTATGGCGAGAAAATCGTCTAACCGTCGATCCCGGGCGTGTGGGTGTTTGCTTTAGTTCATCCAAAGGCAGACCTGCCGACTGGGAAGCCAGTAAAGCGAACTTTGAAAATTCGGTTTTCGGTGATTCTATTTTTAACGGCACCTGCGATTGGGCATTGTGCGAAGTATTGCAATTGACCGGTGCGCAGGGAAAACGCTCGTGCCCGGTGGCAGCTTGTGCCAGCGGGGCACATGCCGTGGCCTTGGCGGCGCAGTGGATTGCAGATAGCCAATGCGATGTCGTGATTTGCGGTGCGATTGAAGCCGAACTCGCACCGTTGATATTAGCGGGTTATCGCAGCCTGGGAGCGTTGAGTCTTAAGCGCGTTATGCGTCCGTTCGATGCGGCGCGCGATGGTTTTGTCCCGGCAACGGGCGGGGCTTGCCTGATTCTGGAAAGCGAGGCTCACGCCAGGCAACGCCAGAGAAAAATACTGGGAAGCATCAGCGGATGGTCGTTTTTAGGCGATTCGACATCGCTTACCGGCTTAGAACCGTCCGGCATCTCTATTTCACGTGCTATTGAGGATGCCCTCTCTAAAGCCCGGTATTGGAGTGAGGGCAATGTCCGTATTGATTATGTCAATGCACATGGCACGGCTACACGCATGAACGATGAAATTGAAGCCAGGGCGATTGAGCGGGCATTAGGCGTGCAAGTGCCGGTCAGTTCGACGAAATCGCTCACCGGCCACACTCTGGGAGCCGCCGGTGCTATTGAGGCGGTATTTTGCCTGTTAGCCATGCAGCAGGGATACGCCTTGCCAAACTTAAATTTGTCTCAGCAGGATACGGCTTGCCCCATCAACATTCTGCAAGAGGGGCAAGATATGGAAATAAAGAATACTCTCAGTTTGAGTTACGGATTTGGCGGACATATTGGGGCGCTTTTGCTGACACATTGAATCATAAACCGAAAAACGAGTTTTACTTTTTATCGATAGTTGTCTGACGGAGAATATAAAAATTTATGAATATTGCGATTCTGGGAGCTGGCGGGCTGGGGAAAGCCGCTGCACAAATCATTGAAGCAAAAAGTGAAATGACGCTCGTGGCGTTGGCCGATGCGGGCGGTTTCATCTATGACCAGAGCGGTATTGCCGCTGATGAAGTGCTGCGCGTCAAGGCCGGTGGGAGCGTGGCACAGTTGGAAGACGGTATCGAAACTTCCGATTCCATCGGCGAAACCATTGCGTTGGGCAACAAGATCGACGGTGTTTTCATCGCTTTACCCAACCTGCCGAACGAATTCATTCCCGGTGTCGTCAATCGCTTTATTGACGGTGGTTTCCAGGGCGTATTCTCCGATGCACTCAAGCGCACCCGTGCCATGGAGATGATGTTCGATCTCGACGAAAAAATGCGCGCAGCCAAGTGCACCTATCTCACCGGCTGTGGTGCGACTCCCGGCCTTTTGACCGCTGCCGCTTCGCTGGCCGCTCATTCGTTCGTGGAAGTGGAAGGCGTCGATATTTGGTGGGGCGTCGGTATTCCATGCTGGGAAGAGTATAAAGCGACCATTCGTGAAGATATCGCTCATTTGCCCGGCTACGATGTAGAGCGCGCCAAGAACTTGAGCGATGCTGAAATCGAGGCACTTCTCAATTCGACCGACGGCAAACTGACCCTGCGCGAGATGGAACACGCCGATGACGTGATGTTGGAGCGCGCCGGTGTCTGCTCGCGCAAACAGGTGACGGTTGGCGGCGTGATGGATACTCGTTCGGCGCAGAAGCCGGTTTCCACCACCATGACGATTACCGGCATCACCTTTGAAGGCAAGCGTGCTTCCCATCGCTTCATCCTGGGCGACCAGACTTCGATGGCGGCCAACGTCTGCGGCCCGGCGCTGGGTTACCTCAAGCGCGCGCAATGGCTGCGCGAACGTGGTATCTACGGCGTGCTGGGTTCATCCGAAATGATGCCGCTTTCTTTCCGTTAAATTGTCGTTTATCTTCCATTTGCTGGTTGCCGTTTTATGACTTCACCCGCACAGACAATTCAAGCCCCAACCTCCAAAACGCCTCGTCTGACGCGGCGTAAATTGCAGGGTTTGGAACGCGAGTCGATTCATAAAGCGCGCAACTGGAGCAAAGCCGATGTGTCGATTGCCGAGTGGCCTCCGCAGTCGGGCCGGCGGGTAGTCATCAAGGAACTCAAAAACCGACCGTTATGGTTTCGCGTTTTAGCAGGGCGCTATCTCCTGCGCCGTGAATGGAATGCCTTGTGTGCCCTCCGCGAGGTGGCAGGAGTGCCTGCGCCAGTAGCCAAACCCGACAGCGATACCATCGTGATGGAATTTTTTCCCGGGCGCACTTTGGATTCTTTCCGCTGGTGGGAAGTGCCCGAAGGCGTGGTCGAGAAAGTGGAATTGCTGGTAGCGCATATCCATGAGCTTGGCATCACGCATGGCGACCTCCATAGCTATAACGTTCTGGTCGATGAAAACGACGAAATTATGCTCATCGACTGGGCTACGGCCAGCACGTTTGGCAAGCAGCATCGTGGACCGAAATCGGTCACCTTTGACGAATGGCGCGCTTTGGATGAACGTGCGGTTGCAAAAATCAAGATTTTATCGGCACCGACCGATATTACTCCCAAGCAATACGACTTGCTGGCAAACGGTGGCTCACGCGTTTACCGTTTCGTTAAGAACTTCAAGCGTTTGGGAGAGCGGATGCGCGGCCTTGATGAGCAGACCATTCTTGAGCGCGAAAAAAAGCGCAATAAAATCCTTCAGAGGCTGGAAGATGTAGCGCCGGGTCGAAGCGAAGAAGAAATCGCGCACGCTAAAGCTAAATTCGAAGAACATAAACAAAAAAAGCGCGATCGCGCTCAGGCCAACCAGGCTACTTAATCTACTCAGGTACTTGTCGCATACTACTCACCATGAACTCCAGTCCT
>DAITOV010000476.1:0-3019 GCA_036833945.1 Abditibacteriia bacterium
CGATTACAGCCCGGCGATGCGCAGTTATTTCCGGGAGTATCTGCAACGCGTTTATAAAACCGATCAAGAACTGCAACGGGCTTGGAATAACCCCGCAGTCACTCTTGCCAATGCCGGGCCGCCTTCATTAGAGATGCGCACCAAAGCGGTAGCGGCGCCCAAGAATAACTACCTACTCGACCCCGCCACCGACCGCGCGCTCATCGACTGGGAAAACGCGCTCAGCGAAGCCGTTGGCGACCTGGCCGATGAACTGGGCGTTGCACTCAAGCAGGCCGGAAACCGGCAGGTGCTGGTCACGGGCTATTTCCAGGACATGGCGCGCAGCATCGGCACCGACCGCATCTTGCAGGGCAAAGGCATCGACATTCTGGGCGGACCCGACTACACCGGGCGCGAAATCGGTCAGAGCGGACTTTCACCGTTCGCCTTCACCAGCTATCAGTTGCACAATAAAATCTCTTTCACCGAGGTTGACCATCGCCTTTTTTCCGTGATGTATCGCGAATATCGCGGCAACCAGGTTTTCGAGACGCCGCGCAAGAGCATTAGCGTGCTGCAACGCGAGATGGCCCGCCAAATGGTGCGCGGCGACGGTGCCTGGCTGCTCGACATGGGCTTTGGCTGGCACACCCAACCGATTATCGCGCAGACGCTGGGCGATATTCGCCAGGTATGGCAACAAGCCGTGGAGGCCGATCGCAGTTCGGTGGCGAAAGTCGCCCTCATCACCGATGAAGACAGCGTGCATGCGCGCGCCGTCGATTCGTACGTCGGCATTCTTTATAATCTGCAACGCAACCTGCGCAACACACTCAGCCAGAGCGGCATTGCTTACGACACCTACCATATCCGCGACCTCGACCAGATTCGCGACCATTACAGTATCTACATCTTTTCCAGCGCCTATAGCCTGAGCGATAAAAACCGCGCGGCCATCGAGCGCCTGAAAAACAACAACCGCTTGCTGGTGTTCGGCCCGGCCGCCGGTTACATGGGCGACAGCACCCGCAGCCTGGAGAACGTGCAGAAATTGACCGGAATCGACCTGAAGCAGGACGATACCCTGCCGATGAGCGTGCAGTGGAAAACCGGCCTGCCACAAACTCAGGAGCTTACAGGTTACCTCGGCGCAGAATTGAGCCACGTGAGTTTCCCACGCTTCTACTCCACCGATACCAGCGCTCAAACCTGGGCAACATTCACCGGCCCGGCGCAACAACCCGGTATTGTCTACAAGAAAATGGATAGCTGGCAGAGCCTGTATCTCGGTGTGGTTGGCGACTATGCTCCCGAGTTCTGGCGCGCGGTCGCCAAGCTGCAAAATATCCACGTCTACTCATCGCAAAATAACGTAGTGTGGGCCAACCGCAGCCAGGTCGCCGTGCATGCCGCGTTCAACGGTGTGCATACCGTTCGGCTCCCGGAAAAGAAGCATGTTGTCGATCTGTGGACCGGCCGCGATTTCGGTGTGACGGATGAACTAACGATTCAGATGGAAACCGGCGACAATCTCTTATTGCAACTGAGTTAATAGCCCGGCCGCATTGAGTTAAGCACAATGAAGAACCGCGCGCGTTAGCAAGCCGGATTGGAGAAGAGTTTTGCTTATCCCAAGACTCCCCTCGCATGATGAGAAGCAAACCAGGCTCAGCGCAATGCCTGCACAATCCGGCTTGCTTACGCGCGCGGTTCTTCAACAGCAGAGACATCATCACTGCTATTGCGTTTATAATGGAAGAAGTCGGCATTCAAGGCAACGACTTCACGCCATGCTCAAACGCACTGCATCTTTTCTGCGCATACTGGGAATATAATTTTTCCTCGCCTCAACTACATGGCTATTTTCCGTAAAGAAAAAGAAGTCGCCCCCTGGCAGCTTTTCATTCGACCGTTGGATTGGTGCCGGTAAGCACTGAGGGGGAAATCATGAAAAAGTTCATCCTCACCTGCCTGAAAGCCTATGTTATTGTGGCACTTGCTATCTATGCCATCTTCGCAATCTCCTTGGGCATCAATAACTGGAAAATGCGTTCTACCTTAAGCTCATTCCAGGCCATAAGTCATCCCGCTGGCAGCAAGCTCATCCACACCACCAACGCCATCGGCCTCCTTGTCGGCAACGGCAACCACTGCGATTTCTTCGTGGGCGAGTTGCGCACTTCCACGGCCTCACGTGCCGCCATTGAGAAGCATTATCAATCCGCCAGAGTATGGAATCCTATTACAAACCGTTATACCACCGGTGAAGTTCAGGTCTCGTTTGTCCAGCAAGGGCAGGCCATTCACGATTTCGACAAGTATATTCTCGGGAAATTTGAAACAAAAATGCCGCCCTCTACGGCAGGGCGGCAAAACTACATTGTTTTCTTTTTCGATGGCGGTGATGATAACGCCGGTTGCGATATCAGGTGTATGTAACTTCAACGCCGCGTCGCAATCTCCTCCAGCACCGCTTCCCCAATCGCCAGCGAAGCCGTCGCACCGGGGCTGGGAGCGTTGAGCAAATGCAGCGCGTTCGGCCCGTGATCGAAGCAGAAATCCTGCAACAGCGTACCATCGGCAGCAATGGCCTGGGCACGCACACCGGCACCGCCGGGGGCGAGATCGGCCACGGTGATTTCGGGAATCAGGCGCTGCAACGATTTGCAAAAGCGCTTCTTACTCACCGATTGCAACAGTTCATGGCTGCACATCGAAGGATAGGCCTTCATGAATTTCCATAAACCGGGAAATGCCAGCGATTGGGTGAGATCGCGAAGGTTGAGATCGGTTTTGCGATAGCCCTCACGCGCCAACGCCAATACAGCATTGGGGCCAGCTTCCACGCCGCCGCCGATGAGGCGGGTGAAATGCACACCGAGGAACGGAAACGACGGATCGGGCACCGGATAGATGAGGTGGCGCACCAACGACTGGCGCTCAGGGCGAATTTGGTAATACTCGCCGCGAAACGGCAGGATGCGCGACGTGCTTTTGCCGCCTGCTAATTGATTTATGCGGCCGCAGTGCAAACCCG
>DAITOV010000477.1:0-3012 GCA_036833945.1 Abditibacteriia bacterium
TGATGAGCCATTACAGCAATTCGTAGTGTCCGCAACGTTCGCGAAACAGTTCTATCGCCTCGCGGTGCGCGGGTGAAAGACGAAATTCGACTGCGTTTTGCAGGTAGTCTTCGATCTGCGCATCACCCAGTGTAGCGGGAAACGGTTTGCCTGCCACGATACCGGCGATATCAGCGTCTCCCTCATCGCGCGCCTGACTTAGCAAATCGCCTAATTCACGGGCTGCGGTTTCATCCAAATCGTCGCGCGCTATCCAGGCTGCAAACACAAACGGCAGGCCGGTGTGGGCTGTCCAGGCGGCCCCCATATCGAGAACCGGCACATCGGCATGGTCGCGCACTGCTTCGAGCGCCGCATCGCCGATAATGACCGCAGCATCGTGCTTCTCCAACATGGCGGGCAAATTAGGCGCATGATCGACAAAAGGCGGTTGCACGCCGTAAGCATCGCCTAACAACACCCGCGCCAAGGCCACCGATGAGTGGGAACTGGTATCGACCGCCACGCTTTGCACCTGACTCAGGGGAGCTTTATGGAAGAGCAGCACCGACTGCACCATGCCGCCTTTTTCCGGCTTGGTGCCGATGCAGGCATCGGAGATGATTTGCGAACCGGTGCCGCGAAAGTAATCGACCACCGGCATAATGGCCGCATCGCACTCCCGTTTTTCCAGCATTTGAGCCAGGCTCGAAGGCACGGCACGCAAAACATTTACCCGGCCGGAAACTTCAAGTGTGCGATAAAGCGGCAGTGCATTGAGATAAGAAACGACGCCCAGCGTGATCATAAGTAGACAGAATACAGGAAACGGGAGGCAACCGGAATATTAAGTCAGAAGTCAAAATGCTGAATGCAGAAGTAGGGAATGTTGAACATCGAACCTTCAACGTTCAATTTCTCCGGTCATCACCTAAGATCTAAGATCCAAGACCTAAGATCAGTCTTTCTATTCTTCAGTCAGCTTGCGCTGCACTTCTTCGGGCAATTCGCCGCTTTCGTTTTCGGGGTCGTTCAGCATTTCTTCGGCTTCGTCGATGAGCGTTTCATCATCGGGCAACGGCCACACCAGCGAAGCGATAATCGAGATTGCCAACGCCGCTACGATAACGCCCAGCGAAACCGCGATGGGCACCTTGAAAACCGTATGCGAAACCAGCATTTTAAAGCCCACCCACGAGAGGATGAAGGCCAATGCATATTTGAGATAGTGGAACAGGTTCATGATTCCGGCCAGCGCAAAATACAGCGAACGCAAGCCGAGAATGGCGAACACATTGGAAGTGTAGACGATGAAGGGATCGCGCGAAATACCGATGATGGCCGGAATCGAATCGACCGCGAACACCAGGTCGCTGGTTTCAATCACGATCAGCACGACAAAGAGCGGGGTGGCCCAGCGCTTGCCTTCGCGGATGATGAAAAACTTGTCGCCCTCGTAATTCGGCGTCACCGGCATCATCTTCTTGAAGAGCCGCACCAGTGGGTTGGCCGTGGGGTCCATGTGCTCATCGTCTTTATGGAACGCCATCTTAATGCCGGTAAAGAGCAAGAAGACGCCGAAGATGTAGATAATCCATTCAAAACGGGTTATCAGCGCCACACCGGCGTAGATCATGATGGCGCGCATGATGAGCGCACCCATGATACCCCAGAACAGCACTTTATGACGATATTCGCTGGGAACCTTGAAATAGGTAAAGATCAGGATGAAAACGAAGATGTTATCAACCGAAAGCGAATATTCCACCAGGTAACCGGTGAGAAATTCGAGGGCGCGCTGCTGCCCGTCGTAATGCCAGATTCCACCGCAGAATGCTAAAGCCAGCGTAATCCAGAAAGCGCTCCAGCCCAATGCTTCTTTAATTTTGACATCGTGCGATTTACGGCGCAGCACGCCTAAATCGAAAATCAGTAACGCCAGGATGACAACATTGAAAAGAACCCACTTCACGCTGGGATTGGACATAGGAAAAAGCTTATAACCTCTTTGAGGCCGTTTTTACACGAAATTGCTGATGGCTGTTGCAGGCGTTACTTTTTCGTCGATTTTTTGGCTGCCTTTTTTGCCGGTTTTTTCGTGGTTTTCTTGGCCGATTTTTTTGTAGCAGTGCCGGACGCTTGGGAATCGCTTTCGGTTGCAGAAGTTTTTTTGCCGAAGCGCCCCGCCCGTTCGGGTTTGGGCTGGGCCAGCAGGTCCAACGCCCGTCCCAGGCCGATCGTCATCAGGTTATCGTCTTTCTTGAGCGAACGGAACTCGCCATCGTGCATGACATAGGGACCAAAACGGCCCTTGTTGGCCAGCACCGGCTTGCCGCTTTCGGGATGCACACCTAACTCGCGCGGGAACAGCAGCAGTTCCACCGCCTGATCGACGGTGAGAGCGCCCACGTCCTGCCCGCGCGGAATGGAAGCGCGGCGCGGCTTGGGGTTTTCTTCCGTGATCTCGCCCTGCTGCACGTAGGGGCCGTAGCGTCCGGTCAGCACGTAAATCTGCTCTCCGGTCTCGGGATGCACGCCGATGGACTGCGGGCCTTCGTTACGGTTGGTCAGCAGCGCCTGCAAGCCTTCGTCCTTGATATCAGCCGGGGCCAGGTCGTCGGGCAGGTTGGCGCGCTCTTCCTCATTGTCCTTGCCCACCACATAGGCACCGTAGCGTCCGACGCGCACTTCCAGCTTCTCCAACTGCGGCAGAGTCACGGTGCGCGATTCACCGGGATCGATATTGGCTTCGCGCTCTTGCACCTGGCTCTGCAAACCGTCTTTGCCCAGGTAGAACTGTTTCAAATAAGGAAGCGACTGCAAATCGCCAGTGGCGATGTTATCGAGCGATTGTTCCATCTGCGCGGTGAAGCCCAGGTTCACCAACTGTTCGAAGTAGCGCTCCAGCAACTGAATCACCGCAAAACCGGTGAACGTGGGCACCAGGGCGTTGCCGTTCTTGCGCACGTAGCCGCGCTCCTGAATGGTGCCGATGATGGTGGCATAGGTCGAAGGGCGTCCCACGCCTTCCCG
>DAITOV010000478.1:0-2965 GCA_036833945.1 Abditibacteriia bacterium
GAGACCAGCAGTGGTTGAACGCCCCGGCTGGAGGCACTGTATTCCGCGATTTCAAAGAGTATGTCGCGCAGAATATGGCCATCTCGGCTGCAAGGCGTCGCCTTTATAACGATGCCGAAGCCGTGCGCTCGTTAGTGCAAGCATCCAATATCCCAACGCAACGCCGGAGTGCTTTGCTGACACGGCTGGAAAAACAAGCGGTAGCAACCGGCAATCTCACTTCCCTGCCCGCCGATTTCAAAGCCATCGTCCCTCTGAATAATACGCACCGCGACATTCTCGCAGTCCACGGTGAACTGATGGCGGCGCAAGGCGTGAATCCGCTCACGGTCTGGAAACAGCATCGTTACGATTGGTTGCCGTTGATTGCCAAGCCTGCGCCGTCACCACAAACTGAACTCAATTTTTCGATGCTGAGAAACCAGTTCCGTTCGGATGCGTTGCTTTTGACCAACGCCGGTCCTATGCCCCGAACTGTGAATTTGAAGCTCACCGGCGCGCCCCAAAATGTGCAGGCAGATTGGCTTAAAGTCGATTCTGTTGAATGGACAGATACACAAGGCGGCCTGGTTGTGCCGGACGCGCTCATTCCGCTAACAGCGCGCAATGGCGAGTATTCCGTCACCATTCCCGCAGGCATGACGCGCAAGGTCTGGCTGACGGTCGATTCTTCCAAACTCCCGGCTGGCAATACCCGCAGCATCCTGGAAGTCTCGGGCGGCAATTCGCAAATTCGCGTGCCGGTTACATTCAACATCTCCAATATTGCCATGAACAAGCCGCGCCTTTCTCTGGGCATGTGGGATTACACCAATGCAAACGGCTACTATGGCATCAATCCTCAAAATCGAGACGCGGCAATTGCCCTGATGCGTTCACACTATGTAGACACTCCGTGGGGATCGCCCAAAGTCTTGCCACGCCCCGATGCAGCAGCCTTCGACAAACAGAATAACTTGCAAGCAAAACTGGATTTTTCCAGCTTTGACGAATGGATTGCGCGCTGGCCAGGCGCTAAGCGTTATTTCGTGCTCGGTGATGTGGGCGGCACTTTCGCCGGTGCCCGCAGGGACACGCCGGAATTTCATGCTCGTGTCGGCAGTTGGGCCAAAGCGCTTTCGGAGCATATGAAAGAGTTGGGATTGCAGCCCAATCAGCTCGGAATTTTGTTGGTGGATGAACCCAAAAGCGATGCGCAGGATATGCTCATCGCAGCCTGGGCCAAAGCCATTAAAGCCACGGCTCCCGAATTGACGCTCTTTTCAGACCCGGTTTGGCCCAGACCCGACCAGACCAAAATTCAGGAAGCGATCACCCAAATGGATGTGCTGACCCCGAATGTGCCGAAATACTATGCCGGAGGAAAACCGGTACGCGACTACTATCAGAAGCTCCGCGAGCAAGGTAAAGAGCTGTGGTTCTACCAGTGCAGCGGCCCGGTGCGGCCTTTCGATCCGCAAGTCTATTACCGCTATCAGGCATGGCACACGTTCTCCATCGGCGGCATGGGCCAGGGTTTCTGGTCCTTCGCCAGCACCGGCAAAGCCGTGTCCTCCTGGAATGAGTATTCCGCTCCCGGAATCAATTTCGCACCCGTTTTCTTCGATAAAGAGACAGTCCACAGCAGCGTTCATTGGGATGCCGTCCGCGAAGGAATGCAAGATTACGAAGAACTCGCCATGTTGCAAGATGCCATCGCGGCTTCGAACAATGCAACGCTCAAAGCGCAGGCGCAAAAAACACTCGACGCAGCCGTGAAAGCCATTACCGATACTTATAAATATCAATCGGGAAATCACGATTGGAGCACGAAAAAATACGCCCCCGAGTTGGCCGACGGGCATTTACAGAAGGTGCGTGCGATGCTGGAAAAACTCAAAGCTTAAACTTGCACGCAGCCACTTTCTGGTGATTAATACCATTTTGGCAAAATTACCTCCTATTACGGCAGGTAGGTAGTAGATGGTAGATAGCATACAGGAAGGCAACCGGACATCAATGCCAACGCCCCTCTTTTCTGTCGTTAATTGCGAAAACTTGCGACGAAGTTTGCGTAGCCGAAGGCCTTGCGTGCTATGGAACGAGGAAGAATTAGGATTTTAATTTGCCGGATTGGTATAAAAAGATTCCCGCCTGTATCTTCCTCAAGATACAGGCGGGAATTTTGTTATCGGGTCGAATAATAATAATCGGACACGACCCAGCCTTCTCAACCTTTCGCCGCCTCTCCTCCACGCTGCCGCTCATCATACTCCTCGCGGGCTTTAACGACTTCTCCCCGATACTCCAAAGTCCATTGCCGGAGCGCGGCCAGCGGTTTGCACAGCGTACGCCCCAACGGGGTCAACGCATATTCCACGCGGGGCGGCACCTGGGCGAAAACAGTCCGTTGCACGATGCCATTGCGCTCCAGTTCGCGCAAAGTTTGCGTCAGCATTTTCTGCGAAACGCCCTCGATCTCGCGATGCAATATCCCAAAGCGCCTGGGTTCTTGTTCCAATAAACCGATAATCAGCGCCGTCCATTTATCGGCGATGCGATTCAGAAGGCACTGCATGTCCGCATCGGTATAAAGACTTTCTGTTGCTTTAGTTCTCATTTTTCCATTACTTCCCTAAAGGTTACTATGGCACTTTTAGGTGCCTTCTTGCGAAATGAAACCATTATTTATAATCTACTCTATTGAGCGCTTCATGACATCCAATGGGCGTTCAAGAAGCAGTCAATAAGGAGGAGCATGATGAAAAAATTACTGGAGATTTTACCCACCCCTGCAGGTCACTGGGTTGGCGACGGCTTCCCGGTACGCAGCCTTTTCTCCCACCAGAACCGGACCGACCTCAGCCCATTTCTGATGTTGGATTACGGCGGTCCGGCCCAATTCGATGCCACCGACAAACAACGCGGCGTCGATTCGCACCCGCACCGCGGTTTCGAGACCGTGACTATCGTCTACAAGGGCGAA
>DAITOV010000479.1:0-2962 GCA_036833945.1 Abditibacteriia bacterium
GGCTATGCTTGCCACACCACGGTTCTGAGCGGCTACCAGTTCAATGGAGATTGGGCCGGGTATGCGCAGATTGACCTCGAAACTAAATACCCCGATGCCCAGGTCATGTTCATGATGCTGTGCGGAGCCGACCAAAATGCCCTGCCGCGCGGCACCGTGGTGCAAGCCCAAACCTATGGCGCTCAACTGGCAACCGCTGTGGTGCGCGTGCTGAGCAAGACCCTCCAGCCGCTCAGTGGCCCGTTAAAGACATCTTACGAAACAATTGAACTGGCACTCCAGCCCCACAGCCGGGCCGATTTCGAGGAATATGCCGAGGAGACCGCCCCCGAAGTGATTTGCCGCGCCCGCCATGCCCAAAATATGCTGCAAACCTATGATGAAGGCCGGCCCATTCAAAACGTGCCCTACCCGGTCCAAGCCATTGCCTTTGGAGAAGATTGCATGCTTCTGGCACTTGATGGTGAGGTCGTGGTCGATTACAGTCTGCGTGCCAAGCGTGAATTGGGCGTGAAGAACCTGATCGTCGCCGGATATAGCAACGGCATTACGGCCTATATCCCCAGCCGCCGGGTGCTGGATGAAGGCGGTTACGAAGGCGGCGAAAGCCGGATTTACTTCGGCCTGCCTTCCCCGTTCGCGCAGGATGTGGAAGAGCGTATTTTTGCTGCGATGAAACGTGGAGTGGATGCGGTGCGGTAATTTGTGATGTTGTATTTAACACAAAGGGCACAAAAATTTCACAAAGGACACAAGAGATTTTTGTTCTGAACCACACTAAAATTACTTCGAGACAAGAAAGGCCGGAGAAGAGTTAAATCTTCTCCGGCCTTTTTTTATTTTTCTTTTTGTGTTCTTTGTGAAATCTTTGTGCTCTTTGTGTTAAATCTGCCTACACATCTGCAATCTTCCAGCGCGCACCCGCGGCGGTATCTTCGAGAATCACGCCGAGCGTCTTTAATTCGTCGCGCACGAAATCACTGGTTTTGAAGTCGCGGCGTTCACGGGCTGCTTCTCGCACACGAATCAACAGTTCGATGAGTTGTGGCGTCAGTGCATCATTAGGCAAAGCATCGTTATCGACGATGACAAAGCCAAGAACTTTCATCGCATCGCGCACAGCCGAAATCAAGGCACCGTCTTTCTCACCCTCTCGCCGCCAGGCGGCCACGGCGTCGAAGACCGCCGCCAGGGCAACAGGCGTATTCAAGTCATCGCCCAGGGCTTCATCAAACTGGGTGCGGAAGGCCTGTGCAGCCTCGCTGGTACCGGCATCGGATGGAGCAGCCAACAGGGCAGCTTTCAGGCGCGACCAGGTATTCTTGGTCTGCACCATCTTTTCATCCGAATAATCCAGCGGTGAACGTGGATGCGTCATCAGGAACAGCAAACGCCACACGTCGGCATCGGCTAATTCGAGGGCACCGCTTACGGTGAGAAAGTTGCCCAGTGACTTGCTCATTTTCTTGCCGCCGACCTGCACCACGCCGCAATGCCACCAGATGTTGGCGAAATTCTTATCGCCCCCGCAACCATCGAGGTAGCTTTCGCTCTGGGCGACTTCGTTTTCGTGATGCGGGAACATCAGTTCACGCGCGCCACCGTGAATATCGAAACCCGGCCCCAGCAGATGCAGCGCCATTGCCGAACACTCGATATGCCAACCGGGACGTCCTGCGCCCCAGGGCGATTCCCAACTCGGCTCGCCCGGCTTGGCGTTTTTCCACAGGGCAAAGTCGAGCGGATCGTCTTTGTGTTCACCCGGCTCGATACGGGCACCGGCTTCGAGTTCTTCGATTTTCTGGTTCGAAAGCTTGCCGTAATCTTCGTCTTTGGAAACATCGAAATACACATCACCGCCACGCGAATAGGCATAGCCGCTGGCTTCGAGCTTCTCAACCATCTCTACAATCGGCCCCATATGTTCGGTGACGCGGGGGTAGTTGTGTGCGGGCAAAATGTTTAGAGCACGCAAATCTTCCAGAGTCTGGTCAGAGAATTCACGGGCCAGTTCCAAAGCGTCCTTGCCCAGTTCACGGGCGCGGTTGATAATCTTGTCGTCGATATCAGTGACGTTTTGAATATGGCGCACTTCCAGGCCACGTGCTTCAAGCGCACGGCGCAATACGTCGTACACGGTGAAGGCACGAGCATGACCGATATGCAGCGAGTCGTAGGGCGTGACGCCGCAGACATAGAGCGAAACCTTACCGGCTTCACGCGGCTTGAGTTCTTCCTTGGCACGCGCCAAAGTGTTGTAGAGATAAATTCCAGTCATCGTTTTCAAATATCGGATTCGACGGAAGCCGTCTGACCGGCTGATGTTGAGCCGAATTGTGCGCCCAGTGCGCGGAAGAGTTCATCGGATTTGCGCCCATCGTGCGGGAAGACAACGAAGCCGACCTGAGTGGTTAGCAAGGATGCGGCTTTTTCCCCGGCATCGGGCAGTAGCTGATATCCCTCACAGGCCTTGAGCCAGCGTTCCCCCAGCTTCACGCCGCCTGAACCGGTAAATGGCATGAGCACAAGGAAGCTCAGGCCAGGGAACTCTGCCGGTGGCGGCACCAGCGAAGCCAGTTGGTCGGTAGCACGACAACTGCGGCGGGTCAGGGCTTGTATTGAAGCCAATGCTTCTTCTTGCTGTTCGGGTGTGAGCGACGCCACAACCTCATCCCAGTTCGGCACTCTCAGCCAAGTCAGGGCGAATTCATGCGCATATCCTTCGGCGCGACGGGCTTCGTCATCTACCCACAAAGCGAATTCGGAGAATGAGGCGACACCGCTGCGAGTCGGGGTGATGCCGCTTTCGGCGATTTCATCCAACAGTTTCTGGGTGCGGCGGCGCGAACGGCGCGGGCGCTTGGCTTCGGAAGCGCTTTCTTCTTTCGATTCGGGCGACAAGCCCTCTTTGGCACGCTCCATCAGATAGGCAGCGCGCAGACGGCTATGGGCGATACGCTTC
>DAITOV010000480.1:0-2940 GCA_036833945.1 Abditibacteriia bacterium
GACACATAACCATCGCCCGCATCTTTTTGTGCGGCTTGAGTGGCGCGGTCTAAAATCGCATAAGCCGGATTTAAGATATCATCACCGTAGAGATAGGGAATCACGGGATAACTGCCGGTGAGCGTTTCTGGTCTCAGGCCATATTTTGCAACGGTCTGCGCATATAAACCAGTCTTGACATTGGGGCCGTTTTCCACAAAGCCGGGCACCGGATAAGCGGCTTTTTCGGTGAAATCCTGCCAGTAAGCCAGATACTCTTTCACAATCGGCGCTGCCGGGCCAAATGCCGAGCAGTATTCGTCGATAATGGCATCGACGCTCATCTCCGGCTTCACGCTCAGGCGGGCGATGGTGTAATAGAGCGGCCCTTGCGTGGCCCAGTGGCCGTTGAGGGTATCGAAATAAAAGCCCTGCATGTTGTTTTTGATGGCGAACTTGAAGAAATTGCCCTGGGCGTGCAGCGGCAGTTGCGGAGCCAGCGCGCCGTTGTGCCACCAGTTGGGGCGCAGGAACAGTTTGTTGCCGTTGCGCTGCCAGCTTTGCCATTCATCATAGGCCCAGGGGTGCGGCACCACTTGCAGGGTCACGGCCGGGTCGAGTTCCAATCCGGCGCGCGGCGGTTTGCTATAAGCGCTGTAGGCATAGGTCGAAAGCGTGACGTTGGGGTTGATGGCTTTCATCTTGGGGATGAGCCGGTTCCAGAATTTCACATAGCGCGCGGTGAGGTTGGTGCGGCCACGAAACACTTCTTCCAGATCTTGCACTTGTGGCTCGTCCATAGCCAGCGTAGCGGGGCTGGTGTCGAAACCGGTGCCGTCGTTGGGCGAGACGTTCCAGTTGTCCGGCGCGCCTGCCGCCTGCCATTCGGCGATGATTTTTTCATCGACGGCTTCGTTGGAAACGTTCAGTTTTACCCGATTAGGCAGCGGCCAGGGAGCTTTATATTCGCTGCCGGGCGGCGGTGAGGCGAAGAGATCGGGCTGCGTGGCGTGATACTTTTCCCACCAATGCCCAAAGGCATGACCGAATTGCTGGGTAGAACGGTCGCCGAATTGAAAATGCCGCTGCCAGGCCGTGGCTTCGGCTTGCATTTTAGCGTGTACTTTTTTGGAGAGGATGGGCTGCGTGCCTTCTCGAGAGCGGCGATAAAGCGTGTTGGGCAGCATCCGCATGGACAGTGTCGGAAGGTCTTGAATATTGAGAATCGGAAGGGCGATGGTGGTGCGTTTGGGAACATAGGTCCCTACGGCACCGGGCCATAGCCAGCGCACGCCGAGTTGTTCGTCCAGAAAGCGGCTCACCGCCCACATTGTGGCGGCATTCCACTCACCGGCCTGGTTGCCGCGCTTGGTGATCGGCGTATCGTGTCCGGCAAACAGCAAAACGTTGCCTTGCGATTTCACGACGTAGGTATCGATGGGAAGCTGCGTGGTATTAATACCCAACTTGCGGGCGGTGTCGCCATCGCCAATCACCAGCCGAGTTTGAGCGGCAGGCAACGATTCAGTTGAAGTGACAATGGGCAGTTTGGCACCCGAAGCTCGTTGCACATGATATTGCAATTCGTGAGCGGCGGCTTGAGCCAGCGGGGAATCGCCTTCGATAACGATGGCTGCCTGGGGTTGGCCGTCTTTGACGAGATAGTTCTGCGCGGGGGCGGCGCTTGCCGTGAAGGCCAGGCATGAAACGATAACAACGGTATTTTTAGAAAAAGACATAGTGCAAAACTTTAATTAACGCATGGCGCACCATTGTGTCGGCTCCATGAGGTTTTCTATTTTCTGCCACTTGGCATGACCATCGGCGTAAAGGTTGTTCATACCACCATTATGCAACCCGGCTTCCTGATGATAATAGTAGCTCTTCATGGTTGCAGCGTTCTTGGGAAAGAAAACGGTGAGTTGGCTGCCTGCGACATCTTCGGTGCGACCGAGGTTTTTAGTGAGATAGTAATAATAAAGCGCAGCTTCGGTGAGCGTAATGGTGCGAGCAGGTTCGACCACGGCAGATTCCTTGATGCCGTCATAAATCGGATGAAGGACGCTGCAAAGTGTAACCCCCACTCCTGTTCCGGCCCGTGCATCGCCCAGGGTGTAGCCGAAGGCTTGATTGTAGGAATAACCAATTTGCCATTTTTCCCGCATACTGGGGCAATTGCTGACGGGTTTGCCCTTGATATACGGAGCGAGGAAGCCGTCGTACCAGTTTTGCTGGTCTGTTGGCATATTTAAGTTCCAGCCAAACGGATAGTAGCTATCGTAATCTTGCTTATATTGCTCAATCGCCAATCCCATCTGCTTCACATTAGAAAGGCAGGAGGTGGCACGTGCCTTCTCGCGAACTCGTGCGAATACTGGAAAAAGAATGGCTGCCAGGATAGATATGATCGCAATGACGACCAATAATTCAATCAATGTAAAGCCTCGGGTTCGGCGGGGCGTTTGGCCTATCGTCATCATAATGCTCCGTAATATCGATATTTTAGTATGCCCCATATCCATCACGGCTAAACCTCATTATCGTATACACAGTCTCTTTATCGTCTGCTGTTTTCCAACGGTTGTTGCTGGCGATATTGCCTGCGATATTCAAGCGGAATCACTCCATAGTGTTTCAGAAACAAGCCGTGAAAATAAGTCGATGAGCGATAGCCCAGCACCCGGCAAATATAAGCCAGGGTGAAGTCGGTTTCCTTGAGCATGATAACGGCTTGCTCCAAACGGCATTGGGTGAGAAATTCGGTGAAAGTTTGCCCGGTTTCGCTATGGAAGCGCTTGGCGAATTGGGCGCGAGAGAGATAGACGATGCGCGCCACCTGTTCGATGGTGAGTTTTTCGTGGAGATGTTCACGGATATATTGTTGGGCGCGCG
The DNA here is from genome assembly GCA_036833945.1 of Abditibacteriia bacterium. Classification (GTDB taxonomy): domain Bacteria; phylum Armatimonadota; class Abditibacteriia; order Abditibacteriales; family Abditibacteriaceae; genus DAITOV01. Next base: position 2,872 of record DAITOV010000480.1, read on the forward strand.
CAATGGGCGGGTAGATGTTATTCGGTTGCGCGTCGTTTTCCGGTGAGAGGCTGGGGCGGAAATAACGCT
>DAITOV010000481.1:0-2938 GCA_036833945.1 Abditibacteriia bacterium
ACCTCCCAATACCGCTTCGCCCGAACAATTGGAAAAGGCTAAAACCCGGGTGCAAGAACTGATGTGGCGCTATGTCGGGTTAGTGCGCAATGCCGAGGGCTTGAGTATCGCGCTGGCAGAACTGAACGAATTGTTCCGCGAATTTGGCCGTCCTGCTCCCACTCGTGAGGCTATTGAAGTGGCGAATATGATCAACTCCGGCTGGCTGGTGACACGCGCCGCTCTCGAACGCGAAGAAAGCCGGGGCGCACATTACCGTTCCGATTTCCCCCAGCTCGATGAGAAATGGCATTGCCATTTATTATTGCGTGAAGAAAACGGCGAGCTGGTGATTGAGCACGCACCGGTGCGTTAATCGGCTTGTTTGTTCCATAAAATCCTATGTTCTCAACATTTCTGAAAAAAAATGTTTAGAGCATAGGATTTTGGGGCATATACATCTGTATAGACAGCTATACAGATTTTTATGACGCCACTTGCAGAAATATCGCCCCCGAAATATCGCCAGGTTTTAGCACAACTCCGCCACCAGATTACCAGTGGTGAGTTGCAGGCGGGCGCTCGTCTGCCGTCGCGCCCTGAGATGCAAAAACTCTATGGCATTAGTCCGGCGACGGCGGATAAAATCCTGACTCTTTTGTGGCAGGAGAATCTGGTTGTGCGTGAGCCGGGGCGGGGAACCTTTGTCGCCGATCAGAAGAAAATAGCTTTTAAAAATGTCCTAGGGTTTATTGTACCGCCTGAAGCTCGAGAAAAAGAGGATTTCGTCTATCAGTCGTCCTATTGGACCCAATTGTTAGAGGGGGTGCAGCAGGCAGCCAGAAAGCATTCGCAACAGATTCTCCTTTTAAACAATAGTCTGGATGTCACAATGTTGGAGCAGGTCGATGGCTTGCTCCTCACGGAATCGGTGTGGATTGAGGCGCGCGAGCAAGCCACTCCAAACGCCGATATTGCCGAATTGGTTCGCACTATGGTGAATGGCACCCCTCATGTATGGGTTATGTCGCAGATGGCCCAGGGGGTTCGCATTGGGGGAGACGATGAGCAAGGACTGTATCTGGCAACGCGCCATCTATTGGAACTGGGCCATCGCAAGATAGCTATTTTTACTTCCACGCATCCGGTTCATTTGGCAAGGCGAGCAGGCTATCGGCGTGCCCTGGCAGAGGTGGGAATTGCGGAAGGACTTGATTGGAAACGTGAGGCTCCTTGCTGCGCCACGCCGCGCATAGCGATTGAAAATGGTTATCAGGAAGTGCTGCAGTGGCTGCAGAACGGTTGGCAGGAAAGTGGCTGTACTGCATTGTTAGCTAATAACGATTACGTGGCGTTGGGCGCAATCAAAGCATTTCAAGAACAAGGTTTGGAGGTGCCTCATGATGTAAGTGTGGTTGGTTTCGACGGTTCCGAGGTTTTGTCGTTCATGGCTCCCAATTTAACGACTGTAATGGAGCCATTGAGAAGCATTGGCGTGGCCGCTACAGAGCGTTTGTTGCAACAGATACATAAGCCTAAAGATGTGCCAGCAGGAGATATATTGTTACCCTTGACGCTAAAGGTCGGTGAATCGTCTGGAAGAGTAATTAATGCCCAAAGTCAAGGGATGCTATCTGGCAGCGTGTCGCACGTGTGATTCGTTGAAGAATATGAGTTAGTTGTTAATTCCAAGGAAGGTGAGGTCATAATGCAAAGAACGAACAAAGTAAAAAGAGCGTTTACATTGATAGAGTTGCTTGTTGTAATTGCGATCATCGCAATATTAGCTGCAATACTATTTCCGGTCTTCGCGCGTGCGCGCGAAAATGCGCGTCGGGCGTCATGTCAGAGCAATCTGAAACAGATTTCACTTGGCGTAATCCAGTATACGCAGGACTATGACGAGCTATATCCACCTACATATCGCAATAATGGTATTCTCTGGGATGTGCAGGCGGGGATTGTTCAAACTGATAGCTCCATGCCGGGTGCCAAATTTGAGACGGTCGCCGGGGCGGATTCCGGTCACTTTATAAGCTGGATGGATTTGACTTATCCATACGTGAAAAGTGTGCAGATTTACTCCTGCCCCTCCTCACGAGCGAATGCGATATATTCAGGGTACGGGTATAGCACAGGATTCGGGGAAGGTATCCATATCGGTAATTATAATAATGGGAACCGTGTTGGCCTGGTGCTATCTACTGCCGCAGTGCAACGTGTCGCTGAGACATTTATGATTGTTGAATATCAGAGTGTATTCAATACCTTTGCAAACCCAGCCGATATTGGCAGTTTCGCGCGTGGCAGTAACACTGCGTTAAATTATGCGGTTGCGCCGCACATGGACGGTGGCAATATTGCCTATGCAGATGGGCATGTAAAATGGCTGAATCGTTCCCGTCTGGGGCAGCCTGGCTCCGGGGGCGGAGCTTGTGATCCTGCCAACCCAGTCAGTACCAGCGCCTGGTGTTCACGTGACTGGAATCCGTTTATCTCCTGAGCTATTAGTCGTTATTGTTATTAAATTATGATTTTAAATGTCTTTTCGATGAAGAAACCATTTCGTTACTGTCGCGTGGCGCTTGCGGCCTTGCTTGTTGCTTCCTCTACTTCGGTCGCAGCACAAGGCGCGCCGCAGGATGAAAACCTCCTGCCCCACGGCGATTTCGAAGATCCGCCCATCTACGGTGCGCGTGAAGCGATTCTCCCCACCGCCTGGGGGCCGTATCAGTGGGGGCCTACAGGTAAAGCGTTCAGCAGCGACCGCGAAGCCGGTGCCGGGAGGAACGGCAGCGCTGCTATCCGTGCCCGCAATATCGACAGCGAAGCGCAGGCCGGGGCTTTTACCAAGATCGATATAGAGCCGGGGGCCTATGAATATTCGGTGTGGGTGCGCGCGCAAACCGGCCAGACGGCTCGTGTGCGGCTTTACCTGGGCCAGGCATACTCCAGGCAC
>DAITOV010000482.1:0-2933 GCA_036833945.1 Abditibacteriia bacterium
GACTTGCAAGCGGAATTGGGTCTGGTATTCCAGAAATGTTTGACCGGTTTCCTGCTTGAAATGTCGGCTGAAAGTGGAGGGAGACAAGAGGACGTGCCGGGCGACCTTCTCAATCGTTAGGTGTTCATCGAGGTGCTCTTCGATATAAGCCAGGGCCTGGGTAATAGGGCTATTGGGTTTGTTGGTTCCCTCATAACGTGGCCGCCCCCATTCTTCCAGCGCATTGCCTGTGTCGATTTCACTTCGGATGAGTGCAAGGACGAGCGAAAAAAGCCGCTGTGAAATTTCAGTCTGGCCGGATGCCAGTGCCTCGGCACAGAATCCATTAAAAACCTGAGCTAAAAAACGATGTTGGATCCGGCAACTTGAATTGTCCGGTTTCAGGTGTAGCAAACCTTCAGAGCGGCATATCCAGCAGGAAATGCCGTCAGCTTGTGTAATGCCCGTGTAAATCCAGAGTATTTCGCAAGTTCTTCCGGTGGGGTCACCGTCAAAATGAGATTGAGAGCCATCCTGTTTGGGAACACCGGCGGGAATCAGGATACAATCACCTGCCTGGCAGGCCAGCATGTAATCGGCAATATGAAAATCGGCCTGTCCGCTAAGGATGCAAGCGATGGAAGGCACTGCATTTTCATCCTGGGCATCATCGGGCCACACCGCCAATTTACTACGCGACTCATGATAGGTTCGCCGACCTCGCAAGACTTTCCGTTTGCCGATGCGCTTTTTAGGCGTGATGTTGATGTGTTTTGGGAGGCGTTGTGTTCTCAGTTCATCTATCGACGGGGCCGCTACGATGATATGTGCATTGCCCTCTCTATTAAACCGAGTTTCGAGCTGGCTCAATGCCAGAGAGAGGGGTGGAAAGAAAATGTTACGTTGCACCTTAGGTTTTCCCATACTCAAGATGATTCTAACATAGGGCTTATTGCAGAACGCCGAAACGCAAAAAGTGGGCAGCCGGTTATCGGCTGCCCACTCACAAATTTCTGCTGGATACGGAGGCTAATTGGTTTGCAATACGTAGACTGCAGCTTCGCCGGGTTCAAGTGTAAGGTGAATTGTCTCCCCTCGAGCCACCTTTTTCTCGCTGTAATACTCACGGCCTTGCCCCAATTCGGCAGGCAAACGGAACTCGTAGGTTGCAGGCTTGGCGCTGTCGTTAAGCACACAAACCAGTGATTGTTGCTTCCCTTTCACCACTTGAATCTGGTCCGTTTGCTGACCGGCTAATGTTACCGGGCGCTGGTTAAGAAACAGCTCTTCAAAGTCGGCTGTCAATCGCGTGGCTTCCCCGAGGGCATACCATGAGCGTCCGTCCATCGCCTTGCGCTCGTAGATTAACACGCCGCCGGTGGCATCCAGGGCGCGACGGATTAGATTAGCTTTTTTCAAAGGAGCGACAGGGTAGCGGCAATCTTCTTCTTTGTAAATATCAGCAATATACGGCACCAGGAGTTCGCCGAATTTCACCGGAATGCCGCGTAATGCCGCAATGCTATCGGTAATGCCGGGCACGGGACGGCCATACCCCATCCCCGCCTCGTCGATAGCCTGCATCTGGCCGATGAGGTTCCAGTCGATGCCATAGCGCGTCTTCGTGGTCGTATCCAGGGTGCTGTAATAACCGCTGTAAGCGGTGAATTTTACTTTCGGATTGGCTTCGTGAATCGCTTGCTTCATCTTACTGAGCAGAGTAGCGGCACGATTGGCCATGAAATCGACCCATTGTGGCGCATAATTTTTCGCAATCGTATCCGGTGTCAACTCAAGGCTACCGTCGAGCCTGGAAAATTTGCGAAATTCAACCAAACAACGGTTACAAAAGCAGGCGTGAGGCGGATTGAATGGCGGATACTCGTAATCAAATTCCACTGCATCCAGGTCGGCTTTGAGCATCCAGTCTTGAATGGATTTGGCGAACATTGGCCAATTGTCGCCCAGAAGTTGGGTCGTACACATATAGTCGTTGAGTGGTTTGCCGGTTTTATCCACCAACTTTTCATCGGGGTGCAGTGTAAGATAAGGCTGAACGATTCCGAAGGTTCGACTGTCCTTGAACATCACCGTGAAGAAAGCTTTCATGCCGTATTCGCGCACCATGTCATTGAAATCTTTCCAGCTCGAAGCCAGGTATTTATTGAAACCGGCTTGCCTGGATGTATCCAGAACATTGCGCAGCAGTTCTCGATCGTCGTAGACATGAGTGAACGACGACCAAAGCTCCCAGACGAACTTTTTGGGTTGTTTGCCTCGCAGAGCGGGAGCAGTGCGGATGCGGAAAGATTGTGGTGTCTCGCTGATCGAGTTTTTATTACCCCTCGTCCAGTAATAGAGCGGCCATTCTTTGGCAGGATCATGCAGTTGCCCCTGGCGCAAGCGCAGCAAAACTTCAAATGTAACAAGAAGTGCGGATTGATTCTTTTTGTAATTGAGCGGTTTGTCGGCACTTACCCGGTAGAGGTTAAAACGTCGACCGTTAATCGCTGTTTCTCCCGCCGGGGCGGTATGAAATTGTGCCTTGCCGCTAACGAACTTTCCGTAGAGGCCGCTGCTTCCAAGCACTTCTAATTCTTGAGGCACGGCTATTACGGCATTCCAATCGTCAAGCGGAAGGCCTTCGAGGCCTTCGACGATAAAAGTGATCTGCTGTGTTGTGCCCTGGGCGATGTAAAACGCCGGTTCCGTGACAGGGTAGTGGGGGGTCGCTTTCCAGAGCAGGGTGTGCTGCAAGAGGGCCGGATTGCCGGAAGTTCCTATAGCCCCATTTTGCTCCGGAGCGATTGCCCATTGATTGCGCGCCGATTTTCTATCGGCAGTGATGGGCGCAGTGCGCCAGGCGATGGACTCTTGAGATGAATGGACAGGGGGAATCAATTCGAGGCGAGCGGTTCCGCTTTGCACTTCTACGATCAAGTCATTAATCCCCT
>DAITOV010000483.1:0-2919 GCA_036833945.1 Abditibacteriia bacterium
CCCTCTCCGCCGCCAGCCGGAGCGCCGCGGTCAAAACCGCCGCCGCCACCGCCCTGTTCGCGATTCGATTCCAAAATCTCGATGTTATCGCAAATGATATCGGTGAAATACCGTTTCTGTCCATCGGGGCCGGTGCTTTCACTGGTCTCGATAGAACCTTCCACAGCAACCAGACGCCCCTTGGGCACATAGCTGGAAATAAATTCCGCCTTCTGGCGCCAGGCTTTGCAGCGCAAGAAATCGGTTTGTTTCTCACCGTTCTGGTTTTTGTAACGCCGATCTACTGCGAGCGTGAAAGTCGTCACTGCCAATCCACTGGCGGTGTATTTCATTTCCGGCTCGCGGGTCAAACGACCAATAAGAACGACTCTATTGAAACTGGGCATGATTCCTCTCCTCTTGGCGAAGCCGATGAACTATGAAAAGTCACTCGGCTCCGGACAAGGCAATTTTTATTGTTTTATTTTTTAACGATCTTCTTTGAGCAGCATGTGGCGAAGAACGTTTTCATCCAACTTAAAGAAACGATCCAACTCACCGGTCTGCTCGGGCTTGAAGCGTGCGTTCAGCACGACGTAAACGCCTTCCGACTGCTTCTTGATGGGATAAGCAAAACGACGCACTTCGGAAGTGCGCACATTGTCGACAGCGCCTTCGAGCGACTCTTCGATCAGGGCGCGCACACGACGCGAGCTGTCTTCCACTAACTTCTGGTCGCCAGTGCGCACGGCAAAAATGACTTCATAACCCACGCCACCGGGGACGTGCTTGCGCTGCAGACCTTCACCATCGCTCACAGCAGAGGAAAAACCATCCGCATCGCGCGCCGGCAGAACCGCTTCTGCGGCAACGGCTTCGACAGCAGGAGTTTCTTCATTTTCACTTACAGCGACCGGCTGCGCAGTTTCTTCCTGCACCTCGGTCGTTTCGGCTGCCTCAGCCTGGGCACCATTGGTTTCTTCGGCTTCGAGCGCCGCATTATTTTCTGCCAATTCCGTCACCTCGTCCATTTCCTTTAAAAGATCGTTCGCGGAGCCAATGCTCCCGCGTCCGATTACTCACTGTTTTTAAGCCAAGTGATTATAGCCAAACCCGGCCCACTTGGCAATAGACCAAACCTGCCAATCAATTAGCATTACTTAGTAATCAATATCCTATCACCGGCATGCAGGGTATAGGCCTTATGATAAGATATTTTCGGTACGAAATTTAGCGGCGCGCCCCAGGAAACGAAATTGCCCTTAATATGTGGCTCTATTTTTCCTCATTCAGCGCCACACGAGCAATTCGATATGTCAAAAAGCAATTCCAGTCAACTTCGCATCGGCGTCATCGGCGTCGGCATCGGCCAGGCCCACATCAAGGGCTACAAAAAAGTCCCGGAAGCGGAAATCGTCGCCCTGTGCGATATGAACGAAGAACGCGCTCGTAGCGTTGCGCATGAGAACGGGCTTTCCAACGTCCAAATTTACACCGATTACCGGGCCATGCTCGAACACGCCGACCTGGATGCGGTTTCGGTAGGTCTGCCCAACTTCCTGCACCGCCCTGTTGCTGTCGACTGTTTGAACGCCGGTGCACACGTGCTGTGCGAAAAGCCTCTGGCGCTCAACGCCAAGGAAGGCCAGAAGATCGTCGAAGCCGCCGCTATCAACAAACGCAAATGCATGGTGGGGCAGGTCAACCGTTTCCGCCCCGACTCCCAGTATCTCAAGCAAGTCATCGATAACGGCGAACTCGGCCGCCCGTACTACTCGCACACCGGTTGGCTACGCAAGCGCGGCATCCCGGGCTACGGCGGCTGGTTCACCACCAAAGAGCAGAGCGGTGGCGGCCCGCTGATTGATATCGGCGTTCACTTGCTCGATATCGCCTGGTGGCTGTGCGGCTGCCCCCGTCCGGTTTCAGTGAGCGGTGTCACCTACGCCGAATTCGGCCCCCGCGGCAAAGGCCTGGGCGGCTGGGCGAACGACAACACCAAGCCCAAAGGCACCTTCAACGTGGAAGATCTCGCCGTGGCGCTCATCCGCTTCGAAAACGGCCTCACCATCAACCTCGAAGTTTCCTGGGCGCTCCACAACGAAAAGACCCGCCAATGGTGCCAGATCTTCGGCTCCGAAGGCGGTTGCGACTGGGGCGAAGACCCCGCCATCTACCGCGAGGTTATGGGTGCCGATGTCAGCGGCAAAATCGATATCGGTAAAGGCGACCCCTGGCATGGCCAGATTCGCCACTTCGTCGATTGCATCCTGCAAGACAAGACGCCCGATCCCGACGCCGTGCAAGGCGTGCAGATGATGAAGATGCTGGACGCCATCTACAAAAGCGCCGAAACCGGCAGAGAAGTCGCGATTAAATAAGGCATATTAAAGCCGAAACATCCTCCCGATGTTTCGGCTTCTGTAGTCAGGCCCATTACCTTTGGGATGTTCTGAGGCAATGATGACCAATAATACGAAACTTCCTATCAGTGTCGAGGGCATACAGCCGATTTTATCGGTGAAAGACATGGCGGTGAGCAGACGTTTTTATGTCGATATACTCGGGTTCACCGAAGAAGCCTGGGGCGACGATAACTTCACCAGCGTAAGATGTGATGGCGGCGCAATCTATCTTTGCGAAGGCTCCCAGGGCAACCCTGGCACCTGGGTATGGATTGGCTTTGACGGGAATATTTTCGAACTCTACACTCAACTCCAAGAGCGAGGAGTAAAGATTCGTCAGGCACCCGTCAACTATGCCTGGGCACTGGAAATGCAAATAGAAGACCCCGACGGCCACGTGCTGCGCCTTGGCACCGAACCCAATCTGCCCAAAGCCTCTGAAGATTAATACCATTTTTGTAAAAATAACCTCCCCTCACGGCAGGTAGGTAGTAGATGGTAGGTAGCATACAGGAAGGCAACCGGACATCAATGC
>DAITOV010000484.1:0-2899 GCA_036833945.1 Abditibacteriia bacterium
AGACACCGCCACGCTCTTCCGCAAGCGCAGCAAAATCGTGCGCACCATGCGCGAATTTCTGGATGCCCGTGACTTCATCGAAGTGGAAACCCCGATGATGCAGCCGATTGCCGGTGGCGCGGCCGCACGGCCTTTCATCACTCACCACAATGCGCTCGATATTCCGCTGTATCTGCGCGTTGCCCCCGAGCTTTATCTCAAGCGTTTGGTAGTGGGTGGTTTGGAACGGGTTTATGAAATCAACCGCAACTTCCGCAACGAAGGCACCGATACGCGCCACAACCCCGAGTTCACCATGATGGAGTTGTATCAGGCTTATGCCGATTACTACGACATGATGGATATCACCGAAGAGATGCTGCGCCATGTCGCGCAATCGGTGAACGGTACCACGCATTGCCAGTTTGGTGAGATGGAGTTCGACCTGGGCAAGCCGTTCCGCCGTGCCACCATGCACGAATTGGTGAAGGAAAAAATCGGCATCGATATTCGTGGCGGCCACGATTTAGTGGAAGCGTTTGAAACCCATGTCGAGCATACGCTCATCGATCCGACCTTTGTGACCGATTTTCCGGTGGAAGTCTCACCGCTGGCCAAGCGAAAGAACGACGAACCGCACCTGACCTATCGCTTTGAGTTGTTCATCGCCGGGCAGGAAATTGGCAATGCGTTTTCGGAGTTGAACGATCCGCTCGACCAGGAGAAGCGCTTCCAGCAGCAAGCGGCTCAAAAAGCGGCAGGTGACGAAGAGGCCCAGCCCTACGATGCCGATTACGTGCGTGCTCTCCAATATGGTTTGCCGCCGACCGGTGGTCTTGGCATCGGCATCGACCGGCTGGTGATGTTATTGACGAATAACACTTCAATTCGAGAAGTGATCCTGTTCCCGCTCTTGAAGCCAGAACATTAAAACAATAAAACCGGAGCGAACCAATGTTCGCTCCGGTTTTATTGTTACTGATACCAATCCCAGATATTATCTTCCTCTCCAGCAGGTAGATAGTAGACAGAATACAGGAAACAGGGGGTAACCAGACTTTGATGGCTACCGTAAGCATCCCACGCCCATCATCCTCGCGAACGCGGGGATCCAGAACACAGCTTTTTGTTCAGGGTAAAACCAAATTGCTTGTCTCATGAATAGGTTTCCTGTTTCCTGAATTCTGTTTTCTTGGTCACAACAGCAGGAGGTTCATTTTCAGGGTTGGTATGAGCCGTTTTTTAAATCAACGGCAAGCTGGCTTCGTTAATCTGCGTGCTGATGCTCTCGCGTGCTTCCCGCAAACGCTCGTCAATTACGGCTGCGTCGTCGGTTTGGCCATCGACGCGTTCGATCACGATATTGCCGTCCACAGCCAGGCTACCTCCGGCTGCGCGCCAATCGGTGAAGATTTGGAGAAAGTCCACGTCACCGGTTCCCGGCACCGGAAAATCGGCCTGGGCACGGGCACCGCGATGGTCTTTGGCGATAATCGACAGGGTCTTAGCGGCCATCTGCGGGAAATCTTGCGCGGCATCGACGCCTTCGTAGAACTGGACGTTGCCCGGATCGTAGGAGCCTAAGACATTGGGTGCGCCAATATCTTTCAGGGTCTCCATAACCTCTCTGGCCGTGGCGGTGTTGCCGGTGTGGGGCTTGATGGTAATGGTGACGTCGTAGTTAGCGGCAGCTTCGGCGATGCGCTGATACTGTTCGACGAAAGCCCGGTGCTTGGGCTCGAATTCTTCGGGCAACATCAATTCATCGGGGAATTTCTTATACCCCCCTTCACCGACGGTGATAATTTCGCGAACTCCCAATTCCTGGGCCAACTGAATACGCTTGATAGCGCGTTCCAGCGGCTCTTCGGGGCGGAACTGCTTGTTGGCAATCAACTGCACCGGAGCGAGTCCGTAACGATTGAAAAGCGTTTTGAGTTCGGCGACTGCGTTTTCGTTGCTTTCATCAGGCACATCGGCCCCCAGGTGCCAGAGACCAAAAGAAACATACTTATATCCGGCTGTGGCAATGCCTTCCAGGGCGCGCTCGAAAGAGTGGGCAGCATACGGCAAGGTCATACATGCTAATTTCGCCATATTGAAAATTATCCTTTACGGCATGTTGAAGGGCTATGCCGGTTTGATATAGGGGTTGAGAATGCAGAGTGCAAAAACAATTCCCCTGCGGCGCGAAACTCATTTTCGTTGCAGCAGGGGAATAGTCTTGTTTTGGCGAGGTCGTGCAGGATTTAGCTTAAAGCTCTACCGGCACGCCGTCTTGATTGTAAATCGCCCAGATGATGCGGTGTGACTTCATGCCTTCATGACCATCGGTGAGCGGGGTGGCACCAGTGGCGATGCAATCAAGGAAGTGTTCGCATTCGCCCAAAGCACTGCTGTGGGGAACAGCCGGTTCGGTCGGTTCATAGAGGGTTTTGCGGCCTTCTTCGGTGATGACTTCCAGCTTGCCGCCACTCAAAACGAAGCAAGCTTGCGGGGTGTGGACATGCAACAAACCGGGAGAAGCCTGATACTTCATGCCCCAACTGGTGTTGAGATGGGCTAATGCGCCACTTTCAAACTGCATCAGGGCATGAGAGGTGCCTTCGCCTTCCATCCATTCGGTGCCAAGACGAGTTCCCAGTCCTGCGACACGCACGCACTTACCCAGCAGCCATTGAATAATATCGACATAATGGCAACCGTGGCTAAACAGCACACCGCCGCCCAACTGGTCTTTCTTGGCAAACCACTGGTCGGGGCGGGGAGTGAGGTAACCCTGAATCCAGCACTGGGCGTTGAAGGGCTGGCCGTATTCGCCACTGTCCAAAACTTCCTTGAGTTTTACGACATCCTGGCGAAAACGAACAACATAAGCCAGCATCAGCACGGCGTTGTTCTCTTCTGCTGTTTTGATGAG
>DAITOV010000485.1:0-2865 GCA_036833945.1 Abditibacteriia bacterium
TGCGCCACATCCAATACTTGCTGCACGCGATGAATATTGGAGGCAAAGCTCGCCACGAAAATACGGCCATCGGCATCGGCGAAGATGCGCTCAAGCGCCGGGCGCACCGACATTTCGCTGCCGGTCATACCGTGGGTTCCAGCGTTGGTGGTGTCCGAAAGCAGCGCCAGCACGCCTTTCTCACCGTAATGGGAAAAACGTGCAAACTGCGGCATTTTACCATCGACAGGAGTCTGGTCGAACTTGAAGTCGCCGCTCTGGATGATGGTTCCGACCGGGGTGGTGATCGCCAGGCCGCAGGCATCGGGAATGGAATGCCCAACGCGGATAAACTCGACTTCGAACGGCCCAATCTGCACGATATCGCCGGGCGAAACTTCATGCGTGTTGAGCGACTTGGGATCGACCGGAGATTCGCGCAAGCGTGCTCCCATGATGCCCAGGGTCAGTGCCGTGGAATAGATAGGCACTTCGGGAAACTCGCGCAAGAAATAGCCCATCGCACCGACGTGGTCTTCGTGGCCGTGGGTCAGCACGATACCGACGATATCGGAAACATTTTCGCGCAAATAGGCAAAATCGGGGATGATGAGATCGACGCCGGGGGTATCTTCATCGGGGAACATGACGCCGCAATCGACGACGAGAATTTTCTCGTCGAATTCATATAGCATCATGTTCTTGCCGATTTCGTTGACACCACCCAGTGGAATCACTCTGATTTCTTCTTTACTCATATAAAAAACTTCTCCTTCTTTAATAAATTAAGGGGCGCATAACCATGCACCCCTTGATATGTTCTTAGAATAGCGATGGCGTCTCGTTCGGGGCGTCATCGGATTTCTGCGAGGCCGATTTACGGGCCGTCGACTTGGAAGCCTTCTTCTTCGGCGCTTCGTCCTGTGCCCGCTGCACTCGCGGCGTGAGATCGGTAATCTCATCCTCGCGGATTTCGCGGTTGATGAGATCTTTCAGCACCAGAATATCGTTTTGCAGCGTGCTCAGAAGCCCGCCGTTGTGCAATGCCGCTGCCGGATGATACAGCGGAATGTAGAGAATGCCGCTTTTACGAAAAACCTTGCAACGGGCCGTGGTTATTTTGAATTCAGGCCCAATCAAAGTCTTGAGCGCCGGGCTACCCAGGGTGCAAATGATTTTAGGATTAATCAAGGCAATCTGCGCCATTAGCCAGTCGTTACAGGCTTCAATCTCATCGGCCAATGGAACACGGTTTTGCGGAGGACGGCATTTCACCGTGTTGGTGATAAAAACGTCTTCGCGGGAAATACCCGCCGAATCGAGCAGTTTGGAGAGCATCTTTCCCGCTGCTCCCACGAAAGGCAACCCCTGCTTGTCTTCGTTTTCACCAGGGCCTTCGCCGACGAACATAATCCGCGCATTCGGATTTCCTGCGCCCGGCACCCCATTGATTCGCGTTTCGGACAAACGGCATTTCGGGCACACCCGAATTTCGTCAGCCAATTCCTCCAAGAACGCGATTTTATTCATGCAATTCTTATCTTTGGGCACCAATCGAAAGGCGCTACCCAACACTCACATCGTTGGCAGCGGCTTACGGCACAACCCTTCCTGCTGTTTATAATTACAATAAACCGGCTGTTGCCATTGCGGCTCGCACAGCTTCCCGTTCAGTGGCAGTGCATTCAACCAGCGGCAAACGCAAACCACCACAATCGAAACCCTGCACCTGCAACGCTGCCTTCACCGGTGTGGGGTTTGGCGCTGTGGGGGGAAACAATGCAGATCCCACCGGCAAGAGCTTCAAGTGCAATTCGCGTGCGCGCAGCACATCGCCCTTCCAATAGGCATCGAGCATTTCCCGCAACTGGTTTCCGGCAATGTGCGACAACACGGAGATGACACCGCATGCTCCCAAGGTCAACATTGGCAGGGTATCGCTATCATTACCCGAATAAATTTCAAAAGACGGATCGGTATTAGCGCGAATGAAACCAATCTGCTCCAGGTCGCCACTGGCTTCCTTGGTGCCGACGATATTCTCAATTTCCGCCAGACGCGCAGTGGTGGCAGCATCCATGTTCCGCGAGGTGCGGGCGGGCACATTATAAAGCAAGCACGGCAAATCCGTCGCTGCCGCGATGGCCTTAAAATGCTGATACAACCCTTCCTGGCTCGGCTTGTTGTAGTAGGGCACCACCATGAGAATGCCATCCACACCAACTTTGTTGGCCTGCTGGGTCATTTCCACCGAAAAGGAAGTTTCATTATCCCCAGTATTGGCGATAACCGGCACATCGCCTGCGGCTTTCTTGATGACACGGAATAATTCCAGCTTTTCGGTCGGCGACAGGGTGGGGCTTTCGCCGGTCGTGCCAGACACGACCAAACCCGTGCTGCCGTTTTCAATCAGGCGCGCGGTCAGTTCTTCGGCACGCGCGTAATCAACTTCACCCGTCGCAGTGAACGGGGTGACCATTGCCGTGATTAGCGGCCCAAAATGAGAAGAAGGTTGCAGACTCATGCAGGGGAATATCTTAACACAGCGGCACGGATATGAACCCATATCCGTGCCGCGCAATTTTATTTATAAGTAACCGTCGCGACCCAACAATTCGGCTACCAGAATAGCGCCCTTGGCGGCTCCGGCCTTGGTGTTGTGCGATACCAGCACATACTTTACACCGTTTTCACCGAGCGCAGTTTCTTCGCGCAGACGGCCCACCGAGGTGGTCATGCCGCCTCCGGCGTCGCGGTCGCGGCGCGGTTGGGGACGGAACGGATCGTCAAAGACCTGAATGACAGGCTGGGGCACGGTCGGCAATCCTTCCAGGCCACCGGTGAATTCGCGCATAGCAGCCTTCACCTCATCGACGCTGCACGGCT
>DAITOV010000486.1:0-2862 GCA_036833945.1 Abditibacteriia bacterium
AACTTTTCAACAACACCCTGATGTCCGTCGATATCCACGGCGTCACCGGGAGCCAGAGCATCTTCGGCCAGTAAGGTATAACCCTGGCCCAGGTCGCGTAATACCGGCAAAAGAGCCGCACCAAAGAGAAGTGTCGCGGCTCCTACTGTCAATGAGAGCGGCAAGACGGGAACGCCGAATACTTCAAAAACCAGAATGAGGGCAAGGGCATAGAGCACAGTGCGCGAGAATAGTTTGGGGGTGTGGCGAAGCAGGGTACGGCGGCGAATGCGCCAGGCTGCGTCGCGCTCGGCATCGCTGGTGATGAGTGGCGTCACCTGTTTTTCGATGAGGCGTGCCGCCCACCACGCGATGAACTCGAAGGCGAGGGCGATACAGATGATGTAGGCGGCGCGAATGACGAGGTTGGTTAAGGTGAAATTTTGGGCGAGTGTGGCCCAGGCGGTTTTTAATTCCATAAGTCAAATTTTATCTGATTCTCTTGTTAAGAGATATTGGTTAAGGATTACTGCCGATAACTTTTACGGAATTGACAGCCGATTCAAGTGCGCCTTGCATCCAGGTATGGGAAAGGGAGGCATGCTCTCCAGCCAGCAGAACGCGGCCTTCGGGGGAAATCAGATGGCGATAGAGGGATGTATGCTGCCCCGGCATAAACCAGGCGAATGCTCCGCTGCTCCATTGAAAATTATCCCAACTCCAACTTGTCATTTGGGCCACATTGCGTTTTTCCCGCAGTTGTGGGTGGAGCCGGCTTACGTTTTGAATGGTAAGGGCATAGCGTTGTGCGGGAGGGAGAGCTGCCAATCGCCTTGCCGGTTGGCCCCAGGTATAGGAGGCGAGCATAACGCCGGGACCCTGTGAAATTTTCGGGTCACGTGCGGCAGCGTTATCGGCCGGGTAGTAGGTAGTGCCGGTAATGAGGTCGGTCGAGCTTCCGCCGCCGTATATTCCGTCGTCGGTTTCCCAGAAACGTTTGTTGCAAACAGCCAGAACTTTGGTCGATGAATCGTAGTTCATCTCGCGAATGGCGCGCATTTTACCTCCCGAAAACATGGGGTCGATATTGAGGCGTGCGAGTACCGGTAGCGGAATGGTGCAGATGAGCCAATCGCCTTCGATGCGTTTAAGTTTGCCGTCTTCACGGTAAACGGCGGCGGTGCGTTTGGCAAGAACGTTTTGTTCAATCCCCACTACTTCACAGCCGCGTGCTACTGGCCGTTTGAGACGGGAAGCAAAAGCGGTTGCCAGAAGGTCTGTGCCGCCGACGATTTCATCGAATGGTAGCGACCAAATCTGCTGGTGCTCCACGCGCATTTCTTCTGTTGCAGCCGTGTCCAGTGAAGTTTGCAGACTGAAGGTAGTTGTCAGTAGCTCGATGGCCTCTTGCGAAAGACCTGCCTGCTCGAAGAGCTGGCGCAAAGACAGGCCATCAAGATCCCGCAGTTTTGGAGATGTGAGCACCGGGGAATCGAGTTCTGCTTTCTCGGTATTGCTGAGTGTACCCAGAGCACGGCCCATCGAAGCTGCCCAAAAATCGTCTGGCGATTGTGCCGCTTCGGCATTGCTCAGGGAGTAGAACGCATTGAGTAATGCAGCATCGCGAATACGTAAACGGTGTCCCCGGGCAAAATAATAGGCGAGGGGGTTCGACTGCACAAAACGCCGCAAAGGCAGATTGAATTCTTTAATGTAATGCCGGGTCAGCGTGTGGTTGGTGGGGATACGCATGGCTCCGGCTTCGCCATAGAGGCCATTGCCAAAATGCAAGGTCCGTGTGCGACCACCAATATGTTTTTTATCGGCTTCAAGAATTGTGACATCGTGGCCGAGCTTTTGCAGTTCGTAAGCAGCACATAGCCCGGCAAGGCCGGCACCGAGAATGATGATCTTACGTGGAGTTTTTGGTTTGGCGAAAGCTTCCAAGTCGTGTAATAGCGAAAGGGAGAGGAGACCGCTCCCGGCTATGCCTAAACGGCGCAGGAATTGGCGGCGCGTGAATTTTAAATCTTGATCCTGGGAGTGCATAAAATGATCTTTTGAAAATTTACATTCGGCATGCAATCTCATTATGGCTTAAAAAGGTCTATGCTAAAGATGCGATAATAGCATACACTACTCTTGGTTTATATCTCAAAAAAATCAGCTCTATGGTAATTGGACTTCGTGCTAAATCCACCCTTGCGATTTTGGCGTGTATCTTAGTCGTCCTGCTCCTTTCAGCATTCGTCGGCTGGCGAGCGTTTCGGACCGTTGAAGAAAATTTGGGCGCGGCGTACGTTCGGAATCTTACTCAATATAACAGGCAGCGCATTCTGACACCTGTTTTGCGTGAGCTTGCACTTTCCCAGCGTTTGGCTGGTTCTCAGCTTTCTCGTGACCTGCTTCTTCACGAGCAGGACGAAGCGTATCGCCGACTGTTTTTCACTGAAGCCGAAGGGTATCGACAAGCTTTCGAGGATAAGTCGTATTTCATCATCTCGGGATTGTCGAACAATTACTATTTCAACGACAGAAAATCCAAATTCAGCAGTCAGCCGCGTTATATTTTATCGGCGAAAAACCCGCAGGATAAGTGGTTTTTCTCTTCGATGAAAAACACGCAGGACTACAACATCAATGTTAATGTTGATTCGAAGCTAAAGACTACGAAAATTTGGTTTAACGTTCTGGTTAAGGATGGCTCGAGGAAATTAGGATTAGTAGGAAGTGGCCTGGACCTTTCAACATTTCTCAACCGTTTCGTGGTGTCGAAAGAAAAAGGCGTTTCTCCTATGATCGTCAATGGGAAGGGTGCGATTCAGGCCCATCCCAACCGTGAACTCATCAACTATGCTTCCGTTAACGATCAACAGGTCGATG
>DAITOV010000487.1:0-2850 GCA_036833945.1 Abditibacteriia bacterium
TATAAAACTCCCGATTACGCGACCTCGGACAAGAGAACCTTCGGTTTTAACGACGACACCACGGAATCGGCCATCGAGAAATCTGCCGAGTTCATCATCGCAGCCGACGCGGCCCGCCCCGGAGATCCCAACAACCCCTCGCGCGGTGGCCTCTATCCTCAATATGGCGGCAATATCACCAGCAGTGCCTCCGATGGCCAGTTCCCCTTTGTGGGTGGTGTGACTTATGCGCCGACTCAGGCCGCGCCTTCAATTCGCCATCTGGGCGGTACCAATTTCCTCTTCGCTGACGGCCATGCCAAGTGGCTCAAGCTTGAAAAGACCTGGACTTCCGTAACCGATAACTACTGGCGTTACGACCGTCCGTAATATCCCTCGTGAGTGATGGGATAAGCCCCTCTTATCCCATCACTCACCACGCACCTTGACAATCTGTTCGCAATGCCCATCTTTGTGGTAGGCTTTAATCTCGAATGTAGAACGCATGAAAATCGCTTTCGAGAACGTCACCAAAACTTTTTCTGGGCGGGCGGGGCATGTACTCGCCTTAGACACCATCAATCTCACGATTGAAGAGGGTGAATTCGTCTGTTTTGTCGGGCCGTCGGGCTGTGGCAAGAGCACGCTTTGTAATATGCTGGCGGGCTTTGAAAAGCCATCTACGGGCCGCGTCACTCTGGACGGTGTCGAAGTTTCAGGGCCTTCGATCGAACGCGCCATGATGTTTCAGGAACCGGCGCTCTTCCCCTGGATGACTGCCCGGGCCAATGTCGAATTCGGCCTGAAAAGTTTAAAGTTACCCGCTGCCGAGCGGCAGGAACGATCGGATAAATTCCTCAAGATGGTGCATTTATCGCAGTTTGGCGATGCCCAGCCGCATGAGCTTTCGGGTGGCATGAAGCAGCGTGTCGCCATGGCCCGTGCCCTGGCCGTCGATCCCAAAGTGTTGCTGATGGACGAACCATTTGCCGCACTGGACGCCCAAACGCGCGACCATTTGCATATCGAGCTGCAAACCATCTGGCGTGAAACTCGAAAAACCATTGTTTTTGTGACCCATAATGTGCGGGAGGCTGTTACTCTGGCTACCCGTGTTATTGTGTTTAACGCCCGTCCCGGTCGCATTAAACAGGAATTCGATCTGGAAGACCTGGAATATCCACGTCGTCCGACCGAATCGTTGGTGAGTGAAACCGTAGCACGCGTTCAAAGTGCCCTGCGCGATGAAGTCGCTAAAGTCGAAGCCGATGAATATGACGATGAAAATAGCGGTTCAGCACGCAACGGGGGCAGTCGATAAGTAAGATGAGTAAACCGAACGCTGCCACTCTTAGCGAACGTAAACGGAACGAACAACGAGCCTTACTGGCCGATGTTGCGTTGCGTATTGTTTTTGTATTTTTACTGCTGGCAATCTGGCAGGCTGTACATTACTTCACCGTAACCAAACCGCAGGATGTCTCACGCGGTGCCCTTTTCCCGGCACCGGCCGAGGTGGTGGAGTGGCTGGCCGATGGTTTTGCCCTCTCCTGGTTCATCGTAGATGAAACCGGTACCCGTGCCTACCAGCCGCCGCCCGGTGCGGAAATGCCCAAGAGCTTTTTAGGTGCCGTAGCCCAATCGGAGTATCCTTCCAATATCGGCACCAGCATCTGGCGTTTGTTGCAGGGTTATTTTCTGGCAACCATTGTTGGTTTTCCCCTGGGGTTGTGGGTGGCACGTTCGGCGCTGGCCGAAAAAACCTTCGGCTGGCTCTCGGTTTCGCTGCAATCGCTGCCTTCCATCTGCTGGATTCCCCTGGCGTTGTTATGGTTCGGCCGGGCCGGTGTGACCGCGCCGATTCTCTTCGTTACGGTGATGGGTTCGCTGTTTGCCACTGTGGTAACAGTGGCCGATGGTATTCGCAATGTCTCACCCATCCTGGCGCGAGCCGGACGCACATTGGGAGCGAGCGGGCCACGTCTCTATTTCTCGGTACTACTACCGGCCGCTTTGCCCGGCATCATCTCGGGACTTAAAGTGGGCTGGGGTTTTGCCTGGCGTTCATTGATGGCTGCGGAACTGATTGTCAACTTCGGCGGACTGGGCTTTTTGCTACAGCGCGACCGTGAATTCGGCGATGCTGCCGGTGTGCTGGCCACGATTCTGGTCATCATCGTCATTGGTTTGGTGGTGCAGAGTGTGCTCTTCAAACCGGTGGAGCGCAAACTCCAGGCGCTGTGGGGCCTCACCGGCGTCCGTTCATAAATAAAAATCAAATCTTTGGAGAAGGCAAAACCTGTCCTCTCATTCTTTATCAATTTAAGGAAACCATGAAATCTCGTTTGAAATACCTTCTGACTTCTTTATCATTGGCAGTTGTGGCGAGCATCGTCGTTGCCGGTTGCGGCAACAACAGCGCACCAACCGAAGCCGGAAATGAAGCTCCATCAGCGGCACCCACCAGCAGTGAAGCCGCACCCAAACTCGAAAAAATTACTGTCGGCTATACCCCCACCATCGTGCTGCCCCAACCGTTGGTTGGCACCGAAGACGGAGAATATGAGAAGAAACTGCCGGGCGTGAAGGTCGAAAAGAAACTATTTGGTGCCGGTTCGGCCATTCTCGAAGCCGTGCGCGCCGGAACCGTGGACATCGGCTTTAGCGGCCCGCTTCCGGCCATCAAAGCCTACGCTAAAGCTGGCGACATCGTATTGCTGGCCAACGCTGCCAACGGCGGCACCGAATTATCGGTGCTGGAATCTTCTCCCATTAAATCGGTGAAAGACCTCAAAGGCAAAATCGTGGGCGTCAACCAGCCCGGCTCTACGGTCGATGCCTTCGTGCGCCACAACCTCATCAAGGCCGGCC
>DAITOV010000488.1:0-2847 GCA_036833945.1 Abditibacteriia bacterium
TCGCGCAGCGCCACCGGTAACGGGAGCGGACGAGAGATGATAAATCCTCACCCAATCTCCTTGGGGGTAACGGATCCTGAGCCTTGGGCTACCGGGCACTTTAGTTCATAGTCAAGATGCATAGTTTATTTACGTGAAGCATTCAAACGAATTTTCTTTTTAAGGCGGTTACCCGAACCACTCAAATAGCGTTTGGCCAATCCCAATACATTGCGAAAATTGGGATCACTATGAGTGTTCAAGAGAGCGTGATAATCGGTGCGCAACTCCGCCATCTGCCTGTCCATCAGGGAGATCGTGGTTTCGAGTGAAGAAACCTGTGCATCCGTCCAGTTCTTGTGATCGAAAGGGTTGGCCAGTGCCGCAACAGGTGCGCAAGCCGAATCCGTCTGCGTGCAACCGGCCTCCTCTCCTTCAGTCTGCTTGCCGACCACAGCGCGAATATGCGCGGCAATCCGGCTTGCCGCCTGTTGTCCGGGAGCAACCAACTGGCTGCACAAATAATCCTGATACGCTGCTAACGGCTCAGTTGGGCTAAGCAGGCTGGGCAGCAAACGCAAAACCGTTTCCCAGGAGGTCGCACTCCAGGCCGCCGGGGTCAGCACCGGAAAACCAAACGGGTCGAAAATCAAAGTAGGCACCCCGGCCAGCATCGATTCGATGGCAAAAGTAGATGGAGTTGTAACGACCACATCGGCTTGCCCGATGGCCTGAGTAGCCGAGCCGGAAAAATCGGCGCGAATGCCCAGTTCGCTTGCCAGTTCCTGTGAAATTCGGTAGGTCCACAAGCCGCCGCTACTTGCCGATGCCCCCTTCGCCAATTGGGTGTGGAGATGCGCAAATTGGCTGACGAGATGTTTTTTTTGTTCGTCGGTCACCCAGGGAGTGTTGGCGGTCGCGACAAGAATGCGAGGCCTGGCATCAAGGCGGCCACGACGGCAGGAGTTTCTTGCGAGCGCATCGAATCGCGGCAGCCCGGTTGCGTGCACACAATCGTTCCCCAGCCAGTTCAGTTCTTGTTTCTGAAGGACTCCCATCGCAAACACATGATCGCAGATCAGAGGTTGATATAGGGGAAGGCCGTCTCGTTCGAGGTCGTATTCAGGATTTTCAAAACTGGTTCTCCAATCAAGCACACCATCGAGTACATGAAAGGTCGGAATGCCCAGACGCTTACAAGATGCAATCGCCACCCGGCTGGGAAGATAATGATCGCTACTGACAATCAGGGCATCGACCCCGGCCAAACTTTTTTCATCGTAAGGAGTAGCAAGCGTCCCAAGCCACTCGAAGCCCGGCGCTTCCACCACCGATGCATAGTGATGAATGCGCGCCTGATTTTCCGTGCTGGCGATGCGGATGTTCATAGGGGTAGAGTTAGGCATCCGTTTTTACTACAAAATGGGAACCGGTCAGGCCGGATACCGCTCCGCGCGCCAACTCGACGCAGTGTTCTAAAGCCTCACGCCTCACCTTCACCGCCGCATCGAAGTCGAGAGGCATCAGATCTGGCGTGTCCGCATTCCATCCCCTCACCGGATAATCTTCAGCAACTCCCAAGTGATGCAGTAACCCGGCCATCTTGGGAGTGTTAGATTCCATCGGTATAAATGGAGTGCCGGAAAGGGCCGCAAAGATATTGATATGGTAACGACCCGAAACCACCATTTCAGCATTACGCAGAAAAGCGGTCACCTCGTTCCACACCAGCCCGCCCAGGGGAATCGCTTGCGCACCGTGCTCAATGGCGACCTTCGCCAACCGCTCGTCTTCTTTCTCGACTACATAGTAAAAGACTTTCCAGCCCTTACGGGAAAGTTGACGAATATCCGCTGCGACGACTTCCTCCGAAACCAGTGGAGAACCCGATAATACCCCCGGGGTATAGACCGCATAAGGCTCGCCACCAGCAGCCAGACGATGTGACAAGAAGGAAATTTCAGCAGGATGCTCACCGGCCAGAAACAAACAATCGGCCGACAAGCGTACATTGATCTTTTTGGAGCTGAGATACCGTTGGCTCAACGGCTCGCGCACAGCGAGATCGTCCACGTTTTCACAAAGGGCTTCGAGAAGCCACTCATCCAATTCAAACACCGAACAATTAACGACAGCTACTCGCAGCCCTCTCTGCTTGGCCACGGCGCAAAGCCCCGTCAAGGTTAGAGCGCCAATCGAAGCATGATGAATGGTGCCTTCCCCGTTGACCACCAAAGCCTCAAACCCATCCCAGAGAGGCGCTAATTGCTGGGCGAGGCTATCCACCGTTTGCTGCCACTGACTTGCCGCCAGGGCACCCTGAGATGTCTCCTGGCCTGTCTGGCCGATCTCTCGCAGTGCTCTTTGCAGTCGGCGCGAAGTGCGGCTCGCAATATCCATTGGGGCTGGCGGAAGGGGCGACGGACGAAAAGATTCGTAGGCATACTCCAGGGGAAGCCTGCTGCCGACATGGTAACCAGAGCGCCGCAAACTCTCCAGCAGCCAGAAAACCGTGCCCTGGCAGCCAGGGTTGCTCGTCCCGCTGGTATCATTGGCGAATAGAACTTCCATACTACTATTAGGATTCCTGGTTGGACTTATCTTTGAATAATTCAATCTTGCACCGTCGATGTAATTTCATCAAATTCCTATAGCTGCACATGGTGGATCATTTGCGCGGACCCGGCAACCTCAATCTGTAATCCTTTTTTCAAAACCAAGAGATAATGGCTATTGTCAATCGCCGTGATGTTAAAAATGATTTTGTATGTTCCAGGTTTTAAACGCATTTGGGGGATATGAATCTGCCCTTGCCACTTTTCTCCCGACTGGAGCAACCGAAAATCTTCATGGTTTAACGAGCACCAC
>DAITOV010000489.1:0-2844 GCA_036833945.1 Abditibacteriia bacterium
TTGGCCGATGATGACGAATAGCCCAAAGCGCCCCTCAGTAGTTTCGGGTTGTTTATAATGTCTTAGGAAGCCAACAATGAAGCCGCGTAAACCAAGCGGAACTGCTGTACAGATCCGTCTCACGCATCCTTCCGTTGCCGACGGCCTCATTGCATCGGTCGATTATCACCCTACCAAACGTGAACAACATCGTCTCCAATGGGAATGTGATAACGACTTTTGGCGGCAAGTCCTCAATTTGAATCTGGTGACCATCAAGGCCAAAATTCCCTTCGAGCACTATTCATTTTATGATAGTAATCCTCCCTTGCGAGCCGCTAAACACGCGGCCAAGTCGTTTCAAATCGAAATCCTTACGGAAGGGGTAACAAGAGCTAATAAAGGGTTTATAACGGATCCCAAAGATAGAAGCAAACAGGGCTGGTTGGCAGAGGGTGAAGAACCAGCAACACTGGAAGAAGCTAAACAGCACATGAAACCCGAAGTGCGCCAATGGTTTGAGAGCCTGCCTCCGGAAACGGTTGCCCACGAATCCTACATGTTGAAATTTGAAACGGCAAAACGCTTTGCCGAGGGAATTGAAATGTATATGGATTCTTGCTTGGAAGAGGAAGAAGAAATGCGGCAGAAGTTGGCGGAAGAGGACGAATAGGCACACTCAAGTGCTTGAAAAACACTACCCCGCCCCGCTAATGTGAGGGTATGCCCAGCGCTCCTTCACCATCACGCATCAAACAATACCAAAACCGTCGCAATTGCCTCGTGCAATGGTTCGGCGTAGCGCTGGTGTTGCTGGTTATATTGTTTTTTATTTCTCCCTTACTCTTTTCAATCTGTTGGCTTATCGTGACCGTGCTGGCAGGTTTTTTCATTTTCGATAGCCTGAAACGTAACACCCATTTCCACAAAAGCCATGATGAAGGCACAGTTGCCGGGCTGAGATGGTGGGGCATGGGGCTGTTTGGCCCGGGTATGGTGTGTTGGATGGCGGGTATAGGACTGTTGCTGCTCGATGAATCTTTGCTTGGCGGTTACGCACACGAGGAGCCACGGGTTCTCTCCTTTGCCACCCCGCCGCTTGAAAGAGCAGTGGAAGGCTTCTGGCAACTGCTGGGGTTCGCTGGTATGAGTGGCTTGCTGCTTTTTGGGTTGCTGTTGTGGAGCTGGTGGCGGAACGTGAGAGAGCAACGGACGCTGGGCAAACTTGCTGCGGTTAACGCCGTGGTTTTTCTTACAACCGTGGGCGCTATTCTCTGGTTGACTGACAGTCATCCCGCTTTTTATCGCGACGGCTCTTGTCCCTTGCGCATCACCCACACCTTTATAGCCAGCGACGGGCACACCTATTACCTATTGCAAAGCAAAGGCAATTCGTCTCATGGCGTGCATTCTATTATTGCGAAACGTATTAGTAGAAGTATGCTTACCAATAAGCTGCAAACAGTGACGCCTTATTATGGCGCTGGCGATGTGAAAGCTGTTTTGCGACAGGGATTTACAGAACGCGACCCCCAAGTGCGGAAGTTGTGCAGGATGTTGGAGAAGAGCTTAGAACTTGGATCTTAGAGCTTAGGTTGTGTTTGGGTAAGCGGTTTGGTTTGGTCCTGACCGCTTTGCCATATTTAGCCACAGATTGACACGGATTTCACAGATTGGGTTTTAGGAGTGGGACATGTTCCGAACCTATTCTGATTTTTACCTGAGCCCAAAGTAGCGGGCTTGCCGCCGCAAGCCCCTACGGGTGGTTGCCGATGTTCATCGTTCAGCATTCATCATTCATCGTTCGCTATTACACCTGACCTCCCCCACCCAACCTCCCCCTGAGTGGGAGGAGTTATGTCTGCGGTTGCTCGGCGCCCATCACCTATTACCTATCACCCATAACCTCATATGAACAAACGTGAACCTCAAGTTAAAATTCTGGTCTTTCCTTCAAGCGAAATCGACCGTGTGGCCGGTGTGGGCACGGGCGATGCTTTTGTGGTGCAGGATATTTTTGGCGGCTACCTGGTGCAGCAGCAAGGCGAAGGTGGCGATGATGCCGATTCTCCTAAAGGCTACAATTCGGTGCAGTGGCAGGGGCAGCGGGCTTTCGACTCGGTGGATAATACGCTGGAGTTCATCCGTTTTCAGAAAGACGGCAGTGTGAAGCGCGGCGTGCCGGGGCTTACCGAAAACGACGGCATGGGCGGGTGGACACTCAAAGCCGTGTCCAAGCCACTCAACTGCACCTTAACGACTGCGCTGCCCAACGCCCCCAAACCAGCGAACAAGTTTGGCGATATGCAGTGGAAGCCGGTGAAAGGCGATACGTGGGAAACCTTCGTGCCGGTGGAGCCGCCGCACCGCACCTATATTCGCCACCGCTCGCAGATGGCCAACCATTCGGTAGAGATTGTCTCGCAAAAGCGCGAGCGGCAAAGCGGGCTGGAAATAGAGCTGATTTGGGACGGGGTGTTCGCGGGCCACGATAAAGACGGCGGCGTGCGGCTGGTGCTGATTGACAAGCAGTTTTCTATCGTGTGGCGGCGCATCGGCAAGAGCATCTGCAAACCCACGGTGGAGCGCTGGCGCAACGAGCCGGGCCGGTCGGGCTGGGTGCTGTGGAAGCGGCTCGATGACGCGGCGGCGGTGAACTTCGAGGGCCGCACGCTGCTGCGCCTACAAAGCATCAATAATATGCTGGTGCTGGATATCGACGACAAATCTTACTACTTCATCAACAGCCAAACCCGGCCCGGAAGCGAGGAGGAAGTGCCCAACCTGGTGCCGCTCTCAATGGGCATCGGCCCCTTGCGCTTGAGCGTTTTCGGTGTGGATGTGACGATGGGCGTTTCCGAGCTG
>DAITOV010000490.1:0-1761 GCA_036833945.1 Abditibacteriia bacterium
CACTTCGGTATTGAAGGCGATAATGTCTTCGTGCATCAAGGCCTCACGGTCGCGGGCGTGAATTTGCCGCACCTGGCCATCGGCTTCACGCCATGCACCCTGCCCTTGAGCTGCCCATGAGATTTCGCGGAGCACGGGAGCGGCCACCACGCCGAAAATGGCTTGCCCCTTATGCACGGCACCGATGGAAATCGTCCAAATCGGCAAATCGCGCACGAAATTGTTAGTGCCGTCGATCGGGTCGATGACCCAGGCCGGCGCGTCGGGGTCGCCCGTTAAGCCTTCTTCCTCGCCCAGGAACGACCAGCCAGGCGTGAGAGCACCCAATCTATCGCGCAACAAGGCTTCAATAGCCCGGTCGGCCGCAGTCACAAACGTGTTGTCGGCCTTAAACTCTGCGCGCACGTTGCCCTGCAACTGCTTTCCCAGTTCGCCTGCTTCACGCACAATTTCCAAAACCGCATCCATCTCGAAAGAAAGCATGTTTGTCAGTCTATCAGGTCGCTATCCCGGCACCGGCGATCCGATAAACAAAGCAGGAAAAACTCTTTTAGATCCGGGAATTTGATTTGCACTTGGCTTTCGTTACACTTTTCTTTCCGATTACTTTCTGTCACAAAATATGCGAATTCTGTTTGTTGATGATTTAGAAGATGCACGCGAACTCTTCCGCCTGGCTCTTTCAATGCATGGCCATACCGTTCAGTTGGCATCCAACGGACGCGAAGCCGTTAGCCTGGTCCAAAGCAGCGAACCCTTCGACGCGATTATAATGGATGTCGAAATGCCCGAGATGAACGGATGGGACGCCGTGCGCGCTATTCGCGCCCTGCCCCAGGGAGACGATCTCCCCATCGTGATGTTTACCGCCTACGGGAGCGGTGTGACACAAAAATTAGCAGAAGAAGCCGGTGCCGATAAAGTCCTCCATAAACCGCTCTCTCCCCACGATGTCCTGGCGCAAGTCACTCAACTCGCGATGTCGTAATCTCAAGCTCCCGTCAATTTTCCTTTCAATAAAAATATGTCTGATTTCGATATCGTAGTCATTGGCGGCACCGTCGAAGGCTTAGCCGCTGCCCGCATCGCGCGCGCCTCAGGCGCTAAAGTCGCCATTGTGGCACCCGGTGCTATTGGCGCGGAAGAATTACAATCGGGACGCATTCCCATCGGCGCGCTCATCAAGGCAGCATGTGTCTTCAACCAGTGCCGGGAATCGATGGAATTCGGCATTCGCAGCGATAATGTCCGCGTGACATGGAGCGCCCTCAAACTGCGCATTGCCGATGTGCAAGACGATATCCGGGCCATGTGGCGCGAGCAACTCAAAGAGCAAGGTATCGAACACCTGAAAGGCACGGCACGATTCGAAGATGCTCATACAATTGTTATCGAAAGCAAAACCGGTGAAAAAACCGTAACCGCCTCAAAATTCATCCAGGCAACCGGCGATGTGCCGGAGCAGCCACAAATAGACGGGCTAACTGAAACAGGCTCTCTCACCGTCGCCCAACTCTTCGCCTTACCGGAAATGCCACGTTCACTCACTATATTGGGGAGTAGCGCAGTTGCAGTCGAGCTTGCTTTCGCACTGGCACGCCTGCGCTGCAAAGTGACGGTGTTGTCTGGTGACGCTGCACTCTTGCCGGGTGAAGACCACGAGATTTCTGCATTTGCAGAAAAGCTATTGCAGCAGGAAGGCGTTGTGCTGCATACCGGGGCTAATATCCAAGGCGCAACGGTGGAGGGCGAAAAGAAGCA
>DAITOV010000490.1:1771-2810 GCA_036833945.1 Abditibacteriia bacterium
TTTGAAGCCAACGGTGAATTGCAGCACGCCGAAGCCCGGCACCTTCTCACACTCGCTTCACCGCCCAAAGCGGCGCAGGAACAACTTGAGTCGCGTATCGTTCTCACCCAGCCCGGCATAGCGGCCTTCGGCCTGAGCGAAGCCCAGGCACGCGAAAAATGGAACGACGTTCAGGTTTTCCAGCAGCGATTCTCTCAGCTCGAACGCTGTATCGTTGAAGGTGAAACACGCGGCTTCATCAAACTGGTTACCGGCGATAAAGGCCGCATTCTCGGCGCGCACATCGCAGGGCAAAACGCCGGAGAGCTACTCATGCCTTTCCTCGTGGCGATGCAATCGGAGAATCGTTCTTTGCAAATGGTTTCGCAAATAGCTCTGCCTTCCACTTTGAGTGAAGCTGTGCAATGTGTGCTTATAAAATACACGCAGGCCAACCCCAGCTAATACCATTTTTACAGAATAACCTCCTATCGCGGTAGTAGATAGGAGGTAGTAGACAGCACACAGGGAGGCAACCAGACATTGATGCCGATGGCCCTCTTTTTGTCGTTAATTGCGGAAACTTGCGACGAAGTTTGCGTAGCTGAAGGCTTTGCGTGCTATGGAATAAGCTCAGGCAGAACTTTGTGCTTTACCGCGCTTGGCACGCCACACGCCATAGCAAGTCAGCGCGGCAGTAAGAATCGTGCTGGCGATATAGGCAATCATAATCGCCTGGGGAAACCAGGAAAATCCGATGATTTCGCGACCGATGAAATGGGCTGCGCCCCCAAAACCGATGACTGTCAGGCCGGCACCCAGTGCATCGTAAATCACAAACCGCACATACGACACATTGGCCAGCGCCGCACCGGTGCCTACCCAGCGGCCAACCACCGGCAAATATCGGCCAAAAGCGACCATCCACACGCCTTTGCCGCGCATGGCATTCTCAGAGGCCAGCATCGCACCGGCAATTTTGGGCCAGCGCACTCCCAATTTATTCATCAATGGACGGCCGCCGAAATACCCTACGGCATACAGGAGATGATCTGTAATC
>DAITOV010000491.1:0-2792 GCA_036833945.1 Abditibacteriia bacterium
AACTATCTCCTATTTCCTGGGCTTTAAATCGCCCAGCTACTTCCGCACCTTCTTCCACAAACACGCCGGACAAACCCCAACAGAATACCGCGAAACCGCTCTGCGCAAAGCCAAACCGAAAATAGAGCCTTTTTTGAACGATTTGAGACGATAACGACGTTTAGAAATCATCAAAAACGGGTAAGATAGAAGGAGAGATGAAAAACGGAGTAAACGATGCAAAAAATAACCGGACGTAAAGCATTCACCCTGATCGAATTACTTGTCGTAATTGCCATCATAGCTATCATGGCCTCCATCCTATTCCCGGTGTTCGCTCGGGCGCGTGAAAATGCACGCCGTTCTTCCTGCATGAGCAACCTCAAACAGATCGGATTGGGGGCAATGCAATACCTCCAGGACAACGATGAACGTTATCCGCTTAGCTCCAACGCACGCACCGGCCCCTGGGCTGGGATTTCCAGCAGCGCCGATTTTTCGTCTTCCGGCAATGTTTACTGGCCGTACTTCATCGATCCCTACGTCAAAAGCATGCAGGTTTACCGCTGCCCCTCGGGACGCACCAATGTCGCTGCAGAGCGAGGCGTATATGGGCATTATGGTGTGAATATGGCTGTTTTCCTCACCCCTTCTACCAATCCTGTCAATCAGAAAAGCCTCGCTGCGGCAGCCATCGCTTCAACGGCCAATACCTATATGATCCTCGATTTGGGCGTATACCGCGCTTCGGCAAGCGATGTGAAAGCCCCAGGATCTGGTGGAGATTATATTCCCGGCACCGGTGCCGGGAGCGCCACTAATCTTACGGGCATAACATTGGGCAGCACGATAACCGATTTAGAAAAAGACTTGAATACTGGCCGCCACTTCGGCGGCGTCAACGTCGTTTTCGCCGATGGCCATGTAAAATGGCTCAAAAGCCACACCGTGTATCTTGAAGCTGCCAAATGCCCCAGCAACTGTGACACCACCAAAAGCGCCTGGAACCCGCTGGTCGATAACGCTTAAAAAGTAAGCCGAACCCCCGAAGGAATTTTCTCGTGAAGACTGTCAGCCAATATACCGTATTAGCCGCTTGCGCTTTGTTTTTTGCCGCCGATCATGCTCTTGCCGATGTCACACTGGCCACGCAGGGCAAGACCACCTTTACCATTATCGAGCCTGAAAAAGCCCCGGCTTCAGTGAAAGCTGCTGCGCTCGAATTGAAGCGCAGCCTCAGCCAATCGACGGGTGCCGCCATTAGTATCCGCAAAGACAGCGAAACCGTCAGCGGGCCGTTCATCAGCCTGGGGGCCACCAAACAGGCCAAGGACGCCGGGTTGACCACCGGCGATATCGCCGATGAAGGCTTTCGCATCGTCACGCGCAACGGCAGCCTCTATATTCAAGGCCCCGACACTGCGGCGCTCATCACTTCCAGCCGCGATTCCCTGCCCTACGATACCTACAAACTGCAGCCCGATATTCCCGGACCGCAACTTACCAAAGACGGCGGTTTCAGCAACGGCACTGCGAATGGCGTCTACACCTTCCTGGAAGATTACCTGGGCGTGCGCTGGCTCTTTCCCGGCGATTTAGGCCGCGATGTGCCCTCGCACCCCACTCTGGTTATCCCCGACCTCAACCGCACCGATACCCCGAACTTCATCTGGCGCGATTTTCCGCATCTGCAAAACACCCGTGCTGTCGCCCAATGGCGCGATCAGCAGAAGTTGGGCTTTTCGTTCCGCCTCAACTACAATCACAACTGGGTCGAGACGGTTCCTCCGGCGATGTATAAGCAGCACCCCGATTGGTTTGCCATGATCGGCGGCAAGCGCCCCGAACCGCCTTCTTCCGGCCCCAAACGTAACCATTACAAACTGGAAACCACCAACCCCGAACTGGTGGAGTATTTTGCCGATCAGGCTGTGAAAGCCCTCAAAGCAGATCCTAATAGTAATACCTTCTCCCTCTCCTCCAGCGACAGCCGGGGTTGGAGCGAAAGCCCGGAAAGTAAAGCACTCTACGACCCTAAGCCCAAAGGCAGCGAATTTCCTTCCATGACTCCACTGATGCTCAAGTGGTTTCATGACGTGGCAAAAGCCGTGGCCGCTAAAGACCCGCAGGCGAAATTGGCCGGATACCTATACTCGGATGCACGTTTTTTTCCGGCAAGTGGCCAGGCTTCATTCCCAAAGAATTTCTATCCTGTCATGGTGCTGGGCGATGGCGGTTATCGCCTCTATCGTGAAGCCGCACGGAAAGAATCGACCCACCTGATGGAGTCCTGGGGTAAAGTCGCACCCTCGCCGTGGTTCTATTATAGCTTTGGCAACTGGTTGCGCCGTAATAGTGGCTTCTTTACCCCCGCAGCACCCGACAATCTCAACTTCACTTTCAAACTCTTGCGTGAAAATGGCATCAAAGGTGCCCGGCTCTATGCTACCAGTTCATGGAGCCAACATGCTATCGGCAATTATATTCAGGCCAAGCTCTTATGGAATCCGGCTCTGGATGCCAATGAACTCCAACGCGAATGGCTCATCCGCGCTTACGGCCCCCAGGCCGGCCAGGTGATGGAACAGTTCCACCAGAAGCTCGATGGTTGGTATGCCCAATACTGGCAACGCTACGAAAACGCCAACCACAACACCCGCGAAGCCTTTTTCAAGAATCTTTTCGGTGTTTATTACCCTGAGATGGAAGAGATCTACTTGAAAGCCAAAGCCCAACCTATGACGACAATTCAACAAAAGCGTCTGGATTTGATCGAGCAGAACATGGTGGTGCTGCAATGGCGCTTACGCAAC
>DAITOV010000492.1:0-2790 GCA_036833945.1 Abditibacteriia bacterium
AACTGTGTACTGGATCCCCGCCTTCGCGAGGATGACGGACTGGAAGGTCAACGGTTTACCTTAAAGCCCATCTGCCGCTTATTTTCCATTATCCACTTTCAATTTT
Organism: Abditibacteriia bacterium; assembly: GCA_036833945.1. GTDB lineage: Bacteria > Armatimonadota > Abditibacteriia > Abditibacteriales > Abditibacteriaceae > DAITOV01. The sequence goes on from DAITOV010000492.1 coordinate 107, forward strand.
CCATTCGCTCTTGTCCAAACTGCGCATAATGCAACTGGCTATAAATGCCGCCCGCTGCAATCAGCTCTTCATGGTTGCCCTCTTCGGCAATGCCTTCTGCGGTAACTACCAGGATACGGTCCGCATTCTTAATGGTAGCCAGACGATGGGCGATTACCAGCGTAGTGCGTCCCTGCGCCAGTTCGGCTAACGACTCTTGAATCACCAATTCCGTCGCCGTATCGAGTGCCGAGGTGGCTTCATCCAAAATCAGCACCGGCGGGTTTTTCAGGAACATACGCGCAATCGCCAGGCGCTGTTTCTGACCACCGGAAAGCTTCACGCCACGCTCGCCGATGACGGTATCCAGGCCTTCGGGCAAGTCGAGCACGAACTGTTCCAGGTGCGCACGGCACACGGCCTGCCAGATTTGCTCTTCGGTTGCCTCCAGGTCGCCATAGGCAATGTTATCGCGGATGCTGCCGTAGAAGAGGAACACGTCCTGCTGCACGATGCCGATCTGTCCGCGCAGCGAGGCCAGTTTGATGTCGCGGATGTCGCGGCCATCGACGGTAATCTGCCCACCGGACACGTCGTAAAAACGCGGCAATAAGCTGCATAATGTGGTTTTCCCCGCGCCCGAAGGCCCCACGAACGCCACCGTTTCGCCGGGGCGCACGGTGAAGTTGATGTTTTGCAAAATAGGCCGTCCGGCATCATAGGCAAAAGTAACGTCGCGGTAGGCAATCTCGCCGCTGATCGCAGAAATCTCCACCGCACCCGGCCTATCGGCCACTTCGGGCTGAGTGTCCATTACTTCGAGGTAGCGCCGAAAACCGGCCATGCCCTTGGGATAAATTTCGATGATGGCGTTGATCTTGTCGATGGGACGAAACAAAATATTGGAGAGTAGCAAAAAGCCGATGAACTCGCCGTTGGTGAGTTCGCCCTGGAACACGAACCACGCACCGCACAGCAACACGAACAGCGAAATCATGCGCGTGAGCAGATAACTCAGTGAAAAGTTTCCGGCAATGATTTTATAGCTGAGAATTTTCGTCTCGCGGAAACGCTGGTTATTTGTAGAAAACAGCTTCTTCTCATACGGCTCGTTGGCGAACGCCTGCACCACGCGAATGCCGCTGATGTTATCTTCCACCCGCGCGTTGTAATCGGACAAGTCCTCGAACATGCGCTTAGCCGCATGAGAAATGCGCTGCTGCACAACAACCGCCAGCCAGATAAGAAACGGCACCACCGCAAAAGTCGCCAGTGCCATCTGCCAGTGAATATAGAACATGACGCAAAAAGTGCCGACGAGCGTCATCACAGCGATGAATATATCTTCCGGGCCGTGATGCGCCACCTCGCCGATATCGAAGAGGTCGGACGACATGCGAGACATCAAATCGCCGGTTTTATGATTATCGAAAAAGCGAAACGAGAGTTTTTGTAAATGCGCAAACAGCGCGCTACGCATATCGGTTTCGATATTGATTCCCAGCACGTGGCCCCAATAGGTCACGACGAAGTTGAGTCCGGCAGTGATCGCATAGACCACGAATAACCCACCGCACGAAACCAGAATCAGCGGCCAGTTGTTGGAAGGCAAAAACTTATCGACGATATGGTTGACGAAAAGCGGAAAGCACAACTCTAAAATGGCGGTGATAACGGCACAGCCGAAATCGAGAACGAACAGCCTTTTATAAGGCAAGTAATACGAAACAAAACGACGGACCAACGGCCACATGAAAAACACCTACACAAAATTAAAAGCGCCCACCGGGGTGATGGGCGCGCAGTCAATGTATAACAAGTCAGAAGGCAAAATGCAGAAGGCAGAATTTTATCTTGGAAAACCGTAAAGCTAAAGCTCACCATCAACGCCCGGTTACCGACTTCTGACTTCCAGAAATAATCAGCGGACAATCCAAATTCGGATGCCGCGCTACGTGGACATGATATTGGAACGCTTCATACAAAGTTTCCTGCGTCAACACCTGCGTCGGGGTTCCGGTTGCCAGCACTTTACCTTGCGAAAGTATCACGATGCGGTCGGCGTACTGCGCGGCCAAGTTGAGATCGTGCAAAATAGCAAAGACGCCGACGCCTTCGGTGGTCAGTTGTTTAGCCAGGTCGAGCACCTCGTGCTGGTGGGCGATATCGAGGCTGCTGATCGGTTCGTCGAGAAATAAAAGCCGTTCGGGCTGGTGGGTTTCACCGGGAGTGTGTTCAATTTGCGCCAACACACGGGCCAGATGTACGCGTTGTTGCTCACCGCCCGAAAGCGTGAGGTAGTCGCGCTCTTCATACCCCTCCAGTCCGACCCGCATGAGGCAGTCGTGAGCAATTTTAATATCGGCTATGGTTTCGACTTGCCGTTTCTGATGCGGAATACGCCCTAACAACACAACCTCAAGCACCTGGTAATCAAAATGCAATGGCGTGCTCTGCGCCAGCACGGCACGCTTTTTCGCCAGTTCGCGAGGAGGGTGTGCTGCGAGCGCTTGGCCAAAAATATCGATTTTACCCTGCGCACTGTGCATCTCTCCCACGGCATGTTTAAGCAAGGTGCTCTTTCCTGCTCCGTTGCGGCCAATTACCACTAAAAATTCACCGGGAGCCAGCGCTACATCTACATTGGAAAGAAGCATCTTCTCGCCGATATGGCAAGAAAGCGATTTAACATCGAGTAAGGAGTA
>DAITOV010000493.1:0-2787 GCA_036833945.1 Abditibacteriia bacterium
GCAAAGCCTTCGGCTACGCAAACTTCGTCGCAAGTTTTCGCAATTAACGACAGAAAAGAGAGGCTTAGCATTGATGTCCGGTTACTTCCCTGCATGCTGTCTACCATCTACTTGCCGTAACAGAAGGTTCTTTTGCAAAAATGGTATTATCGGCATAAAACAGCAGATAACTCCAGATAAACAGAGTCTCAAGCCATGACGGCTTCCGCTGTGACGGGCATACACTCGTCCTACGTACAAGACGAGGATTGATTCGAGAATATGCAAATCACAGTCAATGAACCGGCCAAAAGTGTTCCGGTTATAGCGCAGGCCGATGTTTGTGTGGTGGGGGGAAGTTGTACCGGCGTTTTCGCCGCCGTGCGCGCCGCCCGCCTGGGGTTGAGTGTCGTCATTGTGGAAGCCCACAACTGTTTTGGTGGCGTGGCGACCAACGCTATGGTCAATATCTGGCATTCGCTCTACAACGTCGGTCAGACACAGCAAATCATCGCCGGGCTCACCGAAGAAACCATCTCGCGGCTCCAGGCCAGGAAAGCGGTGGATGTAAAGAGGCCGCCAAACTGGCTTGAGCATTACGTTCTCAACACCGAAGAACTCAAAATTGAGTTAGATGAAATCATCACCCGGCATCGCATCAAGCCTTATCTCCACACGCTGTTCGTCGCGCCCTATGTCAATCCCGAAAACGGGGAGTTGGAGGGCGCCATCGTGGAAAACAAAGATGGCCGCGGCGTGATACTGGCCAAGCGCTTCATCGATGCCTCGGGCGATGGCGATCTGGCTGCGCGCTTGGAACTCGATACGTATTACGCTTCTCATCTCCAACCCGGCACGACTTGCGCGAAAATCAGTAATCTCCACGAGGTGGAAAATTTCGCCCAGCTTTACGCCGAGTATCGTAGCGAATACAACCTGCCCGAAACCTTCATCTGGAGCAGCCGAGTGCCTGGACAGCCGGATGTTCACATGTTGGCAGCCAGCCGGGTTTCGCTCAATATGTCTAACGCGCAGCAGTTGACGGAAGCGGAAATCGAGGGGCGCAGGCAAGTGCGGGCGATGCTCGATTTAATCAAGCGCAAATATCCCGACTCTAACACCACCTTGCTGCAGCTTGCCTCACGTATCGGCGTGCGCGAAACGCGGCATGTGCGCTGCCAATACCGCATCCCGGGCAAAGAGCTGCTCTCAGACACCCGCTACCCCGATGCCATTGCCAATGGCACCTATGAATCCGATATTCACCACACCGATAAATCGGGTATTACCTTCCGGTATTTGTGGGGTCTCGAACAGTTGGCGCGCCCTGGCCTCCCGGCCATCGAAACCCGTTGGCGCCCGCCTCTGGACCCCGAACCGACGTTTTACCAGATTCCCTACCGTGCGATGGTACCGCTGAATTCGCCTTATCCCAACCTCATCGTCGCCGGAAGAATGCTCGATGCCGATGAAATGGCGCACGGCGCGATTCGGGTGATGGTGAACATGAACCAAGTCGGCGAAGCGGCCGGAGTCGCCGCCTACCTGTCGCTGCACCACAATCAGGCTTTTGCCGATGTCGATGCCCAAACGCTACGCAAGACCTTAGCCGCAGGTGGCTCGGCGGTGGTTGGTTGAGTTGGTGTGACTTTGCAAGTGAGGAAATCGTCCTGAAGAACCGCGCGCGTCAGCAAGCCGGGTATCCCCGGGCTTCTTGCTTATTCTGAGACTACACTTGGCTTAGCGCAATGCCTACCCACACCCGGCTTGCTGACGCGCGCGGTTCTTCAGGCAAACTGCGATGCTTCGCATTAAACGGCGGTAAAATCTGCTATGATAAACCTTCATGTTCAGTGGCAAGGTCAGGCAGACAGACGTTATCCGGCAAATTGAGTCGCTGAGCGGGTTGAATCTCTGCCTGAAGATATTCCAGGAAGATGTCTGGAAAGGCACCTCGCTGGAAAACCTGCCGCTTGGCTTCTATTTGCATCAAACGGCTTTTTGCCGCGAGGTTAAAATCACATCCATGCAACGCTGCGCCGAGTGCGATGTCGGCCGCATTCCGCAAGTGGCATTGCAACAAGTGCAACCGTTCGTCCACCGCTGTCATGCCGGGGCCAGTGAAGTCATCATTCCGTTGGTGCTTTCGCAGCGCCTGTGCGCTATCGGCTATCTGGGGCAGTTTCGTGTGGGTGACGACCAACCGCAACATTTGCCTTTCTTCGCCGATGAGCAAGTGAAGCAGGCGCTGGTGGCAGGCACGCTGTTACAACGTTATTTCCTCTGCGAGGTCGATTCGGGGTTAAGTAACGTCGCGCAAGCCAGTAACCGCTATCGGCAAATCGTGCAGTTTCTCCGTCATAATCTCGCAAACGAACCCACACTGGCCGACCTGGCAGTTGAGCTCTCGGTTTCGGTATCGCGGGCCGGGCATATCGTGAAAGAAGAAACCGGCGAAACCTTCACTGCCCTTAAAACCCGGCTGCGCTTACAAAAAGCCCGCGACTTAATGCGCGGCACACCTATGACTATCGAACACATCGCCCGCGCCGTGGGGCTAGGCGATGTTCGCTATTTCCATCGCCTCTTCATCCAAGAAACCGGCCAAACTCCCGGGCAATGGCGCAAAGAACACCTGATGCAAGACAGGTTGCAGTATCAGTCGGTGGTTGATGAGACGGACGGTTGAATGGAGAGTTGAAAACAGAAGACAGGAAACAGGAAACGGAATTCAGGGATAAGCAATATGAGCTGATTCTATTCAAAAAGCTATGTACTGGATCCCCGCGTTCGCGAGGATGACGGGCT
>DAITOV010000494.1:0-2774 GCA_036833945.1 Abditibacteriia bacterium
CGGGGACGAATTACGACTATAAAAGCGCCGCAGGCGTGCTGTGGCAGAATCCTTCGGCGGCGGCTTGTTTTGTGGCGCTCACCAAAGCGTTTGCCCAGTCGAGGCCGGTGTTGGAGCGGCGCGAAGGGAAGGCGTGGCAGCAGGTCGATGAGCATGCGTTGCTGGATTTGCTGAACGTGCCGAACGAGTTTTATTCGGGTGAGCGGCTGTTTGGCGTCACCTTGATTAGCACCATGGCTAACGGTGCTGGCTATTGGCGGATTGAGCGCGACAGAAAAGGCGACCCCGCAGAGCTGTGGTTTGAGCCGCCAACCGGGGTGGGGCCAACTGGTCTTGCGCCTGCGTGGGATGAAGAGCATTTTATCCGCGAGTATTTTTACTTTATTGATGGGAAAAGGCATGGCGAACCGTTGCCGCGTCAGGATGTGGTGTATTTCCGACATGGGCTGAATCCGGCTAACACGCGGGAGCCTTGGGCGCCTTTGTCGTTGGCGGCGCGGGAGATTGCTACGCTTAATTCAGCCAGCACTTACACCGGGGCTTTGCTCAGGAATAGCGCGGTGCCTTCGGGCATGGTGACTTTGGAGGGTTCCAGCCTGGCTTCGGGAACGCCGCCGACACCGGAGCAGGCCGAGGAGATGAAGCGGCGTATTAAGGCTGGGTTCAAGGGCGATCAGGTGGGGGAACCGTTCGTTTCTTCGCTGCCGTGGAAGTGGACACCGTTTAACTGGTCGCCGGAACAGCTCAATATCAGCAAGCTGCAAACCTGGCCGCAGGGTATGGTGTGTGCACTCCTGGGAACACCCGAAATTGTTGCACTTCTCCCCACCGGTGAACAGCCGACTTACCAGAACCTGGCGGCTTCGATGGAATGGTGGTGGAACAACACCGTGATTCCGCTGGAAGATGCGTTTGCCGATGAAATTGAAACTCAGCTTTTTCCAGCATTTGGGCTGGACAGGCATGAGTATCGGTTGACGTGGGACAGGTCGCAGGTTCCGGCGTTGCAGGAAGATGAAATCGCCAAGCACCAGATGGTGCGCGAGGATTACCGTGCCGGGGTGATTGATTTGTTTACCGCGACGGTACAGTTGGGCGGTGAGGCGGTGGAGGAGATGCGCGGGGTGTATCATCCTTCGGCAGTTGGTAAAAGCAATGATGGCGATGCCACGAAAGGGATAAGCAGGTATTTCCGCGAAACCGATTGGGTGCGGGATAAGGGAATGTTTCACAGCTATGTGGGGACAAGTGGTTACGGCGTATCGACTCTTTCCAACAACCATCCGCCTTTTGAAATTCCAGATGGGTGGCAGCCCACTCACACGCCACCAGCCAATGCGGCCGAGGCCCATGCGCGTTTAATGGCAGCCGAGCAGCGGCATGATGTGTTTGGTGCGGAGCAGCGGATGGATAATACGCGGGAACGTATTGAGGCGTTGGAAAGCGAGATTGAAAAGGTGCCGAAAGAGAATGTCGCCAAGCTCCAGTTCTTGAATAATCAATACGAACAAGCTTGGTCTACTTTTCGCGCTCAGATAGATACCTATGACAACGCAGTAAGTAATATGCAGTTGGAGATGTATAATCTTCTTAACCCAACGGCGAACCCTCATCTTATCCAGCCTGATTCTTCTGGATTCAGCCTGCAAGAGAATGAGACGGTTTTACAAACTTGTCGTGAGATTTCAGCCATTCTTCATCGCACAGATCTCAAGAAAATCAGCATTTTTATCGCCAAAGACAAGGACACTCAATACGACCCCAATAGCCGCGTTATCCATTGGAACCCCGCAGAGGGAAAAACAGCCTTGATTCACGAATTCGGGCATGTGATTGATGATCACAGCCCTCAGACCGGACAACGAGCTATTGAGTTGTTGCTAAGGCGGACGAAGGGCTATCGACCACGGCCGTTAAAAGAGTTAAAAAACACCAACAAAACCGAGACAGGTTACTATCTGCCCGATCACTTTCATGACCCTGTAGTTGGTAAACTCAAACTTCGTCTGGGCATGGAACCAACCCAGCCATTCACCGCCGCAGATATTACCGGAACGGAAATCACGGCTTATGCTTTGCACATGCTTTTATCGGCTCCCCATGAGCTGGCCCGGGCCGATGCTGAACATTTTGAATTTATCTACAACGTCTTAGGAGGCCATCAATGAAGCCGCGTAAACCAAACGAAAGCGACGTTAAAGTGCGCATTACTCACGCTGAAGTGCCAGAGGGAATTATTGCAACAGTCGGTTACGAATCTAATACGCGTGAGAAGCGTCGTCTCATTTGGGAATGCGAAGACAAGAAATTGGAATCAGCCCTCAACTTTAACTTGTATTCGCTCAATCCAAGAAAATCTCATATCCATTTTGGCTTCTATGACAGTAACCCGCCTCTGGTCGCAGCCATGCACGCCGCTAAAACCTTTGATATTGAAATCCTTACCGAAGGGGTGGAGCGTGGCATAGGAAATGAGCCGAGGACACCAGAAGAGAGAAGAAAAAAAGGTTTATTGGTAGAGGGCGATATACCACCCACATTGGAAGAGGCCAAGCAATGTATGACGCCCGAAGTGCGCCAATGGGTTGAGAGCTTACCCCAAGAAAGGATTGACCGCGATTCCTTTCTTTTGCAACATTTCACCGCAGAACGCTTTGCCAAGCATATGGAAATTTCTATGGATTCAGCTCTGCAAGATGAAGAAGATATGCGGCGGAAGTTGGCCGATGATGACGAATAGCCCAAAGCGCCCCTCAGTAGTTTCGGGTTGTTTA
>DAITOV010000495.1:0-2743 GCA_036833945.1 Abditibacteriia bacterium
CTTTGTGTGCTTTGTGTTATTAGGAAAGCTTCTGGCCTCTCCTATCCAAATATTGCATACTGGGAAGCGTCGAACGTCATTTTCGACGTTGAATGTTCGCCGTTCAATCTAAACCTCGCCATGCCCGGGACTCCTGAACTCGCCGTTATATTCCTGTTGGTGCTGCTGCTTTTTGGGCCGGATAAGCTGCCCGAACTGGCGCGCCTGCTGGCCAGGGCCACCCGCGAGATCCGCAAGGTTTCCACTGAATTCCGCCGTCACATCAATCTTGATGAGTGATAATTCTAACGCGTCAGCCGACGCTCTTTCCAAAGCCGATTACGAGGCGTTGGCAGCCTTTCGCGCAACCCTGCGACGCTTTTTGCGTTTTAGCGAAGAGGGTGCTCGCGATGCCGGTCTCACGCCACAGCAACATCAGCTATTGCTGGCCATTAAGGGCACACCCGGCCGCGACTGGGCCTATGTTATGGAAATTGCCGAAGCACTGCAAATCAGCCATCACGCCGCTGTTGGACTGGTGAACCGTTGCGTGCAGGGCGGCTGGGTAATGCGCCAGGCCGACCCCGACGACCGCCGCCAAGTGCGGGTACATCTGACAACTGAAGGCGAAAAAATCCTGGCACACCTCTCCGAACGCAACCGCGCCGAGTTACTCCGCCTGCGCCAAGCCTTGCAATTAGTGGAACTCCCCACATCTTAAAGAATTAGGTCGCAGTACCAATAACCCGCTCTGGGGTGGGACGGTAGGTAGTAGACAGTAGACGGGAAGGCAACCGGACGTTGAGGGATACGGAAAAAATTAGCCACAGATTTTTTTAGATCTCAGAAAGAGCTTGGTAGAAGAGGCCTCAGTCTTAGTGAGCTTGAGTTTTTAATCCTCAGGCCGTAGCCACCGGTCACCCGGCTTATGATCCACGCCTACTGCTTTGCTTCGCTGTCATTCCTTGGGCCTGGGAAGAGGCTTTTGCCCTTCCGGCTCGCTGACGCGCGTGGTTCTTTATGAATGACTTCTCTTTTGTGAATGCCGGGAGAGGAAAAATTTATTTTACAGACTAAGCGTGATTAGCCTGTAAAATAATTTTTTACTCTTCCGGTGTTGAGAATATCGGTTCGCAGACTTGGCCTTGCAATCTGTCATTCTGAGCCAGCAAAGAATCTCATTCCACTTCCCTAAAACTTATATGACAGGGGTAGATATTTTAGTTCATTGTTACGAGATTCCTCGCTGTGCTCTATCCGCAGCTAGACAAGTCGAACACCAGAATGACCATGCTATCGGGTTCAGCACCTTGTTCGGCCAGTTTAAGAGCGTTGCAGATAGAGTTATTTACAGCGTTTTCTCGAGAATGATTCCTTGATGAGATTCTTGGAGACTTTTATAAACACCCGTAACTTCGAAGCCAGATTTGAGGTTCAAAATGAGCATCTCTCGATACTTGTTTTTCGTATGAGTTCGCACATAAAAGTATCCAAGCTCTTTTGCGACCTGATGCTGTTTTGCTATGAGCGCACTTCCCAATCCACATTTCCTGCAATCGGTTAATACACCGCCACATTATCCCGGTTACCTTCCTGCTTGCCGTCTATCATTTACCCTGCTTTTAACTTACCCTGCTCTCTTTCGATTAACGATTTGGCCTGAGCGACACTTTTTCCGGTTGGAAATCGCTTGATATATTGCTGCCAGGCGGCGATGGCTTTCGCCGAATCTTTGAATTCAGAAGCATATAGCCCGCCCTGGTTGAAAAGGCTGTTTTCATGCCTGGGATCTTTTTTCTGCGCCAAACGATATTGCTCCAATGCCTCTCGAGGTTGGCCGTTAAACCTTAACGCACTCCCATAATCAGTACGGATATCGGGATTATCCATTCCCATGTCGAGAACCTTCCGATACTGCACGACTGCATTCGACCAGGCTTCGTGGTCAAAATACCAGTTGCCCAAAGTTAAAGCAACTTGGACCGGCGGCATTCCCGCCGTCAAACTTGCAGGAGGTTCGTGCTGGCTGTCTTAATCGGTTTGGGGTGTAGAACCGGGCATAGTAGAGATACCATTTGCACTTACTGGCGCCGCCCCAACTGGCATCGGCATTTGCGGTGAAGATGTCGCCGGGGAATTTGGAGATTGCACGAGACTCTTAGGCTGGTTATCCATCCATAATAAGGTGCCGGTGACACCCGCACCGATAACGCCCACGATAATACTAGATAGGAGGAGTCGATGGAAGATGCCACTGCTCTCGCCTGGGGCCTGATTATTGTTCGGGTTTGTATCCATAATTTAGTTATTCTCCAAAACTAATTTTTTAATTTCGGTATAAAGTGAAGTGAAAAGGCAATTGACGCTGTAAAATCAGCGGCCATGAAAAAGCTCATTTTAAGTCTACTATCTCTTGGATTTACTATCGGATCTTCAATGCTAATGACAGCGGCACAATTCCGATATTTCGAAGCGCGGCTTTAACGAGGAAAATAGCCGCGAAAAGGCTCAAAAACCACAAACGGGTGCTCCCCGTTTCCCCTCCATTAGAAAGAGATTGAAAAATGAGTCAGAGAATATTGATGATAAGCACTGAAAGGATCCGATAAAAAAAGAAGTGAAACTCTTCCACAATCCACTTGCTTACGCGCGTGGTTCTTCATTGCGCCCGCTCCTCATTGCCTGATAAAACAAAAAACCCCTGTGAACTGAATCACAGGGGTTTTCATTCTGAGGCGTTGCTCACTGAAAACTGAATAGCGTT
>DAITOV010000496.1:0-2713 GCA_036833945.1 Abditibacteriia bacterium
CTTCCCGCTCGAGCGCCTGCACCAGCGAGGCTTCGGTGAAGCGTGCCGGGGGCTTGGTTTCGTGTTCATCGCACAGCAGCTCTTCCAGCTTTACGACGTCGCCTTCCTTGAGAGCGGGCAACAGCACTTCACGGTCTTCGAGTGCGGCTTCGGGATCGTCGCTGCCTTCTACATACACCCGCAAGTAGCCGGGGAAGAGAATACGGGTGCCGTTGGCCGTAAACAGGGCGTTATCGGCCTCGATTTGCACACCAATGGAGAGTTTGCGCGCATCGGCCATCTGGGTGGCGAGGGTGCGCTTCCAGATCAGGGTATAAACCGCCAAATCGCGTCCATCTAAACCGGTCTGGCTGGGGTGGCGGAAATCGGCACCAGCCGGGCGGATCGCTTCGTGGGCTTCCTGCGCGCCCTTGGCCTTGGCCGAGAACTGGCGCGGCTGGGGCGAGAGGTAATCTCCTCCATACAAATCTTGCACCTGGCGGCGCGCACCGCCGATGGCTTCGCTCGAAAGCGAGGGCGAGTCGGTACGCATGTAGGTGATGAAGCCTTCTTCATAAAGCCGCTGGGCAATACGCATGGTTTCGCGCGCCGAAAGGCCCAGCTTACGGTTGCCTTCCTGCTGCAGGGTGGAAGTGATGAACGGAGCCGAAGGACGGGCCGTGGTGGCCTTTTCGGTGACCGATTTAACCGTCCACGCCGCTGTCAGCAACCGCTCGCGCAGGGCGGTGGCTTCCTGCTCGCTCAGAACCTTGACGCCTTTCTTGTTGTCAGCCAGCTTTCCGGTATTTTCATCGAAATCCTTACCGGTAGCGATACGCACACCATCGACCGACTGCAAACGGGCATCGAACTTTTCGTTCTTGGAGAGTTTGGCCAGCAAATCCCAATAGAGGGCTTTCTGGAATTTGGCACGTTCGCGTTCACGATCGACAATCAGCTTGAGCGCTGCCGACTGCACACGACCAGCCGAGAGGCCGCCGCCGATCTTCTTCCACAGCAATGGCGAGAGGGTATAACCGTAGAGCCGGTCGAGTACGCGGCGTGTTTCCTGTGCCGAGACCAGCTTTTCGTTGAGTTCACGAGTTTCTTCGAGCGCCTTCTGAATGGCCGCTTTAGTGATTTCGTGAAATACCATGCGCCGCACCGGCACTTTGGGCTTGAGCGACTCCACCAGGTGCCACGCAATGCTTTCGCCTTCGCGATCTTCGTCAGTTGCGAGGTACACGGCCTGCGCTTCCTTGAGATGGCGCTTGAGCTCGTTGATGGTTTTGCCCTTGCCCTTGGGCGTAATGTAGAGCGGCGCGAAGTCGTGATCGACGTCTACGCCCAGGCGCGCCCAGTCCAGCCCCTTGTATTTCTCGGGGATATCGGCAGCCGAATCGGGCAAATCGCGGACGTGCCCCATGCTGGCTTCCACCACGTAGTCGGCAGGCAGAAACTTACGGATAGTCCGCGCCTTGGTTGGCGACTCTACAATTACTAATGTCTTTGGCATTTCTTTATATGAGGGCACGAAAACAAAAAGTCCGGCGCAAAATTGCGGCCTCTACTCTATATATGCTTCGTATTGCGTTTGTCAATCGGCACGCGCAAACAAATTTCCAGGATGGCGGCGCGCAACACCTTTAATTTCCAACATTACCAACGCCGCGTTAATCTCACCGGCGTTCATTTTAGCGGCAATTGCCAACTCGTCAATATGACGTGGTTCGACCTCTAAAGTCAAGTACACCCGATTTTCGTCAGGAGTGAGATTAGGTCGTAAACCCGGCAATTCCGCTTGTTTTTCCGGCGTTTTTGCGGCCTTGGGCACCGCCTGGACGAACGGCAGCGCCCGGTTGTTCAGTGCCGCTATCACGTCGTCCACATTCTCTACCAGCGTCGCACCCTGCTTGATGAGGCTGTGGCAACCCCGGCTCTGCACCTTATGCACGTTACCGGGCACGGCAAACACTTCACGGCTCTGTTCAAGTGCAAAATCCGACGTGATGAGCGCGCCCGATTTTTCCGCCGCTTCCACCACAATCGTTCCGGCACTCAGGCCACTGATAATCCGGTTACGCGCCGGAAAATGCCATGCTTCGGGATGCACCGTGGGCGCGAACTCCGAAAATGCTGCACCGTTTTGCGCGATCTCTTCCATCAAGCCCTTATTTTCCGATGGATACACCACATCCAACCCACATCCACACACAGCAAAAGTGCGGCCACCGGCTTCAAGCGCTCCGCGATGAGCGGCGGTATCGATGCCACGCGCCAACCCCGAAACGACCGTAACGCCGCGCCTTCCCAGGTCGCTGCCAAAACGGTTCGCCAGTCCTTTGCCATATTCGGTAGCATGGCGGGTTCCGACAATCGCCACCGCCACTTCATCGCGCGTTTCCACTCTGCCGCGCACGAATAGATAGAGCGGCGGGTCGGGAATGCTCCGCAAGGCTTGCGGATACTCCTCGTCTTCGAGCAGGAGCAGTCGAATGCCATATTCCTGCATCGCCGCCAGCGCCGGGGTGAGATCGCGACGTGCTGCGCCACGCAACCGTTCCAGCGTGGTCGGTGTGATGCCACGCGTTGCCAGCAACTCATCGTCGCTACGCTGCGAGACAGCCGCTTCCAGCACCGCTTCAGGAGTTTTCCAACGTTCGATGATCGCAGCGCAGCGCCCTGCGGGCAGGCCCACGAAAGCCAGGCGCAACCAGCCTTCGCGATTGAAAGC
>DAITOV010000497.1:0-2702 GCA_036833945.1 Abditibacteriia bacterium
GGCATACATCGGTTTGAAGGATGGCTGGGACGATGCGAATCTTATCGCCTGGGTTACAAAAACCAAAAAGCAACCTGTGAGCCGTTTCATCTCCGAAAAAGCCGATGCTCCATTTCGTATGGGCGAGGAGTCGCAGGAGGTCTATCGTTGGAAGGATGTGGTGAATGTTACCGACCCGTTCAGAATGAACGATGCGCGCCGCCAGGTGCTGGCAGTGGCTGTGCAGAAGTAAAAGGTAGTTATCAGGTAAGACCGGGACACGCATTTCGTGTCCCGGTCTTTTCGTTTGGAGGCAATGTTTTATCTTGCAGTGCCAATAACGATATACTTCTACTATCATGTCGCATCACGGATCACATGGGTGCAGTTCCTGTTCATGTAGCGCCAGCCCCTCCGCAGACGCCCACGATTCGCCACGTCCGCTGCTAAGCGCCGACAACATCTTGCTGGCCCTGGCCGGTGTTTGTGCTTTTAGCTCCGAAGCACTGGCTTTGCTCTGGAAAACCGACTCTTCACCGCTCATTATTGCACTGGCCGTCATTGCCATTTTGGCCGGTGGGCGTGAGACGCTGCAAAAAGGCTGGCAGGCGCTCCGTTCGTTTTCACTGGGCATTCATTTCCTGATGATCGTAGCCGTAATCGGCGCTATGATTTTGGGGCAGTGGCCTGAAGCGGCGATGGTGGTGTTTCTTTTCGAAGTTTCCGAGCGGATCGAAGATGCCACGCTTTCCCATGCACGCCGCTCCATTCGCAGCCTGATGCAGTTCGCTCCCGATACGGCAAATGTAAAGCAAAGTCATGGAGATTACGCTGAAGTGCCTACCGCTGAAGTTGGCGTGGGACAGCGTATTCTCATTCGTCCCGGTGAGCGGGTACCGCTCGATGGCGAAATTCTCTCCGGCTTTTCGGCGTTGAATCAGGCACCGATTACCGGTGAAAGTGTGCCGGTCGAAAAAGCCGTCGGCGAAAAAGTGTTCGCGGGTTCCATCAATGGCGAAGGGGCCTTGGAGGTACAGGTTACTCAGTCTTCCGAGAATTCGACACTCGCCCGTATTGCGCGGCTGGTAGAACAGGCGCAGGAGCAGCGTGCGCCTGCCGAACGGTTCATCGAAAAGTTTGCCGGTGTTTACACTCCGATTGTCGTGGTCATGGCGATATTAGTTGCAGCCGTGCCCCCGCTTTTCTTCCAACAGCCGTTTTTCGATTGGCTTTATCGTGCCTTGGTTTTGCTGGTTATTTCTTGTCCCTGCGCTCTCGTCATCTCAACGCCAGTTGCGTTGTGGAGCGGCCTGGCGGCGGCTACGCGGCGTGGTATTTTGGTGAAGGGTGGCGCGTTTCTGGAAGCTGGTTCCCGTCTGAAATTGATCGCGTTCGATAAAACCGGCACGCTGACGGTAGGCCAGCCGCAAGTCACCGAGATTGTGCCGCTTGATGGCATCTCCAATACACGGGTGCTTCATCTTGCTGCCAGTCTCAATGCTCCCTCGCAGCATCCTATCGGCAACGCTGTGGTTGCGCACTGGAAGGAAAACGAAGCCGAGCCGTTGTTGCCGGTCGACAATTTCCAGGCCATCACCGGACGTGGTGCGCAGGGCACGATTGAAGAGCAAAAATATTACATCGGCAACCATCGGCTTAATGAAGAACGCGGTGTTTGCAATCCGC
Organism: Abditibacteriia bacterium; assembly: GCA_036833945.1. Taxonomy (GTDB): domain Bacteria; phylum Armatimonadota; class Abditibacteriia; order Abditibacteriales; family Abditibacteriaceae; genus DAITOV01. The sequence goes on from DAITOV010000497.1 coordinate 1,666, forward strand.
AAGTGCATGCCGTGTTGGCGTCGATGGAACAGGGCGGAAGCAGCCCGATTTTCCTGAGCGATACCCACAAAACGTTAGGTGTGTTGGGGGTAGCCGATACGGTGCGCGGTGAGAGTGCGGCTGCCTTGAATCGATTGAAAAAACTCGATGTGCAAAGTGTGATGCTCACCGGCGACAACGCCGCTGTCGCGGCACATATCGCTTCGCAACTAACAATCGACGACGTGCGTGCCGAACTCTTGCCCGAAGACAAACTCGACATGCTAGGCACCCTGCAAGCTGAGCATCCCGGCGCAGTCGGCATGGTCGGCGATGGTGTCAACGATGCCCCTTCACTGGCCCGCGCCGATGTAGGCATTGCCATGGGGGCTGCCGGAACTGATGTCGCGCTGGAAACCGCCGATGTGGCCCTGATGGACGACGACCTGCGCAAGCTGCCGGAGTTTATTCAAATTGCGCGCGCGACCATGACGGTTTTGCGTTGGAACATCATCTTCGCCATTGGTATTAAAGTGGTGTTTTTTGTGCTGGCGTTAATGGGACAAGCGACGCTGTGGATGGCGGTTTTTGCCGATGTGGGTGCGAGCCTGTTGGTAGTATTCAATAGCCTGCGATTACTGCGTATGAAGACGTCGATTGACTGAAGGGCTTTCCTTACGCGCCTATTTCCGGCAAGGTAGAAATGGCATGAAGTCCACTTCCGTCGACTCTGAGTTTGTTGCTCCTGTTCTCCAAGCCTTGCAAGGCATCGAATTTCGGCTCGCCAGTGATAAGCTTTTCAGTATCATTGTTGCCGCAGCCAGCCTTGATGAGTTTCAGCGGCAAGAACTTCCTGTCCACCTTGAGGTAACACCGCGCCGCCGGGTGGGTAAGCGTGTCGCAACGCGCGAACGCCAGCGCTATAACGAACTGGCTTCCACGACTGCTAATTGGCCCAAAGATAACCTGGTAGAAAGCGCATTGCCTTCCGTCGGCTACGTCATCAACGGGCAGCCCGCTCTCGGTGTCGCCGGTTACATGATACATAGCCAGGCCGG
>DAITOV010000498.1:0-2700 GCA_036833945.1 Abditibacteriia bacterium
TGACAGCACACTTTTTCGCCTGTTAGATGAACAGGGGAAAGTTGCGGCTAATACCGCAATGCAGCAGGCCAAGGTTAAAACTGAGAATATTCCTCTGTTCTGGGCCGAGATGGACAACCAACCTCAGTTATTTGCGGTGGCTTACATTCCAGAATTAGATTGGTATGTCATTACTGCCATTGATTTAAGTGCGGTACGTGTGATTGACGGTGGTGCCTGGGTGCCATTTGCTGTAGGGGGAGTGTTGCTGTTATTATTGCTGGTCGCAGCGATTACGATAGCGGTCAATCGTTTGATTCTCTCGCCTTTGCTGAACTTGACGAGTTCGGTACGAACGATGGCGGCCGGAAATTATGCGACGACCCTGCCAGGTGCCGGTAACGACGAACTGGGCGAACTCACACGGGCATTTAACGCGATGGCGGCCCAGGTGCGTAGCCATACCGACGAGTTGGAGAAGAAGGTTGAAGAACGCACCCGCGAGTTGGCACTCACTAACCGGCAGATGCGAGATGCCTATCAGAAAATCGATGATAGCATTCAATATGCCAGCTTGATTCAGAGCGCTATTTTGCCTGATAATGAGCTGCAGCGTGTGTTGCCCGATTGTCACTTCGTGCTGTGGCGGCCGCGCGACGTTGTCGGTGGCGACTTCTATGTTTTTCGTGCCGACGACTATGGGTGTCTGCTGGGGGTTGTCGATTGCGCCGGACACGGCGTGCCGGGTGCTTTTATGACGATGGTGGCGCACGCGGCGTTGGAAGTGGCGCTCGATACGATTGGCATGAGCGATCCGGCAGCCTTGTTGAAAGCTGTCGATACGAGATTGCGCAGCACAATTCAAACCCGTCCCGAGTATTCCTCGGTGGCAACGCAGATGGATGCCGGTTTGGCATACGTCGATTTTGCAGCGCAGCGCGTGATTTTTTCGGGCGCTAAAGTCTCGCTATACTGGAGCGATGGCGAAGAAGTTGGTGAAATTAAAGGCAGCCGTCATATATTAGCCGGAAAGCGAGAGTCGTTTTTTGAAAATCAGGAGACGCTCCTAACCGATGATCGCAGGTTCTATCTAACGACCGATGGTTTGCTTGACCAGGCAGGTGGAGAGAAGGGCTTCGGTTTTGGTGTAACAAGGTTCAAAGAACTCATGAAGCGTAGCGTCGCTTTAACGTTGGAAGAGCAACGTGCGTTGTTTGCCCGCGAGTTGGAAAACTATCAGGGCGAATTAGCACAGCGTGACGATATTACACTTTTGAGTTTTTATTTTGGCAACAGTATGCAGCTTCGGGGGAAAGACGGATGAATCATATTGACTTGTACGAGTTACGCGAAACTTACAATCGGGAAAATATTCTGCTCTGTTTTAATGGACCCTTTTCACAAGGTTTGATCGAAGAGATTGGTTTAGCGTTGCGGCGACATTTGCAAAGTGAATCGGTTACTTCCTCTGCGTCTATCGATGTCTTTGCCGTTTATATTGAGTTGGCGCAAAACATTCGTGAATACTCGTTGACCCATCATTATAATGATGCCCAGGCTTCAGCGACCATTATCGTGGGGCGTAATAATGAAGGGCGCTATGAAGTATCGGCCGGCAATGTTGTTGAACCCGATGATGCCGGTAAATTATTTGAACGGATCCAGGAATTGGCCAGTCTGGATAAAGCGCAACTCAAGGCGGCCTATAAAATGCAGTTACGTAAGCCGCGTAATGAAAATGAAGGGGCGGGCTTAGGATTGATTGATCTGGCACGTAAGGCGAGTGCGCCGATCTCTTGTGGAATACAGCCAATAGACACCGAACAGAAGGCGTTCGTTAGTATCCGTGTGGTGATTTAAAGAAAATAGATTCCGAAATAATTATGGATAATCTTGAAATTAATCGTACCCAATCGTCACCTGGAGTGACGGCAGATGCTGCTGCCGGTAATTTGCGCATGGTTGGCGATTCTTACCCTGAAAATTCTTTTGAGTTCTTTCTACCTATCATTACGTGGGTGAACCGCTACCTGGAGGAAACGGATACCTCAAGCAGTCTCACACTGGATTTACATCTCCTCTATCTGAATACCAGCAGCGTAAAAGCGATGATGGATATTTTTGATCTCTTGGAGGAAGCACACGGGGATAGTCGTCCTGTTGCCGTGAACTGGTACTACGACTTTGAAAACGAGAGGATCGCGGAGTTAGCTGAGGAGTTTAAAGAGGATTGTTCGTTTGCCTTTGGAATTATTCAAGTTGGTGAGAATAAGGAATAATCCTTGGTGTAGGAAATCGTGGTTATGCGCTATTCGACTCGTGAAGCGGTTCTGCTGGAAATGCGAATCACTCAGCTCCTCAAAGAAGAGGAGTTTGTCGGCCACCCACTGCGCGAAGCCCTGGCGGATTTATTCGATCAATACCGCGATCATCTTCGGCAATTAGAACGATTGACCTCAATTTCGGATGGTTACCAATATGTAATGCGCGAACGGAACCGTTCATTAGTTGAACGCTACGATAAACAGGTGCGGCATTTACGTAAGATCGTGCAAATTTCCGATCATTACCAGCAGATGCTGCACGATTTGAACGAAGCCCATAAAATTGCTGCATTACACGACCCGCTTACCGAACTCCCGAATCGCAGAATGATGGTGGAGAGCCTCAATAACGAAGTTGCTGCCGTAGAGCGGGCCCGCGAAATATTTTCGATAGCGA
>DAITOV010000499.1:0-2675 GCA_036833945.1 Abditibacteriia bacterium
CCAAGTTCCTCTTTGATCAGATCGTGCGTCAGCGTTTTCCGAAGGCTTCGTCGCAGATCGTCGGCTTTCGCTATTTCAACGTCTACGGTCCGCGCGAATCGCACAAAGGGCGGATGGCCTCGGTCGCCTTTCACCACTTCAACCAGTTTCGTGCCGAGCACAAGGTCAGGTTGTTCGAAGGCTGCAATGGTTTTGCCAATGGCGAGCAGAAGCGCGATTTCGTGTATGTCAACGATATCGTGAGTTACACCATTGCCGCTGCTGAAAAAGAAAGCGCGCGTGCAACCGGCCAGGCCGCCATTTATAATGCCGGTTCGGGCCAGGCTCGTTCGTTTAACGATATCATCACCAACCTCAACCGGGTGTTGAAGTTGAATGTGGAAGCCGAATACATCAAGAATCCGTATCCGTTCTATCAGCCGCACACCGAGGCCGATTTGGAACAGACGCAAGCCCGGCTGGGGTTGGCTCCGGCCTATACGCTGGAGACCGGTATTGACGACTACTATGCGTCTGGCTGGTTGACTAACTTTAAGTTTTAGAATTTATTTTAGAGCTTAGATTTTAGCAGCAGCCTTCTAAGCTCTCAGTTCTAAAATCTAAGCTCCCCCTCAAACATCATGTCTAACTCTCCTGTCAAAGATTTCCTCAAGCATCATTACCGCCACTTCAATGCAGCGGCGGTTATCGATGCAGCCGAAGGCTATGTGCAGCATCTGGAAAAAGGCGGCGAAATGTTCGTCACCCTGGCTGGTGCCATGAGCACGGCAGAATTGGGTCTTTCCCTGGCCGAGATGATTCGTCAGGATAAGGTTCACGCCATTTGCTGTACCGGTGCTAACCTGGAAGAAGACGTCTTCAACCTGGTTGCTCATACCCACTACGAGCGCGTGCCGAATTATCGCGACCTCACCCCGCAAGACGAGCAGGATTTGCTCGATCGCCGCCTGAGCCGCGTCACCGATACCTGCATCCCCGAGCACGAAGCGATGCTGCGCATGGAAGAAACCATGACCGCTGAGTGGGTTCGCTCCGATGAAGCCGGTGAGCGCTTGTTCCCCTACGAGTTCTTCTACCGCGTTCTGCGTGAGAAGACGTTGGAACATCACTATGAAATCGATCCCAAGGATTCGTGGCTGATTGCAGCGATGGAAAAGAATCTCCCCATCTGGACTCCGGGCTGGGAAGATTCCACTCTGGGCAACATGTATGCGGCAGCCTGTATGCGCGGTGACGTGAAGAACATCCATACCGTGAAGAGCGGCGTGGAAGCCATGACTTTCCTGGCCGATTGGTACACGGAAAAGACAGAGAAAACTTCACTTGGCTTCTTCCAGATTGCCGGTGGCATTGCCGGTGACTTCCCGATTTGCGTGGTGCCGATGCTGCACTTCGACTTGCGCCGCGAAGAGGTGCCGTTGTGGGGCTACTTCTGCCAGATCAGCGATTCGACCACCAGCTACGGTTCTTATTCCGGTGCCGTGCCGAACGAAAAGATCACCTGGGGTAAGCTGGGTATCGATACGCCCAAATACATTATTGAATCGGACGCCTCGATTGTAGCACCGCTGATTTTTGCTTACGTTTTGGAATGGTAAACCTTGAGGAACCGCGCGCGTGAGCAAGCGGATTGTATCGTCCTTTTGCTTATCTAAGCATCCATTGGGCTTGATACTACGCTTGTTCAATCCACTTGCTCACGCGCGTGGTTCCTCATTTTAACGGTGACCGTTAAGCTGAACAGCATACTGAGAAGCGGGCATGGATTTTTCCATGCTCGCTTTTCTTTTGTCTTTAATCTCTTGCAGAATCCGTGCGAAATTGCCGCCGAAGATTTTGCGTTTATCCTCTTCGCTCAGACGTGTGAAAGTAAGCCAGGCCGCTTGTGGTCGCGGGTCGCGCATCGGCGCATCGGTGCCGAACAGTACACGGTCGGCTCCTACCTGTTCGACAATCCACTCTACGCTACCGTTGGTGGCAGCAGTGTAGTTGAGTTGTGCCCAGATATTGGGATATTGGTGCATCATGTCAACCGCCCACTTGGCGAATTCCCAACTGCGGCCGCAGTGGTCGAGATGCAGGCCCATGTTGGGATAGCGTTCCGCCAAATTACGGGTACACTGCGTGGCCCCTGACCCGTGTTTGGGGTCGTAGACTAGGTACAGGCCGTGCTCATTGGCGTAGCTAAACCACTTGTCATACAGCACATCGTCGTAATCGATGTTTTGGTAGGGTGTGTAGGTCTTGAGTCCGGGGAAGCCAAGCTCTTCGTGATAGTAGGCAATGATCTGGTCGATCTTCTCTTCGTCGTCATACTCGGCATTGATGCTGGCTACGCCGCTGAAGTCGTCGGGAAAAGTTCTCACTGCGTATTCCACCGCCAAGTTGCCGGTATCGGTATCGAGACTCAGTGGCGCGGCCCACGACATAATAGCGGTGTGGTCGATGCCAATGCGCCGGGTTACTTCCACCATGCTCTCAGGCCCGCCGTGCTGAAACACCAGCGATTGCCCGGCTGCGATGCCGCCTTTGTGCAGCATATGGCAATGGCCATCGAGAACCGGGCAGGGCAATGGTTGGCTGTGGCGGGCGGCCTGGGTCAGTTCATCGTCCCATATCGTTTGTGGGGGGAACTCAGTGGGACCGATGCCGCCTAATAGACGACGCAGATTCTC
>DAITOV010000500.1:0-2669 GCA_036833945.1 Abditibacteriia bacterium
GAGAGCATTGTTACGAGTGCTCACGTTAAAAGGTGCTATTGCCTCAGAAAGGAGACGCTCCTCTGCTTGTCCAATATCCGCACCTACTTGAATTCCTGCCGCCTGAAACTGTGTTGCCTCAGACTCCACCATTAGGCCACGAAACAGGAAATCACGTAAATCTTTTAAATCGCTACTCAAGTAGGTGCTCCTTTAAAGAACGAAAAATAGCATTGTAAACTTCGATATCTTTTGTCGCAGGTAAGTGTATTTGAATATTATAATGGAGATTTGGGCTAATTTTTCGAGGTTTGCCCATAGGGCCACTTTCGTCAGGTTTGTCTTTTTCTTCTACATGAGGAGTGGATGGGGGTGGTAATGGTAATGGCTCTTTATTGTCATCTATATGATTATTCCTTACCGCATTAATATCGGCCATGGGCAATAATGCAAAAAATGTATTAGCCATAAGTTTGGCCATACGATCTGTCGTGTTATGAGTGCTTTTGAACTTGCCCTCGAATAGGTTTCTGTCACTGTTACTCGGTGCTTCGCGTAAAACAAAAAGATCACCATAAGCATCTTTTAGTGCTTGTCCCATGGTATGTCTCGCTGTTTGTTCATCACTTCTATATTCGTGATATCTCGAGGTTGGCTTGCCGTCGGCAGTAAGAAATCCTAAGGCTTTTAGAAGGGGTAGGAAAAGTCGATGGTTAGATGATCTAAATCCTAAATCCTTTAGATGTTGAGCGGTGAATTGCTCAGGGGCTTGGCCCTGGCGAATTTGCTTAAACAGATCCATTAACTGCCCTACAGTTTGAACATACGCATTGGTCAATGCCACTTATGTGCCTCCAAACATTAATAGGATTTTATTATTCGTCTATTCTTTAACTATTATAAACGAATTTTGATGAGTCATATCCTTATCTTGTCAAGATAATTGACGAGATCCGTTATCAGATAAAAACGATTAATATTTAGTCACATTCCAAGTGGTGATATGTTTTTAGTGTTGTGAATTTTATCACAAGCCCATTTCTGCTACACTTTGCCGCCGATACCGATAACCGATCAAAAACCCAAAACCATGCCTAAAGTCCTTATCTGCGACCCTATCGATGAACGCGGCGCTAAGATTTTGCAGCGCACTGCCGACGTCACCATTAAAACCGGCCTGAAAGAAGACGAACTGATTGAACTCGTCCCTGAGTTCGACGCCTTGATGGTGCGTTCCCAGACCAAAATCACCCGCGCCGTCATCGAAGCGGCGACCAAGCTGCAAATCGTGGGGCGCGCCGGTGTGGGCGTTGATAACATCGATGTGCCTGCCGCCACCGAGCGCGGCGTCATCGTGGTCAATTCGCCTGGCGGCAACACCGTGGCGGTGGCCGAACTGACCCTGGCCATGATGCTCGACCTGGTGCGCCGCATCATGCCCGCGCACGCCAGTATGCTGCGCGGCGAGTGGAAGCGCAGCGCCTTCCTGGGCCGTCAGCTCTGGGGCAAGACGCTGGGCGTGGTCGGCGTGGGCCGCATCGGCGTGGAAGTCATCCGCCGCGCGCAGGCCTTCGATATGAAAGTGCTGGGCTTCGACCCCTTCCTCACCGATGCCCGCGCCAACCAGTTGGGTATTGAAGCGGTGACGGTGGAAGAAATCCTCAAGCGCAGCGATTTCGTGACGCTGCACACCCCGCTCACCAAGGAAACCAAAAACCTCATCGACGCCGAGTCGATTGCCACCATGAAGAACACGGCAGTCATCATCAACTGCTCGCGCGGTGGCATCATCGATGAGGCAGCGCTCTACGACGCCCTCAAAAACGGCAAGCTGGGCGGTGCCGGTCTCGACGTGTTCGCCGTGGAACCCTCCACCGATTCGCCGCTGCGCGAACTGGAAAACGTGGTGCTGACCCCGCATTTGGGCGCATCGACCGAAGAAGCGCAGGTGGAAGTGGCCGTCGATGTGGCCGAGCAGATTGTCGATGTGCTGGCCGGTCGCCCGCCGCAGAGCGCGGTGAACCTGCCGCCGCTGCCGCCCGAAACCCGCGAGTTCCTGGCTCCCTTCCTGCCGCTGGTGGAGAAGCTGGGCAAGGTGCATTCGCAGATGTGCGACGGCCGTATCGAAAGCGTCGATCTCTCTTACTGTGGCGAACTCAACGAATACGACGTCGCGCCGCTCACCCGCCTCTTCCTCAAGGGCTTGCTGCAACCCAGCTTCGACCAGGCCGTGACCTATGTCAACGCGCCCAAGCTGGCCGAATCGCGTGGGGTGAACATCACCGAAACCAAGTGCGGCAAGACCAAGGGCTACGCCAGCCTGGTGGAAGCGCGCGTCAATTGGAACGACAACGGCCGCATCCGCACCCGCCAGATCGACGGCACCATCTTCAATGGCCGCGACCCCTTCATCGTGGGCATCCAAGGCCTCAAGATCGACGTCGCCCCCGAAAACAACCTGTTGGTGCTCTTCAACACCGATAAACCCGGCATGATTGGTATGGTCGGCACCCTACTGGGCAGCGCCGGAGTCAACATTGTCGGCATGCACGTGGGCCGCAAAACCGTGGGCGAACGCGCCGTGATGGTCGTGACCTGCGAAGAACCGATTCCCGACAGCGTGATCGAGCAGTTGGAAGCCCATCCGGATTTGTTCGGAGCGCGGCAAGTCGATCTGCGAAATGGCAGTT
>DAITOV010000501.1:0-2662 GCA_036833945.1 Abditibacteriia bacterium
ACCGCTATCGGCGATCTTAAGATAGCGGTAGAGTGAGGCCCAGTTGACCGTCCAGTTCATAACGTTGCCACCCATATCGTTAAATGCACGGAACATGGAAGCGGCGCGTTTGTTGCTTTCCGGAGTCACTTCATAACCAATTGTGCTGAATAAACCGGCGTAATCCTTCACCGCCACTGCCTGCTGTTTAGGCACATCCACCGGCCATACTTTGACATGCAACGGTAGCACCACGGTTTGCCCGTCGAGGGTGATGTCAATGTTACCTTTAGCATCGACCGGCTTGTCACCGCCACTCAAAGTGAGCCATAGACGGCCTTCCGTGCCGTTTTTAAGCTCGACCGTGTTCGATTCGCCTAAAGGCAACACCTGAATAAACGGCTTGTTGGTTTTGGGATCGACGCCGTTGGTCTGCCACCCGGCCTGAACTAAGCCATCGGGGATATTACGAAAACGCACCTGCAATTTCCCGGCGGGGAATTCTTTCAAAGCGTTCAGCGAAGCATAAACCCAGCGCGACTGTTTGAGCGGCGCATCGATTTGCAAAGTCTCTGGCACACGGCGCTTCTGCTCGCCATTGCCGGTGGAAAGCCAAAAGCCGCGTGCTCGTTCGGTAGCGTTGACATTGAAACGCTGCTCTTCGTTCTTCCAACCTGCAACATCGCCAAAGCGAGCGGGCTGCAACTGTTTCAACAGAGCGGCGCTGAGGTGTGTCCAGTTGGGTGCTTCTTCATTGATCAACTGCAGGGCGTAATGAACCGAGATGGTTTTACCTGCCGGGACATTAGGATACACCCACTCATAAGTCGGAAAAACCTTACTGCCCTGCCAGTAATAGAACTGCTCGATTCCCGGCGCTGCCACCAAAACACCTTCGCCAGTAGTCTTGTTCCACACCGAAGACCAGGGGGCGCTGAGCTTATCGTAGTAGTTATTGGCTGGCGTAAGAGGTTGGAGCGGTTGGCTTTGCACCGGTAGGAAATACTGATCGTCATCGGTGCGCGGTCCGCCACCGGGCAGCAAAAAGCTGCGCAGCATGAAGCGGGCTTCTTTCTGCGTACCGTTGGAAAAAGTCTCGTGGACCTGCAACGCACTCTCGCCCTGGCGCAGGGTGAGGGTTTTAGTCATTTCCATGCCGCTGGGGTGTTTGGCAGTCAGGCGTATGACGCCCTCTTTGCCACCGGGCAGCATCACGGCCGGGCGATAGGCAAACGAGGTGAAGACGTTACGGTCATCGAGTAGGCCGCCGTCTTCGACCGGGCCTTTCCATAAAGTCACTAAATCTTTGCCGGTTTTCTTGTTAACGAAAGAACTGATGCGCGCACCGCCTTCTACCGCGATGTTGAGCTTAATCGCTTCGTTTTCCATCACGATGTTGACGCCGTTACCTTCATTGATTTTGACTTGAGCGCCAGCCATATTCTGCAAACAGGCGAGCGTCGAGATTGCCAGGAATAAGCCTGGCAGTAGTTTTTTGGTTTTCATAATTTTTCTTGAGGGTTTGGAATGAATTAAGTTCGATCCCACTGCGTAACAGTGCTGAAGATTGAGTTGGCCGCAGGATACCATTTCACGTGCCCATCCAGGAATGTAAAATTGCCACCTTCCAAATGTGGAGAGGTTGGAATCGCCAGGCTGGTATTCCAGCCACATACATAGCGTGAAGCTGATCCTGTAACGCCGGTGCGTTCTGCAAAAATAACCGTCTCCGCCACGTTGGCAATCGCTGCCAGCGAATAGCCACCCGAAGTGGCCCCTGTCAAGTTATCGGAAAGGTAATACCAGTTGTAGCAATAACTTGTCTGGGTTGTCGCCAACCCACCGACTGCCAACACCGAATCGCTGGGACACTTAAAAATCTGGGTGCTTTTGAGATAAGGGTTTAGGCGGTTCATCCAGGTTTGCTGTCCGGGAGCAGCCGGGGCATATGTAAAATAAAATCCGGGTAAGCGTTCGTCGTTATCCTGGGTGTACTGTAGCGCTGCTAATCCCAACTGTTTTTCATTACTCATGCAATTGGAACGACGTGCATTTTCCCGGGCACGAGCAAATACAGGGAAGAGAATGGCTGCCAATATTGCTATTATAGCTATAACAACAAGCAATTCTATTAATGTGAACGCCGATTTACGAAAATCTTGCAAAGAAAGATTCGACATGTTCATCTCTCCTACTCCTCAATTTTTACAACAGATTTAAACATCCTGCTCTTGGCGGTGCGCTTGTCGCACCTTCCACAAAACTGACGGGCAACTCATCCTGGATATAATCGATCTCACCATCTCCATTGTAATCGCGCATCTTCAACACAATCTCAACTGAACGCAAACCCATGAGGTGACGATCGAAATGAACCGAAGTGATCTGCGGCTCGAATCCAAAGTTCTGCGAGATATTGTCGAAACCGACCACGCTCAAATCGCGAGGCACACATAGCCCCATTTCTTTAGCTGCCGTTACAACTCCCATTGCCAGCGTGTCGTTGTAGCAGATCACGCCGGTAATGGTACCTTGCGACTGTTCCCACAATTTTCTAAACGACCGCGCCCCGTCTTCTGGGTAACTGTCGCGAAGGGTACATTCCTCATAGATTTGTGACGATGATATTTCGCTCATCGCGGCGCGAAAACCTGCCAGACGTTGCGTGGCAGCATTAGCCAGA
>DAITOV010000502.1:0-2633 GCA_036833945.1 Abditibacteriia bacterium
TTTACGGTCGCTGGTCACGGCCCAGCGCCAATCGCCGCTTCTGATCTGCAAAGAATTCTCGGCCAGTTTGGTATATTCCGGCCACCAGGGTTGAGTGCGTGCTTGGGCTACATTAGCCGGTATAAGTGGATGCCTTTTCGACCATTCAAAGAGATTGCTGTATTTGCCGTTAGCATCAGGTTGGGGAAAGCCCAGGTATTTCTGGTCGCCGGTCATGCGGTAGGCTGCATAATTGAGATCGTAGGGATTGTAGCCTTTGGCGATGTGGCTGCCAAAATTATCCAGATAGCGTGGAACCGTGGCAGCCACGTGTGGGTTGCCGTTATACCACCAGAGCATATGGTGAGGATGTAAGAGAATTGCGGGCAACTCGTTGATACTGGCCGGTTTGGCAGCGGAATTTCTGGCGTTTTTCCAGCCGAAGCGGTCGCCATGAAAATTAAGCTTGCCGTCGGGTTGAACGTTCAAGAACTTTTCCGTATTGCGCGCCGATTCCATCAGCCATTCCACATAACGCGGATCGCCGTAGAACAGCACTGGCATAACGGCCATAGTGTTGATGCCCTCTTCATAGGCGTGCAGGGCGTCGATATCGGCAATGCTTAAACCCTCTTTGAGGTGGCCCGTGAGGGCGATTTTGCTCTGTTCGAGGAACGCCTGGCGAACGCGCGGTGCGTAGTTTTGTGAATCGATCATGGCAAAGGGCTGCCATTGTTGCAGGAGGTCGGTGTCGTCGTTGAAGATGGCACCGAACTCTCCGTTGAGTTCGCGGTTTTGCAGCCACCACTCCGGTATCTTCCACGTGCTTTTGACAGTGCGATCCATCAATTGCGCCCAGCGCGGCACGCCGGGGATGGGCGCGATTGTAGGAACGGCTGCTTTTTCCAGAGCAGGGCGATGTCGTGTGGTGACGAAATCATGATACTGCCGGAGTAGGGGGTTATTGGGCACCAACGTCTCCAACTGCTCCATGATGTCGAACATTTCCAGCAGATATTGGCGGCGGCCCTGGTGATACCAGTCTTTGCCGTCGAACTCGCGCAGCCATTTTGCCGACATCAGTGCGCGCGTCCAGGGGCGGGCTTCGGACATTGGTGGGAACAGGCCACGAAGTAGGTACAGACGATAATCGACATATTCGGGAAGCGCAGTCTGCAATGGCGTGTTTAACAGGCTGATTGTTGAATCGGGTTGCAGGGATATGGCATCGCGGCTGCCCAGCGTAATCCAGAAGCGGCGACCAGGAGCCATGATCTGATCGGGGAAATCGAGTATGCACTCCACCCGGCGTGAAGTGCCCAACCGCACATCGATACGAATCAGTTCTCGCCCACCATCCAACGGGTCTTGCACTGTCAAGTTAAGCAAGTTGCCGGATTGAGCCTTATCGAGCAACAGCGACAGTTTGACAGCACCTACAGTCGTTTTTTCGGGCAGAATCGGGGTCAGGAAATGCACTTGCGCTCCGGCAGGAAGTGATAATGCAGTAGCAGCAGCCTTCGCCTGCAAGGCATAAACGGTGCGGTCTTGCGGACGCTGGAAACGACGGTCGAAGGTAGACGGATGCTGGTTTTCTGGCGGTGCAGGAAGTTGATTGAAATCCGGCCCCAGACTCTTGAGATCACTGACGATGTTACCAGGCTTAAAATCAAGTTGATCGCTATAGATTTTCTTTTGCGCCGCCGGGCCTACACGGAGAAATTGGGCATCGGCCAACATCTTATCGCGGATAAAGAAGCTAACGCGCGGGACATCAACGCTTTGTGCAAAAGCCACGCGGCCAAAGCGGTAATTATCGGGGCCGTTGGGACCGGTCGAGTTTTTAATATCGGCAATCAGAGTGCCATTGCCGGGGCCGTCGAAACTGGTGACATCGCGATAAAGTGAACCAATGTATCCACCGCGAAGATAAAGATAATTAAAACCGCCTGGTGCCAGCTTCATGTGAATGCCGGGGTCTTTCACCGTTTCATAAGTCGGCAAGTTCCAACCGTGATGGGCACTCCACTCGGCGACGTATTGCACATAGTTCCACGAATCGATGCGGCCATCGGCGGGCTGCAAAACAATGGCTTTTACGTTGCGGGTATCGGTGACGGGCACTTTTTCGACCTGCAGGGAGCCGTTGGCGGGCAGCGTGGGGACGTCGCCGGGGTTGGTAAAACCCAGCACGTCGCCATTGGGTGGCGGCAATACACCGAATTCCGCAGGTGTTCGGGCGTAAGATAGGGATGAAAACAGATAGAGTGCAAGTGCAGAGGTTACGTAGGATAGGGAGCGAATCATATTTAATTTCCTGGAATTAATCTTCGTTTACGGAAAAGAACGAGGAGGAGAGAGGGGTTTTGTGCCACTTTACATGGCCATCGAGATAAACGAAATTTGCTCCATCGAAATGGCGGGGGTCGGGATAATAAGTGGCGCTGCCGGTGGTAGGATTGGCGTTTGTCCACACCAGAAACGGAGAACCGTTACCATAATAGTCTAAGCCATCAGCAGCCGCTGAAGGCCAGGCGACTGTGTCTCCAATTGCAACGGTGCCCGATGGGTTGGGAACGGCAGCCAGCGTCAAAATAGGAGAGGCGTCCTGCATAGTGCCATCAGCCCGAAAGGTGCAGCGTATAGTATAGTTG
>DAITOV010000503.1:0-2622 GCA_036833945.1 Abditibacteriia bacterium
CAAGCTCGCCATTCTGGCCGACGTGGCTTTTGGTACCCGCGTCACCGAAAACGACATCTACCGCGAAGGCATCCGCCACATCGGCGCCCGCGATATCGAATATGCTGCCGAACTGGGCTACGTTATCAAACTCATCGCGCTGGGCCGTCACCATGAAGACGGCGAGTTGGAATTGCGTGTCCACCCTGCACTGCTGCCCAAAGACCATCCCCTGGCCAGCGTCAGCGATGCCTTTAACGCCGTGCTGGTGGAAGGCGACGCCGTGGGCGATGTGATGTTCTACGGTCGCGGCGCCGGTATGGAACCCACCGGCAGCGCCGTGGTGGGCGATATCATCGAAGCCGCCCGCAATATTCGCGTTCAGGCCACCGGCCTGGCCCGTCACGAGCCGCTGCACGAAACCAAAATCCGCGACTTCTCGCAGGTCGAAACTCGCTTCTGCATCCGCATGCAGGTGCAAGACAAGCCGGGCGTGTTGGCGCGTATCGCCGCCATCTTCGGAGAGAATGGGGTGAGCCTCGAATCCATCGTGCAAAAGAAAGCCGAAGAAGGCCACGCCGAAATTTTCTGGATGACCCACCGCACCTGCCAGCAGTCGCTGGGCGATTCACTCAAGGCATTCGAGCAGCTTGATATTGTGAGTGAGGTTTCGTCGGTGCTGCGTGTTGAAGGGGAATAGCGCGTAGTAGGTAGTAGAAAGTAGACAGCATACAGGAAGGCAACCGGGCGTTGATGATGACGGTTGGCCTCAAAGCTCGTCATCCTCGCGAAGGCGGGGATCCAGGTCGCGGCATTTTGATTAGAGTAAACTCAAATTGCTTGTCTCGGGAGTAGGTTTCCTGTTTCCTGACTCCTGTTTCCTATTCTCTCTACAACGTAAAATCGTATGAATTCCTCATCCACGACAAAATTTACAGTTGTATCGTCGCCATCTCACAGGCTGCGCTTCAAACCCAAAAGTCTCCTTTTTACGGCACTTTGTTTAAGCACTTTTTTAAGCGCGACAGTCGCCAGTGCAGACCAAAGCGCCCGTCAACTTTTCGAAACAGTGCGGGCGAAATATGCCAAGCTAAACAGCTATTCGCATAGCACCTCCATCACTGTCACCTCAGGCTCTAAAACCACATCACAGAGCAGCGCTGAGCTATCGTTTAACGTTCCCAACCGCCTGGCTGTGAAAGTCAAGTCACCACGCGGAAACAGCATTTTCGTTTCCAACGGCCGCACCTTCTATCAGTATTCTTCATACGACGAGAACAAAGCCTACTATGCCCTGCCGATGCCCGATGTGAGTCTGGGACGTGTAGGTTTGATGCAATACCGGTTCGCGGGAGGGCAATTTTTGCCGTTTTTGACTGGAGTCGATCCTTTTGCCATTCCCTGGGGAGAGCAGCCACTCTCACTGAAAATGGGTAAGCCAGCGGTGATTAACGGCGCGGTAGTCGATGTTATTCAAACACAGCTTGAAGATTCGACTTCACGCACCTACTTTGTCGGGCGCAAAGATCACATGATTCGTCGCATCGCGGTAACCAGCGGTAGTGCGAGCGAGCGTGTTAGTGTGACCGAAACCTACTCCAACATCCGCCAGAACCCTCGCATCCCCATCCATACCTTTACCTTCACTCCGCCGCCTGGCACCAGGCAAATGTCGGAAGCAGCAGCCCTCCGCGAGTTTTACGAACTTCCCGAAACCGTAGCAATCGGCAAAGAAGCACCTGAAGTGACCGGTAACGATTTGAACGGCAAGCCGGTGAGCCTGAAAGATTATCGCGGCAAAGTGGTGCTGCTCGATTTCTGGGCCACCTGGTGCGGGCCGTGCCTGGTAGAGTTGCCTCACATCCAGGCCGCTTACGCGAAGTATCACGACCAGGGCTTTGACGTTTTAGGCGTTTCACTTGATCAACAAAAAGGGAAATTGAGCAAATTCATCAAGCAAAAGAAAATGCCGTGGACACAGCTTTTCGATGGCCAGGTATGGGACAGCGCCATGCTCACGAATTACAACGTGCAAGGCATTCCCTTTGCGGTACTCATCGATCGGGAAGGAAAAATCGTGGCGATCAATCCTAAATCGCTGCTTCTGGATACGGCAATTGAGAAAGCGCTGCAGACGCCACCTTCCTCCTAAATAATCCGATGGCATTAAAACTGCATTCACTGCTGCCACATTAATTATTCTCGAGCAGTAGTCTTGCTTGACTGCAATCAAATTTTCTCGTGGCAGAAGAACGTTTAATTGGCCTTGCGGCCATTATTACCCTTGGTCTGGCAGCGCAGTGGCTGGCATGGCGGTTGAAGTGGCCGTCGATCTTGCTGCTATTGCTTACCGGCTTTATTGCCGGGCCGGTGATGCGTGTTTTCGCGCCCGAGTTCTCTCTCAACCCCGACTTCATTTTCGGCGGGCTGCTGTTTCCCCTGGTTTCGATGGCGGTTGCCGTCATCCTGTTTGAAGGCGGCCTCACTCTTAAGCTCAATGAACTGCCGCAAGCCGGTGCGGTGATGTGGCGGCTGGTTTCCATCGGTGCCATCTTCACCTGGCTCATCATCGGCGCGGCTGCGCATTACATTCTGGGTTTTAGCTGGTCGCTGGCGTTTTTGTTAGCCGCGATACTTGTGGTT
>DAITOV010000504.1:0-2615 GCA_036833945.1 Abditibacteriia bacterium
TTGCTGGGCGACATGGTGGGTAACTACGGCACCGATAGTGAATATGCGGCGTTGCAGCAGTTCGTGGGCGGTTTAGAGCAGCCCTACAGCGTCATCAACGGTAACCATGAGTTTTATTTCCGGGTCTATCACGAAAACTCGGAAGATTACCGTCGCCTCTGGAAAGAAGGTTCGCTGGGCGAGAAAGTGTCCCAACTCGAAAAATTCAAGAGCTTCTTCGGCATCGAGCAGTTGTGGCGCATGGAACGCAATGAACTGGGCGCATTCATTTTCCTGGGCCTTGATGGCGTGGAATTCACCAAACCCGAAACCCTCAGCGCCCTGCAACTGCTGTTTTTGGAAAACGCGCTCCATGAAACCCGCGACGTGCCGACTTATGTGTTTTGCCACGCGCCGCTCTATCTCGACCGGCGCTTAGACATGACCTATTATGATAACGAGCGCACCGCCTGCGTGGAGTTGGAAGGCAAAATCTTCGAGCAGATGACTTCACGCCGCGCGCCTCTGTTCTGGATGTCGGGGCATATTCATCTTCGGCCCGACCACTACCTGTTCTCGCCGTATGAACTCAAGGAAAACGTCTGGCAGATTCACTGTCCCGATAGCTGGGGCTATTCCCGCTGGGCGCGCGAACATCTCATTCCCCAGCGGCATGAAGGGCTGTTTTCGCGGCATCTGGAAATTGAAAGCGGTCAGGTCACTTTTGTGGCGCACGACCATCATACCCAGGCCGACATCGCGCGGGAAACCATAAAATTCTGATAAAATTTGAGCGTTATTATTCCATCGGAAACTTTCTCTCATGAACACTATCCTCGTCACTGGCGGAGCCGGATTTATCGGCAGTAATTTCGTGCGTCTGGTCTTGCGTGAGCGCCCCGATTGGAATGTGCGCGTGCTCGACAAACTCACCTACGCCGGGCGGTTGGAAAACCTGGCCGAAGTGCGCGACGACCCGCGCCTCACCTTCGTACAGGGCGATATTTGCGATGCTAAAGTGGTGAATCAGGTCGTGGACGGTTGCACTCACGTCTATAACTTTGCTGCCGAATCGCATGTCGACCGTTCGCTGATGGCTGGTGAAGAAGGCGCGGGCGCTTTCGTGCAGACAGATGTGTTTGGCGTCTATGTGTTGCTCGAAGCGGCCAAGAAATTCGGTGTGCAGAAGTTCGTGCAGGTTTCAACCGACGAAGTATATGGCGATGTCGAAACCGGACACTCGGTCGAAACCGATCCGCTGGAACCGCGCTCTCCCTATTCCTCGGCCAAGGCCGGTGGCGAATTGCTGGCGCGTTCTTATTTCGTTTCACACAATGTACCGGTGATCGTGACACGTGGCTCGAACACCTTCGGCCCCTACCAGTTCCCGGAAAAGCTGATTCCGCTGTTTGTAACCAACGCCATCGATGACAAACAGTTGCCGGTTTACGGCGACGGTTTGCAGCGTCGCGACTGGCTGTATGTCGAAGACCATTGCTCAGGGATTTTGCTGGCCAGCGAGAAGGGCGAGGCCGGTCAGGCCTATAACCTCGGCGGAGGCAACGAGCGCACCAATCACGAGATTACCAACAAAATTCTCGAACTGACCGAAAAACCCAAATCGCTTATCAAGCAAGTCGCCGACCGCCCCGGCCACGACCGCCGCTACGCCCTCGATTGCGCCAAACTGCGCGGGTTAGGTTGGCAGCCACAGCATTCGTTTGAAGAAGCCATGCAGCAGACAGTGGCCTGGTATCAAAACCGTGAAGACTGGTGGCGTCCGATTACTTCGGGTGAATCGTATCAGCAGTATTACGGGAAGAATTACGAGAAGAGGTAAGACCAGCCTCCCGATTGTGACTTTTTAATTAACACAAAGGCCACAAAGAAATCACAAAGGAAAGAAAAGACCTTTGTATTCTTTGTGGCCTTTGTGTTGAAACCAAGCGAAAAGTTAATTTTCAGGATTGGTATCGGTAGTCTGTAAAATAAGTTTTTTGTCTCAGTCTGTGTAGGGCGCATTTATCCACCAGTCCGGTCAAGGCAATGGCCCGTAGGGGCGTGCGGCGGCACGCCCGCGACATAACACAATTGTTCACCAATAAGGCCAGAGCCTTACCCCGTAGCCCGCGAGCGTGGGGAACGCGTCAACACCAAACGATAATAATCGCAAAACGCATCCGGGCGTGCCGCCGCACGCCCCTACAGACGCTTATCAAAGCACCCGCCCTGTGTAAAAGTCAGGAAGAAATTTAATTTACACTTTCCCTGTGTATGAACATCGCGCTCTGTCATTCCGAGGCACGAGGAATCTCGTAATAATGAACTCAAACATCTACCCCTGTCATATAAGGTTTAGGGAGGTGGAGTGAGATTCTTCGCTGGCTCAGAATGACAGATTGCAAGGCCAAATCTGCGAACCGATATTCTCAACACGGGAAGAGTAAAAAATTACTTTACAGACTAATGAGTTGCGGTTCG
This sequence comes from Abditibacteriia bacterium, assembly GCA_036833945.1. Classification (GTDB taxonomy): domain Bacteria; phylum Armatimonadota; class Abditibacteriia; order Abditibacteriales; family Abditibacteriaceae; genus DAITOV01. The sequence continues at coordinate 2,461 of DAITOV010000504.1, forward strand.
ATTATCGTTTACTTTGAAGTGACGACATCCTGGGCTTTCTGATAGCTCTCCATGAGCAGGCGGTAATTCGGCATCATGTGGTCGGCAAAAAGATTGGCATAGTCCAAAGCATCCGGGCGATTCCAGGTGTGTTGTAACTCGGCGATGACGGCCAG
>DAITOV010000505.1:0-2564 GCA_036833945.1 Abditibacteriia bacterium
CGATGGGCCTGCGCACCGGCGATGAAGTGCACTGGTGGGAAGCCTGCCGCCTTATCGTGCGCGAAGAAACCGAGCAATGCCTGGTGGTGGAGATGGGCGGGGCTATTCCGCTTGAAGTGATGACGATCGAGGAGTTCCGGGCCTCGGGCTACACCAACCGCTTCCTGCACCGTCACCACTGGCTCAACGGCCAGATTTATGCCCGACTGCATGCCAACGGGGTTTGCGAAATTTTCGCCCACCACATCAACAGCAAGTTCTTCGACGACGGTGCCGATCTGGCGAATGCCGTGCCCGTTATCGGTATTCAAACCGAAGCTGGGATTGAAGAAATCACCGACCTCTGCGGTGATTGGGACGGCTCTCAAAATGAGATTACGCTGGGGCAGGTGCGCTTCGATATGACCGAAACCGCGCGCCTGGCCACTCCGCAGCAGCCGGGAAAAATCAGCACTGAAGGCGATTTTGTGGTGCTGCAACCCTATCTTGGCTTTGAAATTTTTGGCGGTGCCTGCCCCATCAACCTGACTGGCGACCCGTTCGTGGTGCGCGCCGAGCAACAGCTCATCCCGCGCGGCGGGGCACGCACGTTGCGCTTTTCGCTCAGCTTTTCCGACCGTTCGCCGCGCGTGGCACGCTACCAGGCCCCGGCGTGGTGGTATGGCCTGTGCGAAGAGTTCGTGCCCGAGCCGCTGCTGCCGGTTTCCAATGCCTACGATGAAACCACGGAGCAGTGCAGCCGCTGGATTGTGGATAATATCGTGAAAGGCGGTTTTGAGGATGGCTCTATTCCCCGCAACGCTTCACAGAAGAATGGTAATGCGGCGTTTTGTGGACGTGACGAGCCGGGCTGGGAAGGCGAAATCGGCTACGGCGAGTTCATGTATGCCTGGCGCACCGGTGATGAAGAGGCCTACCAGGCGGCGATGCGCTCGGCGTATTACATCACCGATGTCAGCGTCGATCATGCCGTGAAAGCGGTGCGCATGCACGGCTTTTTGCTGTATGGGTTTTCGGTGCCCATGAACCGCATGCAGGTGACACTGGCTGCTTATCTCGAAACCGGCGACCCTTATCTGCTCGAAACCGCGCAGGCTGTGACCACCACCGCTTATTGGACGCACAAGAACTCTTGGCCGCGCATGGCGGTGGGGCGCGATGCCTGTTTCGTGCGCAGCGCGGTGCTGCTCTATCGTTATTTGGGGAGTGACTTCTACCGTGAAATGGCCCGCGACGGTGCGCACGATTCCATCGCGGCGCAACGCGAAAATGGCAGTTTTGGCGACCAGGGCGGCGGCACCGGTATTCACCAGTGGGCAGCCTACATCACCAAGCCTTGGATGGGGCTTTTAGCGACCGGCGGCGTGCTGGATTATCTGGAACTTTTTCCCGACGAACCAATTCTGCTGGAAGGCATTCGTAAATTCGCCGACTGGCTGATGGAAGAACGGTTCGATCACGACGGCGTGGTGACGTGGTCGTATCAGCACGATTTCAACGGCGGGCGGGTTCACTATCAACCCAGTAATTCACAGCACCAGATTTTGCCTGGGCCGGTGCCGTGGCATCAGGATAGCCTGGGCCGGTTACTGACCTATTGCGCACTCCGTTTTGAGCAACCGGAGTATTTCGAGGCCTGGGCGCAAAGTTATGAAGGGCGGAATATGTCGGGCGGCGATCATGGCGTGTCGGCTTCGTTGCAGTTCATTCCGTGGGTGCAGGCCAAATTGTGGCACGCGAGGTTGACGGAAGAGGGGGTTGCAATCGATCCCGCACCATTTGGCGAAGAGACAGCGAATGTGTTTACGCCGGAAGGTTTGCAGCCGGTGGAGTTGACAGCGGTTTTTGCGGGATAGGGTAATAGGTTGAAGTGAGCGTGAAGTCGCGGGCACATTGCCATGTGCCCCTACGAGTCGCTTTAACGCTCGGTTACCTCCTGTTTCCTGTCTACTGTTTGCTGTTTCCTGCCGTTTTTTCCGGCAGTTCAATCCACAGCACCGATCCAAACTCGGTTTTCGAGGCTTCGTAAAAGATGGTTTCGTAGCGTTGGGTGGCCGAGTTACGGGTGATGAACTGGCCGCCGCCGGGCATTTTGGGGTCGTCCTGGAAGCCGACGATGAGGATGGAGTGCTCGTGACCGTAGGCACACAAGGGCCAGCCTGAAGCCAGCACTTTGCGCATGGCGTTGAGGTGTTCCACGGTCAGGCCGTTGACGGTGCGCTGGGCAATCCAGTGGCGTTTGAAACCGAGGTTCCAAATCTCCTTGGCGCTGGTGAGCGCCATCTGGGGGGGAACGAGGTTCGTGTTGTAACGCGCCTGATAGGGCATATACCGTTCGCTGGCGATGCCCCATTGCTCGAAGGCTGCAATCAACTCTTCATAAGCCGCGCCATCGTCTTTTTCCCCGGCCACTTCATCGGCAGCCCAGTTTAGATACTCCTCACTCAAGCGCAATCCATTGTAACCGCCCCCGCGCGCCAGGGCATATTCAAGTGCGCCGGTGAAGGTGAACACCTGGCAGGTATTGCGGCGTCCCTGCGGCTTGTTGGGGAGGCCGTATTTGG
>DAITOV010000506.1:0-2537 GCA_036833945.1 Abditibacteriia bacterium
GATGCCTTGAACGTTCCGGTCAGCCTGGGTGTGGGCGGTTCGTTCGACGTCTACTCCGAAAAGCTCAAGCGCGCGCCTGAATACATTCAACGCAGTGGCATGGAATGGCTCTATCGCGTGTGGCAGGAGCCGTGGCGCTGGAAGCGCATGGGCTACGTGCCGCGCTTCATGGCCTTTGCCCTGCGTGAGTGGATGTTTGGCAAGCGCCCCACACTCCGTAAGCCATAAAAATTTACTTTTATATCGAGGTGCCCGACTATGGATGCTGCCCAACGCTGGGGATTGCCTGAAGGCTTCCAACCACTCCGTTTTCCGATAGCCGACGCCGTGAAAGATGTTGCCCGGAGCGTGCTGCAACCGGGCGAAGCAGTCATTGTGACATTAGCCAATGAGAATGGCAACGTTACCGTGCTTGCCACCAATAGCCGCCTCATCACCATTAAATCGGGCGATAGCGGCGCGGGCGTCACCGGTTTCCAGACCAAGGAATATCCGTGGGAAGGCATCACCAAACTGGTGCTGCAACCAGCTTCGCTGAACGTAGTCATTCAAATCCACTACAAAACCAGCGGTGGCGGCAAGGTGGAAGTTGGACGTCGCGCTAAGATGGGTAAGGATGCTTCCGACAAGGTGATGCCGTTTGATACTGAAAATGGCACTGCGGCTTTTGAAGCGCTGCATGCTGTTTGGCATCATAAAATGCTGCAGGCAAGCGCCGAGCAGAGCGCTTAGTAGCGATTACATAGCAGGGAATATGAGTAAAGAGAATACAAACTTGGATCGTGTGCGCCGTATCCTCGGTAAGTTAGAGCAAGCTCAGGTGCGCCAACTTTCTTGCTACGGTTCCGACAGCCATCACTTTCGGCTTAAGCCTCCTCTCTCCGAATCTGATCTGCAAGCCTTTGAAACCGAGCACCAGATTCGACTGCCGGAGGATTACCGCGCTTTTCTGTTACACGCAGGAAACGGTGGCGCCGGGCCGTACAATGGACTTTTTCCTCTTGACGAATGGAACGACTTTGCCGACTGGGTGGAGGACGAGCGACCTGATAATTTCTTGGCACTGCCTTGCCCGCTTTATATAGGAATGCCACGGACACCCGATTGGGAAGAGCACTTCAGCAATGTTTCACCCTATCAGGGGACTCTCTCGCTTAACTCTCGCGGCTGTGCTTACGCCACACAACTGATTGTTTCCGGCCCTTATTCTGGCCGTGTCGTCTATGTCGATGCGGACGCTAACGAACCGCCGTACATTGTTCATGAACCCGATTTCCTGTCGTGGTATGAAAGGTGGTTGGATGAGTTGCTGCAAGGTTACGAGGGGGGTTGGTTTGGGTATGGTCCGGGCGGCGGCGAAGAAGATTTCTTGCGAATCTTGGATGACCCCCAGGCCGACGAGGACTTCAAGACGGAAGCAGCAATCGCCTTCTGCCGTCTGCCCCGCCTTTCCGACGATGCAGCCCAGCGTATGCCCTCATTCTTAGATTCCTCTCTTGCCGGCGTGCGGTTGGGAGCATTGGCGACGATAGGCAAATTTGAGCTAAAAGCCTTCTCAGAAAACGCAGCCCAATTGCTCGAAGATCCATCTGCAGATGTGCGTCAGCGAGCAATCTTTACAATCATCAACCTCGACCCGCTGCGCTGGATCGAAGCGATTCGTCGTCGGCTGCAGGAAGATTCCGATGAAAATGTAAAGCACACAGCATTCTTTAGGCTTCAGGGGGCCGGGGCACTGACGCAAAATGAGTTGCTGCATCTTGTCAATGAGTCGCCTCGATCCAAACTACGTGGCGTGGCAGCCGCCGAAATTGGACGGGTGACCCAAGATGTGCCCTTGTTGATTAGGCTGTTAACGGATGAGGATGATCAGGTTCGCTTAAATGCTCTGTTGGGGTTGCGGCGACTCCAGGCACGCACCGCGTTACCCCAAATTCTTGAAATGCTCTCCCGTGAGAGGGTCTCTCACATTATTGACAGAACCCTCGAAATGTTGACGGAACTCCGGGAGCCATCAACAGCACCTATCCTGCTGGAATGGGCCAACAGCACCGATGACTTCCACCGCTTGAATTCGATAAAGGCGTTAGCACAGATCGGCGATGAGCGGGCCACACCGATTGCACAGGCCATGTTGCAGGAAGAACGTCAAGCATTCCGCAAAACGCCCCCCGGGGGTTCAATGTCTACCACCGATACCATCAGCGAACTTGTGCGTAAAAGTCTGCAAGAATCACCAAATTTAACTTTGCGTCAACTGGCACTCTAAATGCTGTCTACCGTCACCTACATACACACAGCGATAAGAAGATGCCTTGTAAACATGGTATTACGCCTCCGACCGACTATTCAACTTCAACAGCATCACACCCAACGTCAGCAAGGCAATCAACTTAAACAGCTCAGTGCTGGTGTAGAGCATGTGATAAGGTGCGGGAGGCAGCGTCTGTTTATTGAGCACCATCTGCGCGCGTTCTGCCAGCGCTGGCACCAGCACAATGCTCTGAAATGCCACAACCGCCCATAACCCTACGAAC
>DAITOV010000507.1:0-2526 GCA_036833945.1 Abditibacteriia bacterium
CCTCTCGCAGCCGTTCTTCGTGGCTGAAGTCTTCACCTCCATCCCCGGTGAATACGTTCCGGTGAAAGAAAGCGTCCGTGGCTTCAAGGAAATCCTCGAAGGCAAGCACGACGACCTGCCGGAAGAAGCCTTCTACCTCGTCGGCACCATCGACCAGGCGATCGAAAAAGCCAAAAACTTGAACAAGTAAAAATTGTTCTTGAAAGCTAAAATTAAAAGCCGCCAATAGATTTCTATTGGCGGTTTTTGCTTGTCACAGTTGATATCACCGGGAGTGCTTTTTGAGTTGTCTCATTGCCCGGATTGCAGTAAATTAATAATGCTAAGTTTTCCTATCCCTTAACTGGGAAAACCCTATTGACGCATGAAACTGACTCATCTGCAAGAACTCGAAAGCGAGAGTATTTTTATACTTCGCGAAGTCGTCGCCCAATTTGAAAATCCTGTTCTCCTCTTCTCGGGCGGCAAGGATTCCATCGTCGTTTCGCACTTGGCTCGCAAGGCTTTCTGGCCAGCGAAAGTTCCGTTTCCCCTGCTCCACATCGATACCGGGCACAATTTCCACGAAACCATCGCCTATCGCGACAAGTGGGTGGAGCAACTGGGTGCCAAGCTGATTGTGCGCTCGGTGCAAGATTCCATCAACAGCGGCCGTGTCGTCGAAGAAAAGGGTGCCAATGCGTCGCGCAACGCGCTGCAGACCGTGACCCTGGTCGATGCGATCGAAGAACTCAAAATCGACTGCGCCATAGGCGGTGCCCGTCGCGACGAAGAAAAAGCACGCGCCAAAGAGCGTTTCTTCTCGCATCGCGATGAGTTTTCGCAGTGGGACCCCAAGAACCAGCGCCCCGAGCTGTGGAACCTGTTCAACGGCCGCAAGGCAATGGGCGAGCATTTCCGCGTCTTTCCGATTTCCAACTGGACGGAAATGGACGTGTGGCAGTATATTCTGCAAGAGAATCTCGAATTGCCCAACCTGTATTTCACCCACGAGCGCCTGGTATTCCAGCGCGATGGGATGCTGTTGGCCCAAACCGAGTTTCTGGTGCCGATGGCCCACGAGCACATTGAAGAAAAACAGGTGCGCTTCCGCACTATCGGCGACGCTACTTGCACCGGTGCCGTAGAGTCGCACGCCGCCTCTCTGGAAGACATCATTGCCGAGGTGGTCGCCGCTCGCACCACCGAACGCGGCACGCGCGCCGACGACAAGCGCTCGGAAGCCGCCATGGAAGACCGAAAGAAAGCCGGATATTTTTAAGCCTGCGGAGAATGATTTTTATCGGGCGGACGCGAATCCCTCGCCGCGTTCGCATCTATTTCTACGTCTGCTTATTCCCTCACTATGTCTGAATTTTCTAATACTGGTTACCTGAACATGGAGTTACTGCGGTTCACCACCGCAGGAAGTGTCGATGACGGCAAAAGCACGCTCATCGGCCGCTTGCTCCACGATTCCAAATCCATCTTCGAAGACCAGATGGAAGCTATCGTCGCCACCAGCGAAAAGCGCGGCGAAGATCATGTTAACCTGGCACTTTTGACCGACGGCCTGCGCGCCGAGCGCGAACAGGGCATCACCATCGATGTGGCCTACCGCTACTTCGCCACCCCGCTGCGCAAGTTCATCATCGCCGATACCCCCGGGCACATCCAATACACCCGCAATATGGTGACCGGTGCCAGCACCGCCAACGCCGCCATCATTCTCATCGACGCCCGCAACGGCGTCGTGGAGCAGACGCGCCGCCACACCTATATCGCTTCCTTGCTGGGCATTCCTCACATTCTGGCCTGCGTCAACAAGATGGACCTGGTGGAATGGAGCCAGGAGCGTTTCGACGAAATCAAGAAAGATTTCCGCGAAATGGCCGCTAAAATCGATACTGCCATTGACGTGCATTTTCTGCCGATTTCGGCCCTGATGGGCGATAACGTCGTCGATAAGTCAGAAAAGATGCCATGGTATGGCGGCCCCACCCTACTCGGTTTACTCGAAACTCTCCCCATCGAAAACGATCTGAACCGCTCCGAGCCGCGTTTCCCGGTGCAGTATGTGGTGCGCCCGATGCGCGAAGAGTTCCACGACTACCGCGGTTATGCCGGTCGAGTTGCCGGCGGCGTGTTCCGTCCCGGCGATGCCGTCAAAGTGATGCCCTCCGGCCAAACCTCCACGCTCGAAGCCATCGAACTGTCGGGAGAAGAAAAAGAAGCCGCCTTTGCCCCCATGAGCGTTACCATGCGCCTCACCGACGACATCGACATCTCGCGCGGCGACATGATCGTTTCGGGCGATTGCACGCCGGAAGTGACCCAGGATCTCGACGTCATGGTCTGCTGGCTGGGCGAGAAGCCGTTACAGCTTGGCGGAAAATACGGCCTCAAACACACCACACGCGACGCGCGTTGCATTGTGAAAGCGATTCACTATAAGGTGGATATCAATAACCTGGAAAAGATCGAAGATGTCGATTCCGTCGAACTCAACGGCATCGCCCGCGTGACCCTGAAGACCACCGTTCCGCT
>DAITOV010000508.1:0-2453 GCA_036833945.1 Abditibacteriia bacterium
GTGCCGCAACCTGCCAACAGTGTGCGCAACCCGACTTTCCAGAAAGATGGCCAAACCGTGTCTGAATTCCAGATTGGCCAGCCCAACGAGTGGGGTTACTGGGTCAGTGCGCGCGGCACCCTATCGTATGCCCAGGACCGCATTCGTCTTACGGATACCAACCAAGGGTCTATTATCCAGGATTTTCCCGCTAAAGCAGGAGAGGTGGTCCTGGCCCAGGTTCAATATCGCACCAACCCCGGCGCTGCAACCCCGGTGGTCCTTTCCTGTCGCTGGCTGAATGAGAAGGGCTGGTTCCCTTCGCAGCTCGATGGGCAGGAAGGTATTCACGACCTGATCGTCTCGGCTTCTCCCTCACCGGAATGGCGCACCATATCGGTGCTGGGACGCGTGCCGGAAGGTGCCACCAATATGAAATTCATGTTCGGTGTTTCCGGGCAGGCACAAGGCGATTGGATCGAGTTCTGCCAGCCGTATTTTGGGCATCACTAATACTAATTTAAAAATGAGCCACAGATTGATACAAATTACACGGATTAAGGTTAAATTTACGATTAGGAATAGGCCTTCATCAATAGATGACAAGATAAAACGTTTAAACGACCTTTGTCTTCCATCTGTGTAATCTGTGGCTAATCAACTTCGTCTTCGTTGCAATCACACGCCGACACGACGCGGCGACAAGTCGCCGCACTCCAAATTACTCCTCTCCCTCCGCCACCCTATCCCAGGCCATCTTCGTGACCGAATAACCAAAACCGCGCCGCGCCAGAAAGACAATCGCTTGAGGGGTTTGTAGCTTTACGCTATCTATATCCTCCACGCCCGTCATCCTCGTGAACGAGGATGACGGGCTTTAAGACTCCGGTTTTACAATATGTTGTAGTAGCCCCGTTTCGCGTCTACTGGTCCACTTTCCGTAACAAAGCAATTTCTTGCTGCTGGCTATCGAGTGTCAGGTTGAGACTGTGCTTACCGTTTGGCGTTGCCTGGCTGGTGGCTTTGCGTTTCAGGTTGCCGTCGGGCGAGCCGAAGATGAGTGCTTCAATGGGAGCATTGTCCTCGAAAGAATAACTGCCGCTGCGCAAGGTGACGATTTTATCTTCGGCCATCACCACGCCTGGCTGCACGCCCAGAACTTTGATGGGGTAGATGTATTTCAGCAAGTGATCGCCATATAACCGCTTGGCATAATAGGCCAGCAGCACGCCGCCTTTGAGGAATTCGTAGGTATCGTTCCACACGCCGGTGGTGCGTTTGATGTTAAGCGAAAGCGGCGTGCGCGCCATTTGAGCCGAGCGTAGCAGGTAGTGGTCGTATTGCGTCGGTTCGGCGAAATGCACCAGCGGCAGCGACTGCATGAAGCTGGTCTGTGCCATTTGGTTCACATAGGTTATGGCGTTGCGACTGGTGAGAAAATCAACCGTTTCGCGTTGAAATTCCTTCGCCAGCAGCGGAACCAGGCCGATTTTAGCATTTAAGGTGAGGTCGGCATTGAGGCGGGCGGTGAGGCCATCGCTGTGTTGGAATGAGTGGCGCGCGCGGGAGTGGTCCCATTCATCGAGGAACATGCCGCAGATATAAGGCCGATCGAAGTAGATGTTGAGGTTTTCGCGAATCTTCTTTCCGGCCGCGTTATTGGCTTGGGGCACCACTACATTGAGCCAGCCGGGACGGTAATCGAGCCGGTTGCCTTGAATGTCGTTAAGGACGCTATCGGCCACGGTGTCGAGAATTTCCTTTTTGCCATCCGAGCGAATCAGGTGCGGGTCCATATAGATGAGCACCGGCAAGTCGACTCCGGCCTGCTTCATGAGCGCGGCAAATGGGTCGGAAGTGGAAGTGAGGCCTTCACGCACCATGCTTTCAGGCTCGGTGCCATAGATCATGCGGCGCTCGCTTTCGGAATTGGGAGGAGCCGGTGTAGAGTTGGGGATGGCGGGAACGGTGATGCCGCTCATGTCGAAGAACCGTTTTACCTGGGCCGGGGTTTGGAGCTTGGAATCCAGCCCTTGAGGATAGACAAAACCAAACAGGCCGGGAATGGTCTGGTAGCTGTTCCAGGCGTTGCGCACGCGGTTGAGAATTTCAAAATAGTTGCCGCTGGGCGCGCCGACAATGCGGAACTGGAAGGTGTGCGATGCATTAGGCCCCAGACAGGTCATATCGCTGCCAAAGCTGATCGTCGAATCCCACGTCATCACCGAACCCTGTGGGCGCATGCTGTCGTCTTCCATCACGAAGGCGTAGGCGCGTTGGGCATCGCGCACGTATCCGACCGGGTAGGAGGCACTTTCACGGGAAGGAATGCTGTTGGCGTAGAACGATGCTTCCGCTTTCCCGGAGAGACGAAACTCCTTGAGCCGGGAAAGATCGCCGACGTCGATTTGATGCAAAATGGCAAAGGGCAGGTCTTGCGCGGTGCGGTTGGTCACACGGTCGCGCACCACCAC
>DAITOV010000509.1:0-2449 GCA_036833945.1 Abditibacteriia bacterium
CGGTTACATTGCGCTTTCGGTTTGTTATTCGGTGGAGAAGCAGCACATCAACAGCGGGCATTATTACATTGTCGGTGATATGCTGGTTTGCCAGCTTTTCGATATTCTCATCCACGAAGCGCAAGGCAGGCCGTCCTATTCGAACAAGACTCTCGGGGCGATGCTGCAAACCTTTCTCCTCACTTTTTTGCGCGAAATTGAACATGGACGTTTCTATAATCGCGGAACTACAAACCTACCTCACGCCATGCCGGGCAATACATCGCCGATAGTCGCGGCGCAGCGCTATATCGATAAAAACCTCAATCACCCTCTCACCATCGAGTCGGTGGCGCAGGTGGTGTATATGTCGCGGACGAATTTCACCCGCAAATTTCTCGAAGAAACCGGGCAGACATTCACTCAATATCTCACCGAGCGCCGCTTAGCCGAATCGAAACATTGGTTATTGCAGGAGAACTGTTCCATCGAGGTGGTTTGCCAGTTCGTAGGACTCAAACATACTCAATTTCATAAAATTTTCCGTCGGCACTTTGGCATGACGCCGGCAGAATTTCGCAAGACTCATAAAAAGACCCAATAGCGGAATGTGCTGAACGATAGCGGAGTTATTGTTAGCAGTGAGTGGACCATAATTATAGTCGTCTGTAATAATTGGTTGAGAGGTAGGACAATGAAAAAAACACACCACAAGCAAGCTTTTACACTAATAGAGTTGCTTGTCGTTATAGCCATTATCGCAATCCTTGCAGCGATATTATTCCCGGTATTTGCGCGTGCGCGTGAAAATGCACGACGCACCAGTTGTTTGAGTAACCTCAAGCAAATCGGTATGGGAATCATGCAATATACCCAGGATTATGATGAGCGCTATCCGCTGACTTTCTGGGGCGGCCCTTCCCGTCCCGCAACACCGGGCACGACGCATACTTTTCAAACCAACTCTTCCATGCCCGGCGCCCGTTTCTGGGTCAACGATGGCTATGGAGCGGGAACCAACCGTTCGCAGGGTTATTTCGTCACCTGGATGGACTTGATTCATCCCTATGTGAAAAGTACACAAATGTTTGTGTGTCCATCCTTCGGACAAAGCTCCACCACGGATGTGCGCGCTCCCAGCTACGGTTACAATCTTCTCATCAATCGCTTTCGTGATGCTTCGCCGGTTCCTTTGTCCCAGGCTGATATCAAGCGTTCGTCTGAAGTGGTGATGGTTCTGGATTATCACACTCCCTACAGCACGACGGCCTGGCCCAACGAATTTTGCGGGGCGTGGGCCGACCCGGCCAGCACCTTTCACGAACTGGTTTATCCGCATTTTTCCGGCAGTGTAGTGACTTTTGCCGATGGACATGCCAAGTGGTTCCGGGTTGGCTCCAAGAGCATCTGTAATTATGATGCGCCTGCCGATTGGAACCAGCAACCGGCCTGGAATCCGGCCTTATAATAATGACGTTATGAACAGAATCATATTGCTTGCGGTGTTGGTTTTGAGCGTGCAGTCTTTCGCGCAAGCCCAGGGCGAGGTTGTCGATCGACAATTAAGCGTCCAGCGGCAGGCTATTTTAAAAAGCAGTGATCTGGCAGTGCTGCAAGCCGCTGCCAAAAATCCTCATGCCATTATTCGGCGGGCGGTGGTGCAAGCGCTCGTCCGTCTGGGAGAACCGGCATCGGCAACGGCGTTGCAGATACTCAAAACCGATAGCGATGCTCTCACACGCCGTTCGGCATTGCGTATGCTCTTGAAAACATCACTGGCGCAACAGGCGATAGCGATTGGTTTGAAAGATGGCGATGAAATGGTGCGGCAAGCCACGGTCGAGCACCTGGCCCATCATTTCGCTCAACATCCGGCCTATTCCGCGTTGCTGGAAGAAGCGCAAAACGATGCTTCGGCCAGGGTGAGCCGCATCGCCAGCAGTGCGTTGTGGCCTTTTACCACCGAGGTGTTTTCGGTGCGTGAAAAACCTCAGTATCAAGACCACCAGCTCAAAGTGGTGCAGAAAATAGAGCTTCCCCTGGAAGGCTGGAAATTCCAGACCGACCCTCACCAGAACGGCCACAAGAAGCAGTGGTTTGAAGCAAGTTACAACGATAAGAGCTGGCAGCCGATCGGCATCGGCAAGTCGTGGCAAAGCCAGGGCCAACAATATGAAGGCGTGGCCTGGTATCGGCTCGCGTTCGATTTGCCGGCTCGCCCCGATGCAACGGCGGCCGATGTTGTGTTTGAAGCAGTCGATCAGGCAGCCTGGGTGTGGGTGAACGGTGAGTTTGTCGGCCAGCACGACGTTGGCCCCGAAGGCTGGAATAAGCAGTTTGCTTCCGATGCCACGGCGTTGCTCCGCTGGGGAGCGCAAAACCACATCGTGGTGCGCGTCATGAAGAAAGAAGGCAACCACGCGGGTATCTGGAAGCCGGTGTTTATTGAAGCATTGAAGAAATGATGATG
>DAITOV010000510.1:0-2430 GCA_036833945.1 Abditibacteriia bacterium
AACGCTATTCAGTTTTCAGTGAGCAACGCCTCAGAATGAAAACCCCTGTGATTCAATTCACAGGGGTTTTTTATTATGTCAGATACTAAGGAGAGGGCGCTTAGCGCTGGGGGAAACGCAACGAAGAACCACGTGCGTGAGCAAGTGGAAGGGCCAAAGCCTCTTGCCATCCTCCAGATATAAGAGAAGTAGAAGTCATTTTACTCCTGCCATTCATCGCGTTAACTTGCGACGAAGTTAGTGTGGCCGAAGGCTTTGCGTGCTATGAACGCTGAGGAGTGAGAATGTTAATTGTAAAAGCGATATGAGAACAAGTGTTACTCTGCCTCAATACAGCTGACGTGCCGTTCCTCATCTTATCTGTGAGTTGCCACTCCGACCTGTGCGCACATTTCCAAGAGCGGGCAGGTTGAACATTTCGGTAGTTTCCCGGTGCAAACGTGCTTGCCAAAAGGAACCAGCAGTTCGTTGATCTCAATCCAATATTTTTTTGGTAGCCATTTCTCCAACGCAATTGTGGTCAGCTCCGGGGTTTTGGTTTGAATAACGCCCCAGCGATTCGTGACACGGTGTACGTGGATGTCCACTCCAATATGCGGTTGATTGCAGGCGATACCCAGAACTAAATTAGCGCACTTCGGGCCGACGCCGCGTAGTGATGTGAGCACTTCATAATCACATGGCAACTCACCATCGAATTCATTCATAATCCGGCTGGCGATTTCGTGGATTTGGATGGCCTTGCCCCGATGAAAAGTGCAGGGCGAAATCAGCGCATCAATCTCATCCGTTGAAAGCTGGAATACTTTTGCAGGCGTGCGCGCAACCTTAAATAACCGGGGTGCTATTTTGATCGTTGTTTCATCATAGGTGCGAATGGAGATGATACAAGCGACCAGTTGCTCAAAAGTTGAGGTGAAACCTTCGTCCCTCAATTCAAATAGCGCAGCTTTTGCAAAAGGCTCAACTGCCTGGCGCAAACGGACAAATGCTTCGTCAACATCAAAAGTTCTTTTGGCCAGCTGTTGATTTCTTGAAGTTCTGGGCATGATTATGGCAAAGACCAAATTCGATTCCGAACTCAGCCGAAATCATCTTTCAACGGCTTTGATTTTGGAAGAATATTTATGCCATAGCACAATCTATGGCAAAATAGGTAGAATCTCATATCTATAATTTGAACATGCAACTATTTCGGGTGATGTATTCATTGCCTTATACCTATGCCAGTAAATAATGCCGTGCAGGAGTTAGTGCAGCGGCAGTTGATTCGTCCACGGCATCCGGCTCGGACCTTGATGCTGCTGTTTTTGGCCCTCATTTTTTTGGGTGGGTTGTTGCTGCGTTTGCCGATGAGTGCGCAAGGTGAGCCACTTGATTGGAGCGCTGCGTTCTTCATGGCGACTTCGGCGGTCTGTGTCACCGGGCTTTCGGTTTTTGATATTAAAGAAACACTTTCACCTATAGGTCAACTCATTCTCTTGCTACTGGTTCAGGCTGGTGGCTTAGGTTATATGTTGGCATCAACATTTTTATTGTTGGTTTTTGGGCGCGAAATCCGTTTACATGAGCGTTTGTTGCTGCGTAGTACTTTAGGGCAAGTTACTTTACGAGATACCCGCACCCTGGTGTTGCGGGCTGTAGCGTTTACGCTCTTTGTCGAAGTATTGGGGGCTATCATTTTAGCGGTGCATTTCATGGCGCTGCCTAATATGGATTTCTTGCAAGCGCTCTGGTATGGAATTTTTCATTCCGTTTCGGCCTTTTGTAATGCTGGTTTCGATATATTTGGAATCGGTCCCGAGGGGCAATCCAGTCTGGGTATATTTCGCAGTGATGTCTGGGTGAATGTGACCATTGCGGCATTAATTGCGGTCGGCGGCCTTGGTTTTGCGGTATACCAGGAATTTTTAGTGCGCTGGCAAACACCTCGCAATAAACGTCCGCCACTATCCCTGCATACGCGCGTGGTTTTGGCAATGTCGGTGGCCTTGTGGGCTATTTTTATGATGGCGATACTGGTCACTGAATGGACAAACCCCCATACCTTGGGACAACTGTCATTTGGCGAGAAGCTTCTTGCCAGTGCTTTCCAATCCATTGCATTGCGCTCGGGTGGCTATTCGACAGTGGACTTTGGCGCATTGCGTTCAATTACACTGATGCTGTGCGGTATGGCGATGTTCATTGGTGCCGCTCCGGGCGGTACCAGTGGTGGAATCAAAGTGACGACTTTTGCTGCGATGATGGCAACGGTGATCGCAACTTTGCGCGGTAAAAGCGATGTCGAAATTTTTCACCGTCGCCTTTCGACAGAAAATATTCGCCGCTCGCTGGTTTTGGTATTCGTATCGTTTTGTATTGTTGTGGGGGGGATGGTGCTTGTCACCTTCACCGAACCCAATGCGCGGATCGAAGCGGGGCACAAAG
>DAITOV010000511.1:0-2424 GCA_036833945.1 Abditibacteriia bacterium
TGATACGGTGGAATATGACTACGAATATCCACCGTTTAATCCTCCCCATGCCTGCTTCTGCGAGCGTTGCCTGGCAGCCTTTCGCACCTTTGCCCGGCTCGATGCAAAAATCGAACTCACGCCAGAGACAGTACAAAAAAATTATGCCCCGCAGTGGGTCGATTTCATGGCTCATCGCACGGCCGTGCTGTTAGGCAAGATAAAAGCGGCGGTCCATGAAGCCAATCCAAAAGTAAAGTTCACTTCCTATAGCGGTTATTACGACGCGAAGGAAAACTCTACGAAATCGCGCTATGGCATCGATTGGGATATCGTAGGCCGAATGCAAGCCGTGGATGAAGTCGGCATGGGATACGGTCGCCCTATTCCCGCCATCACTGATAGTATTGCTGCCCTGCATGGTATTCCGGTGAAGTATGGCGAGTTGCTGGTGCCCTATGATATTCGCTCGCGCCGCCCGGTCGCACCCCTTAAAAAAGCGGTGCTGCTGCGCCGCGCGCTCGATGCAACCGGCGGGGTCCTGATTTACGAACGGAAATCGATGGATGGCCGTTCCTGGTATGCCGTCGGAGAAATCACCCGCTTGACAGCCGACTTTGAAGAGCTATTTCTTAACCAAAGGCCGGTAACGTTAGCCGGTCAAAAAACTGACCAAATTCAAGTCCTGAAGGGCAAGCAGCACTCGCTGGTTTGTGTACTCAACGAGAGTTCCAAACCCACGGACTATAATTTCCAATTACCCGCTGAACTCGGTAAGGGCTACGAATACTACAGTGGCAAAACGGTTGCTGTCGGTCAGGCAATCACCCTCACCCTGGAGCCGGGAGAAGTTGCCGTATATGTCTTGCAACCTTGAATCTTATTGATTGGCTTTGCGGCGGGCAGCCCAGACACGGGCTTTGCCCGCCCAGTCCATCATGCCCATAGTAGGATGGTAACACAGCGGCGATAGCTTTTCGCGATAGTGCTTCTCATAAAACAGCCGGAGCGAGCGGTGCGACTCGGCAATCATTTCCGGCTTGATTTGCCCCGTACTTGCCCCGCCATGATGGAGCACTTCGGCTTCATGCAAATACCAGATCGGCCAGTTATTTTGCCACAGCCGCAGACAGAGATCGACATCGTTGAAGTAGATGGGAAACGCCTCGTCAAACAACCCGCCCACTGCCGGATCGTAGATGCTTTCGATGGCACTGCGGCGCATCATGAAGCTCGAAGCCATGGGCTGCTCAACTTCACGTGTATCGTCATAGCTCCACCACCCCATCCGATAGAATCCAAAACGCCGTGAACGCGGATAAAACCGTGATAGTCCACTGCCCTCACTCCATAAGGCTGCAGGAGTGGGAAAAGTGCGGCACGAATGCTGCGGCTTTTTTGTTTTGGCATCAATGAGCGCACTGGCCACCGCTCCGGCCCCGGGATGGGCTTCCAGGAATGCTATCATCTGCCGGGGGGCATCACCGATAATTTCGGTATCGGGATTGAGCAGCCAAATCCACTCGCCGCTGGCTTTCTCATAGGCATAATTATTGCCTCTGGCAAAGCCCAGATTCTCCTTTAAGGCAAATAAATGCACCTCGGAAAATTGCGCTTCGACCATCGCTGCCGAGCCATCGTGCGAGTCGTTATCGACCACGATAATTTCATGCGTCAAACCCACGCATGCTTTTTGCAAAGATACCAGACAAGCTTGCAAGTATTCTCGCGTATTCCAGTTGACGATGAGGATGGAGAGCACAATATAAGGGAAAAATTCGTTCGCGAATAGTATCACCGATTCGATTCAGACGCAAAGAATTTGCACGCGATACCTCAACGACCTATGTAAATAATTTTATCCCAGCTTTGCTGAATTTTCATGTAAAATAAAGCCGTGTTGCCTACAACTTCTCCTCCACCCAAAACCAGCCCCCGACGCGTTGTCGCTAACAACGACTCTGGAAACTGGCCGCTTATCCTCGCTTGCGCTCTGGCACTCTATACCGTTGGAGCCGGCTGGGGTTTAATCAGTGGCAATATTCCTTCTTCGCGCGCCTTCCTTCTCATGGCTTTGCCCTGCCTTTTACCGTTTGCCTGGAATGCCTACGGATATCTCAAAGGAGGATATGATAAAGACTTGGGGCTGCTGTTTTCAGCAATCGGTTGGATGCTTATCCTTGTAGCCCTCATCTTCAAGGATATTGCGGTAGCCAGTGTTCCTGTTGGGGCCACAACTCCACCAGCCGGTTCATCGTTGGCACCGATTTGCGGAGCCTTTGGAATATTCTGCCTCTTGATCGGTGCGGGCGCTTCATGGATGTTCTGGGCCAGCCGGGAAGACCGTGCGGCAACACCACGTAACAGTACGCATTATTAAGGCATAACGCCGAAAATTATACGCTGAACCACATTATTCCGATTTATTTTTCAACAGATTATGGC
>DAITOV010000512.1:0-2421 GCA_036833945.1 Abditibacteriia bacterium
AACGCCAAGGATGTGCGGGCCACCTTCTCGGCGGATGGTAGTAAAATCATTTTCGCTTCCGATCGCGACGGCTCTATGAATATCTACTCGATGGAGATTAACGGCTCCAATGTCACCCGGCTGACCAGCAACAAGGCCAATAGCCTCGATCCCTATGCCGGCACCATTCAGGCGGTGGCACAATGAGCATCGCACCAGAAAATAACGTGAACCTGTGGCCCACGCCCAACGAAGCACCACTTACTCCGCAACAAATCGACCTGCGCCATGCCAACAGCCTGTTGGAACGGGCGCTGAACCAAGTCGAACGCGGTGAGATAGACAAGGCACTGCTCGGCTGCCGCCAGGCAGTACACCTGACTCCGGAAGCGTTTGCGGCCCATTCGCTGCTAGCAATGCTACTGCGCCGCACCGACGCGCTGGATGAAGCCATTATCCACAGCGAAAAAGCCCACGCCTTACTGCCCGATAATTATGGCGAAAAAGAGCGGCTGGCTATTCTGCACACTGCCCGTGACAACGCCCAAACCACCGCTCCGCTGCAGTTTGGCGAATGGGATAAATTCCGGCTGGAATTGCAAAGCGAAATCAAACTCAGCCTGATGCTGGAGCCGCAAACTGCCACTCTTCCACCGTTAGCCTCCAACGAACCCCTGCCATTTGCCAACGATCCCCTACTTACCGCACCGGAAGCGGCTCCGGTCTTAGAGCCTCCTGCCGACATCATACAAGCAGCTCCGCCTACCTCGCGAAAGCAGTCACAAAATTATTTCTTTCTGATGGGCCTGGCAGCGCTCGCTGCGATACTCTCCTTTTTACTCGTACGCGGTATGCAGCAAAAAGCATCAGTGGAGGGCACACCGCAACCACCCGCCACTCAGATTACGGAGAGCAACACTTCCCAGCCGCCCGGCGACCTCATTCCACAGAATAACCAACCCGTGCAAGCCTCAGGCGATACTCCATCTGCTTCGCCCGTAGTCAACGACGCTGTAACACCGACTGCCAACCCGCAGGTTTCGTCACCGGCCACGATACAACCCATCCAGGAAACCCGAAGCCCGGCCCCTCGCCCCAGCAACCCTGCGCCCGTATCTCAAGCGGCATCGCGCCTGGCTCCCGCTTCGCGCCCGGCAGCCACAATCGAGAGACAAAGCAATACTCGCACCGCGATTCCGGCACCTCCACCTCCAATTTCCAGCGAAGATGCTCCTGCACGGCCCCGGACACCGGCACGCGAAGAGGAGGTCGGCCCGCGTTTTTCATCTCCCGCGAAAACCACTGAAGAAAACGCGGCGGCTCCACAAAGAAGCAGTGAAGATGTGGGACCACGCTTTTCGCAACCGTAGTTCCACGCCACATGGTGGAAAATTGTCACAGCCACGCAAAGAATTTGTCTTATAATTATCGCCATGCTGCAGGATGTCGATATTTCGAGCGTTCGAGTCCAGGTCATCGCTACTCACCATCACTATTGGAAGGAGATGGATACGCTCGACCACGATCCACAACATTCTCCCTCACTCAAGAACGCCTACCACCTTTGGTTGGTGCAAGAGGGCTGTGTGGAGGTAACGGCCGCCGGTAAAACATGGCTCATCGAAGCTGGAGATGCCTGCCTACTTCCGATTCAACTCCACCGTCATATTGTCACCCCGCAACCGACCAATTGGCTCTCGATTGCTCTGCGCATCACGGTTTTCCAGAAATTTAACCTGTTGCAAAACATGGAACTGCCCACGCAGTGGCGGCCTTCGGATGAAGAGTTCCGGCTCATGGAATCGTGGATGCTCCAGATCATCAAGGCGCGGCTTTTACGCCAACCTCATTACCCCTTGATGGCGGGAGGGTTGGCCCATGCCCTCTTCGGCCTCTGCTGGCCGCACATCAACCAGGCTCCGCTCGATGTTTCCATCCACTCCGGCTTGCCGCAATGGCTGGCGAAAGTGCTGCAAAGTATCGCCATCAATCCCGCCCACACCATCACCGAACTGGCCCAGGAATCGGGGTTTAGCCCGGCGCAGTTCCGGCGTCTCTTTCAGCATCACATCGGTCAATCGCCTCGCGACTACCTGGCGGATAAACGGCTGGCAGCGGCTTGTGAATATCTGGAAAACACCGATTTACCGCTCAACGTCATCGCCACCCGCATCGGTTTGCGCGACGTCACCAATCTCTCGCGTTCTTTCAAAAGCCTCTACGGGCACACGCCCTCCCAACACCGCCACCTGGCCGATCAACACCCCGAAAAACAGAACCTGTGAGCGCCAATGCCGTTTTCGTGAGCGCCGTTCACCACTTACCCGTGTTTCAAGCAGGTTACAGCAGGGAATAATAATCAATAACGCTGCACAAGGCTTATTGAAATGTCCATTCTCTACCCCGCGCTTCACTATTACAATCCGGCACTGATCGAATCGA
>DAITOV010000513.1:0-2403 GCA_036833945.1 Abditibacteriia bacterium
ATTACACGCGCGTGACTGAATACAAATATCTCACCGGTCAACAACACGAAAAAACCAGCATCATGGTTGAGTATCCCCGCGCTGAGGGCGACCCATTCTACCCTATTCCGCGCCCGGAAAACGCCGCGCTTTACAAACGCTACCAAACTCTGATGGATGCGGAACAGAACGTGCACTTTGTCGGACGGTTGGGCACTTACCGCTATTACAATATGGATCAGGTCGTTGCCCAGGCGCTTCACCTTTATTCGCAGCTAAAATATTCGTAACATGAGCCATTTCCGTTCTTATCTTCACTCACTGCGCGCTGTCACCGGCAAAGCGGCCATTAATATCGTCGACATCGCACCGCGCGAAGAAACAACCGAACATCGGCATTGCATCATCGTGCACGGCTGGGCTTCGGATGCCCGCGCCATGCGGCGCGTGCGTGACGAACTCAAGGAACTGCCGCAGGCTCGCACCTGGCGATTTTGGGATGTGACCTACGATACCACCTGGACGCCCTACCCCGAGAGTGCCCGCCAAATCGTGGCGGAACTGAAAAAGCGTGAGCACGATTTCTCTCGTACCATTCTCATCGGCTACAGCATGGGCGGATTAGTAGCGCGGCAGATGGTTGCCGAAGGTTTTCCCTGCACGGCACTTGTATCGCTTTGCACACCCCATCACGGGCCTGTGCCATGGATACCGGTGCCCACCCGCGGCCCGCGTTCATTGGCGCACTGGAGTCGATTTACCAAAGACCTCAACCGTAATCCAAACGACATCGCAGCGCGCGACCGCTACCATCTTTTCGCCGTGGTCTACCGCGACCGCTTCGGCCTGCACAACAACGACGGTATGGTTACCCAAGACAGCGCCCTGGGAAAACAGTTGGGCGAAGTTGCCTCACGCCATACCATGCACCTGAAATACAATGTCCCCGTCACCGCTCTAATGCCGTTCGACCCACACTGGCGCGCCATGTTCCCACAGAACATCCAACCCGCCATCCGGCATATTGGAAAGCTGATGGAATGACTGCGACTGGTCAAATCCTAAGCTCTAAAATCTAAGTTCTAAGCTCTGCCGTTAGAGATCAAAATTCAACACGTCCCAGCGGGTGACGATGCCCAGCAACTTTTCGTGCGAATTGCCTTTCTCGGTGATGAGAACCGCTTCCAGGTAGGTATTGTCGTGGAAACGCTGCACCAGCTCTTCTGCACGCGTCTCACGTGCTGCGAACTCATAGTTATGCCGTTTGGCAAAAAAACCTTCTTCCCGCGCCAGCACTTCAGCCACCGGTTCTTGTTCCAGGTCGACGATACTCATTTCGTTGGCTGTATGTTCAGCCAGCCAACGGGTAATGCCATTTTCCGTGAGCACCCCGGCAAACCGCTGTTTGCCCTGCGCCTCTTCGTAGACCGGAAAGTGCGTGATCTTTAAGTTGTGAATGGAGCGGAGAACGTGTGCCAGAGAGTCCTCCGCCTTAATGGTGACGACTTTTCTCTCAAAGCGAGGAATGACACGTTGCGGATGCAACAAACGATCGCGCGCCGCTTCTAATTTGACGACCAATTTCTCAATCGGCACACAGGGATACTCGTAGGGTTCTACTTTTTCATGTACCAGCAAGTTGCGCAGCCCGGCCACCATTCGCAACAAGTCGGCATCTTTCCAGCCTCGATTCCGCTTGGCGTAGAGATCGACGGAAGAACGAAAAGAACTCGTGTGCCCGCTATGCAAAACGTTTTGCAGATGATTATCGATGGCGTTGTAGGCCGTCATGAAACGTTCAATCAAATCGAGTTCGGCTGGAGAATTGGCCATATTATGATGAATGAGTAAATGCTATTTTTTCCCTGTTCCTGGACGGCGGCGATATAACGCAATCCACAACGGCAGCGTTACGATAAGTCCTGCAATCCCCCAGGGCAGTAATGCCACTGCCAGAAGAACGAGGCCTTTGCCAAAGTTTATCAGCCCGCCGAACGAACCTGAAAAAGAGCGCGCGATTTCGGTCCCAAAGGTCGGCGGGGCCGGCGGGATGTAATCTTTCACTTCGTCAATTGAAACGGTGATTGTCGTCAGCGAGGTGAGGTTCTGCAAGACGCGCATACGCCCTTGCATCTGCTCGATTTCACCCCGTACCCGGCTGATTTCTTTTTCGACCAGAAGGATTTCGCTGAGTTTGCCGGTGGAACGATTGAGATGATCGATGAGGCGCTTTTCTTCCACTCGTTTATTACGCAGGCGGGCTTCGATATCGTAATATTCTTCGCTCACATCCGAAGAATCGGTAGTGAGGGTCTGCACTTCGCCGATTTTCGAGACCGCGTCCAGAAAATTCTGATATCCAACTACCGGAACACGAATCTTCCAGTGCCCGTTGCGGGGCATACCACTGGAACCTTCAATACT
>DAITOV010000514.1:0-2347 GCA_036833945.1 Abditibacteriia bacterium
CGGCAATTGTACTTGCGCCGAATTGCGCCACGCCGTTAAAAACAGTGAGCCTGCGAACCGGGTTGCTTCCCTGGCACGCTGATTAGTAAAGGTGAGCAGTTCCAGATCTGTTTGTGTTGGCTTTTGTCCGGCGACAGGCAGTATCGCTTCCAGGGCATAGGTGTCGTCGACCAACCCATGACTGCGCCGCAGTTCACGCACCACATCTGGCAATAGCTGGTTAAACGGTGTGAGAGTCTGGTTTTGCGCCAATGCTTTAGGTGAAGGTGCCAATGTTTCTACTAATGCGTCAATCTTGTTATGGATGCCGCTGCGCGGCGAAGAACCGTCCTCTTTTGCACGCCCGTCGTGATGGATGGTGGTGTGCAGCGGTTGGCATAAATCCTGGGCGTAGTGCGCCAAAATTCCGGCAGTAAACAGACATTGCTCGCGAATACGCTTATTCTGTGGCCAGCGGCGATGCTCGGCGAAAGCGACCGTCAACCGTTGCGTCCACTCCGCAACGGCATAAGGCAAAAGCCCAACGTTCTGTGGTGCTACGCCGTTTTCAAAACAAAATTTTAGGTAATCGTAACGAGTCGCCGGGAATGGCTTGTCGCCGAGCGACTTTTCGACCAGTTCCCAGTCGAAATAATGTTCGGGCGCTTCGGTGCTGGTTGAGAGCGGCACGGCACGGTTCTTGGCCACGTCGGGGTCTTGGGAGTGGTGAGCAATCGCCTTTCCGCCTTCACGAAAAAACTTCGGCATTTCCTCGGGCAGTGTGCGCACAGCCGCTTCACTTAAAATGCTATGCCCTGCCGGCCACCAGGCATGACAGGGCGCGCTACAAAGCAGCATTCCGGCTACCAGAGCCAACAATGGTTTCATAATTCAAAGCATAGCGCAAAACGCCCCGCTGCACTCAATTAACAGAGAGTGCAGCTACATTCCGGGGGCGCAATGAAATAATCAGTGGATCGTGATCGGAGGAACGATATGGTGTCCCCTCGGCAGCAATGCTCACGGGTTCATCGGAGTTGATATGCCACACCGCAACCCCGGCTACCTGCGGCCGTAAGCTTGCCGTTACCAGCATGTAATCCAGGAAACCCGACTCGCCCTGGAACTGGCTTGAATAGCGCTGTTGCGCCGGAATCTGTTCGTTCAGGTTTGCCAACCCGCCTTGCTGCAGTGTCTTGATGGGTACTTCCTGCATGTAGGAGTTCAAATCGCCCAACACCACTACATCATTGCTGCCACTGGATACTTTTAAGCGGTCGATAAAGCCCAGCAGTGCCTCGGCTTCGCGAGTTCTTTTGCCGTTCCAACAGCCCTGCCCCTCATCAACATCGCCGGCAGCAGGACAACCGCCCTTCGATTTGAAATGGTTGACAACCACGGTAAAACGCAAACCGCCAGGTGCCGCAAAAGTCTGCGCAATGGGGAGGCGCGAGTAAATTTTCTGTGGGTCGCTCAACGACTCGCCTTCCGCCTTAATTTTGGCAGCCTTGTAAATAAAACCACATTTAATGGCATCGGTTCCGGTACCGCTTCGGGGATCGCGCACGAAAGAGTATTCCTCGTTGCTATAGAGAGCATTGAGACGCTTTACCAAATCGCCGATTGCCACTTCGCCGTTATTTTCAATTTCCATCAGGCCAACGATATCAGCGTCCATTTCACGGAGCGCCCTGGCCACTTTGGCACTACGCGATTCGAATTCTTCAGCAGTAGCCGCACCGCGGGCCGCTTTGCTTTGCGACTTGAGTGTTGTGAAGTAGTTTTGCACATTGAACGAAGCCACCGTTAAACCGCCCGGCGGCAGAACCGGTTTTTCAGGCCGTGGGTTGCCCGCCTTAAATGTCAGCTTTGCAGTTGGCTGCAAGCGATATTTGTCAAAAGCAAACGACAAAATACCCGTTGCCCCCGAGACCGAGTCGCCCACACGCCGAGTCGGGTCTTCATTCAAATGCGGTGTGGGGCGCGGTTCACGGCGAGTGCTTCCATCGTCAAGCACCAGGCGTCGCCGTGCGTTTTCTTCCTTGCTGTAGCCGTTGCCATTGGTAGAGGCGAACAATCTTTCGCCAGCCGCCAGTTCCAACTCGCCATGACGATATAAATTGTAGTTGCCCGTGACCACCATCTCTCCAGCAATTTTCACCTGCATCCCTTCATAGCGTTCGAGATCGTTGGGAGAGCCCAAGGGAAAACTAAGATCGACAGCCTTCAAACTTGGAGCCGGCACAGCGTTGATGACATAGATTTCTGAAATGAAGTCGAGTTGAGTCTGCCCGTTAAACTCAACCGCTCTACCCGTGACCCGCAAGCGCTGGCCCACTTCAACATCGAATTTCGACCATTCGTTCTG
>DAITOV010000515.1:0-2338 GCA_036833945.1 Abditibacteriia bacterium
CCGTGCGTCGCGGAGAGGGCGATGTGTTTGCTCTGATGGGCGATCAGGCCAGAGCGCTCATTCCCGATGTGGAGACAGCCAAAGCGGTTTTTGGCCTCACCGGTGGTTCGGCACCCAACAAGCTCACCACGGCCCAGGCCGTGATAACGCGTAACGGCGACCCCATCGTTTTCCGCAATGCCTACGGCAAAGGTGAGGTGTGGTTTGTCGGCTTTGAGTATTTTCGCATTATCAATACCGAAAAACTGGCCGACGCCAAACTGCGAGTCGGTAAAGCGCCGCGCGATTTTCTGGAAAAACTCATCCTGCAAGGCGGTGTGCAAAAGAAAAGCGAACGCATCGCTGCCGGTTTGCAAACACTGGGCGCCAAAGTCCCGGTCGCCTGGCGGCGCGATTTCACCCATGCACGCGGCGCAGCGTTTGCCGAGCCACCTTATCCGGAAAAGGGCGAGCAGGGAGGGGCGTTGCGGCTCGACCTGGGACAAAACGAATGGGAATCGGTGCCATTTTATCTTTCCAATGCCCAGGCCGATGCGCAGTTCAAGGTGACGCTGAGTGATTTAGTCACCGCCGATAGCCGTCACAAAATCCCGGCTTCGGCGCTACGGTTACGTGTGCAGGGCGTGGCAGCACCGCACCTGACGGTCGGCCCGTTCTGGCTCTTGGATGCGCCGAGGCGTGAGTCGGGCACAAGCTCATCCTTTGACGTTCCGCTCAAAGCGAACGAGTCGAACACGGTCTGGCTGACATTGAATACGGATAATGTCGCGCCGGGGTCGTATCGTGGACAGGTGCGTTTTAGCCAGGCCGCGATGAAGCCACTCAACTTGCAGGTGGAAGTGTGGCCGGTAAAGCTGCCGGGGCGCGAATATTTTCAAACCGAAGCGACTTTCCTGTGGAACAGCCTGATGAACGGGGAGAAAGGCAAATCTTATAATTTTCCCAATCCGCCCGGCGATATGGAGCCGTTCAAACGCCACATCACCAATCTGGCCCAGCACCATATCACGATCAACCTTGATAACTCGTGGACCAACCGCTTCGGCGGCTCGGTGTCTCTCAAGAACGCCCGTATTAAAGCCACCGGTGTGGGGTTGGAAGAGGCAATGAAGCAAGGGCTTATCAAGGAAAATGCCTTGCCCGAGTTAGACTTGAGTTATTTCGATCCTTTCGTTGAAATCCCAATTCAGGCGGGAATGCCCTCCTTCCATTTCAATTTCAAGAACTTCGATAATACCTGGATCAGCTACTCCCGAGCCATCACCGGCGATAAGGAACTGGCTGCCGATTCTCCGCGTCATGCCGCCATCAAGCGCTGGATTTTTGGAGAAATCGTCGGTTACTTGCGTGGCAAAGGCATCACCGAAATCATCTGCTTCATCGCCGATGAAATACCACCGAACGAAATCCCCGAAGTGCTGCACCGCGCTCAGCTCATGAAAGAGTTCGGTATTCGAGTTGAATTTACCGCCACTGGTCGCGTGGGGCAAAGCCGGGAACATATTGCAGCACTCAACCCGGCTATCGACCGCTGGATATGGAACAGTGTCGTCATGCCGCAGGCCAAAGCGATTGTAAACGCGGCCGATTCACCCATCGATAAAACCGACCAGCAGTTCACCTACGTTGCCGACTGGCACCGGGCACCCTATGTTTTCAACCGCACGCGTGGTGCGTTTTGCGCCTATCACGAGTTGGATGGTTTCTTCATCCACGGTTATCTGCGTTGGTATCCCAATGGTGGCGCGGTCTGGAAAACAGAAGAAGGCCCCATTGATACCGAAGGTTGGGAAGGCGCACGCGATGGCATCGAAGACGCCCGCTACTGGAAGCGCGCCCAGTTCCTTTTGAAAGCGGCCAAGAAAAAACCGGCGCTGACCGAGCGTGTGGCGCGCATCGAGCAGCAAATCGCGCGTTGGGTCGCTCCCGATGCCAATGCACTGGTGGAATTGCGCGATGCGGCCTATGGCATCTATCAGTTCAAGTCTCCCGTTTCCAGCTATGTGCGACTGCAAACCCTCAAGCGCGAACTCATGGAATCGCTGGTGTGGTTGGAGGAGAATGTTCCCACGGTTTATGGGGCGGCCTATGCCGGGCAAACGCTTCAGGCCGGAGGAAAATCGCAGGTTCAGCTTTTGGGCAGCGAGACAGCGATTGCCGGGTTTAATAAAATCCTCACCGCGCGTGAAATTCCTGCTCTTGTCTCGAACGCCGCCGGAAGCACAAAGCTGGCTTTTGGTTTGCATGAAGAACTTCAACAACTCCTGGGCAAAGAGTTTGGCGGCAATGCCACGCCGGGAGCCGGTCAGTATCAGGTCGTGGTGAAGGGCAATACCAT
>DAITOV010000516.1:0-2326 GCA_036833945.1 Abditibacteriia bacterium
TTCAGCGCTCTTTTCCCCTCACCCCAGCCCTCTCCCCGAAGGGGCGAGGGGGTATGCTTCATCTCCCTTAACGCACCACATAAAGTGAAGAGTGGAAGCTCGAACTCCCCTCTCCTGTTCTGGGAGAGGGGTTGAGGGTGAGGGTAAAGCCTTTTAAATTTTGTATCGGCTATTGATCGGAGCCGCTATTGCGAGGCGACTGCGCTACTTCCCGCCAATTACGGCGTTGGCGCTGTTGGCGCAGGCTTTTTTGCACGGCTGCAATGGGCACCTGCCAGGCGTGTTCCAACTCCCAGGTGTGCTGGAGGTAGCGGGGAAAGCCGCATACCGCCGAGAGCTTTCCGGCTTTGTGTTCCCAACGCAAAAAAGAACGATAGCGCAGCCAGAGTTTGAGATAGGGGCCAAAGGAGTGCGGCGGACGCTGGGCCGCAGAGTATTCCATTCGTTCGGCGCGCGTTGCTTTGATACGGCCCAGGGCAACGATGGTTTCCTCGGGAATCGATGCGGCCAGATGTTCGCGCAAAAACACCAGCCCATCGCGTAACGGCAACTGTACCCGATGGGAAGCTGCCAGGGTTTCAAATCGCTTCCAGTCGATACGGAACTTGTCGTCCGTCGCTTCCTGCGCTGCATTTAATACCATCATGGCATCGGCGACCCAGCGCAGCGGCGAAACGCTTTGCCACTGCAAGCCGTGCAAACAAACGTGCAGCAATTGATCGGTGGGATTGAGCGCCAGCGTCTTCACGCCCTGCAGTTCCACGGTGATGGCATCGCGCCAGAAGAGGTCGTCGGCCCCTTCCCAACAGCATTGCCCCAGAAGGTGGCGGTGCAAGTCGAGCGACTGGTCGTCGGCGTTGCGAAAGGCGTGGGCGTGACGGAAGGTGAGGAAGTCGTCGCTGCCTTCGAGATGTTCTTCGATATCCGGGTCCCAGCCCCACTCTTCCAGAAGTTCCAGAGCCTTGCCCGATTGCTCGGTAGGCACCAGCACGTCGAGATCGTTCATCGGTCGCAAGCCGTAGTCTTTGTAATGCAGCAAGATCAGCGGCGCGCCCTTGAGAATCATGGTTTTGACCCCGGCTTCTTCAAATGCGCGCAGCAATTTGGCGGCCCGGCCCATCATCATCTGGTTGCGATACCAGGCATAACGCTGCACGCTTTTAAAACGGGCAGCCAGTGGCGTTTCGATACCTTGTTGTTTGAGGTTGTGAAGCAAGAGCGGCAAGAGACGCGTAGAGCCTTCGTCGAGGTTTTCGATATCGATTTGCGCTTGCCATTGCTGCCAGGCGTCGCGCGCCTGCGGCCCCTGCCAAAGAGTTGCTTGCAGCAGTAGAGTTTGCAGTGGAGTCGGCCAGGGACTTTGCACCTCGCAGCGGCTGACGTCCAATCTTTCTTGCTCTTCGACAGATTTCACGGGTTAGGTTTATCTCAAATATGAAGCCGTCGCCGCACACCGGAAATAGCGCGCCCCAGCAAAGTGTAGGGCTTGGAAGCTCCCGTCGTCAAATAAGAGTGGAGATTAAGGCCGCTATCGAGAGTCAGGATGCTTCCAGTGGTGTGCTCTGAGAAGTAATCGCTACACAAATAAACTGCCGTGCGCCCAATGTAACGCGGTGGGATAGAGCTTTTAGAGAGCGGTGTCGCAGCATGCGGAATTGGCACACCGTCACTATCTACCCCGACATATCCCGGGGCAATACCGTTCACTCGAATACGCTGTCCCGCCAGGGCAATCGCCAGTTCGCGCACCATCATGCCCTGAGCCGCTTTGGAGGAACTATAGGCAGCACTGCCACGCACCATCCATTGATGCACCGAAGTGATAAACAGCACACTACCGGGCACCTGCTTTTCAATCATGGTATCCGTGAATAGTTTGGTAAGGTAAGCCGGACCGATGACGTTGGTATCGTAAGTCTTTTGCCACTGCTGCCAGTATTCGCCTTTAGCGGGAACGGCCGTATTATCGATGCCGACGTTGTTCACCAGAATATCGATGACCACCCCGTCGGCTTCCAACTGCCGGTGAATGGCATCGAGATTTTCTCGCAACGAGAGATCAACTACAAAACTCTTCGATTTACGCCCCAGTGCAGTAATGCGTTGTTCAAGATCACGGCAACCTTCTCCATCGAGGTCGGCCAGGTAGACATTGGCTCCCTGATGCGCCATTTCCAGCGCGATGCTCTTGCCGATGTTAGCCGCAGCACCGGTTACTAATACATTGCGGCCAGCCAGAAGTGCGATAACGCCATCCATGATTTGCTGGGACATAGTTTTTGGTTTTACTTTTGGTTTCTGTTTTTTGCCGTCCGTTATCTTATTT
>DAITOV010000517.1:0-2320 GCA_036833945.1 Abditibacteriia bacterium
CCAGGAAATAGGAGATAGTTGAGACTGTCCATTGTGAGGTGGCCAGCAGTTTTTGGGCTTCTTCCATGCGGCGCTGGGTGAGCAGTTCGTTGAAGGTGAAGCCGGTTTCGCGCCGCACTTTGCGGGCGAACTGGGCGCGGGAGAGATACATATCACGCGCTGCGTCTTCCATGGTGAGGCCTTTTTGCAGGTTGGTCTGGATGTAGGCTTTGAGTTGCGTGGTGAAATCGGCTGTGGCGTGTTCGTGCCGGGCTTCGTTGGTGAGTTGGGCGGCATTAGCTCGCACCGCCTGGAGCCGGCCTCCTTCCACTTCCTGTTGCAGGGCTAACAGCGAAACAGAGAGTAATCCCTCTGCTAAAGCCAGCGATTTAGCTTCTGCGTTGGTAATTTCTTCCACCAACATGTGAAAAAGCTGCACGATGCGTTCATTGGGAATCAGATATTTGCTGGCCTGACGCCAACTGGGTTCATCGTAGCGGTTGGTCCAGCATTGCAGGGCATTCGGGTGGAGTAAGAAAAAAATCAGTTCGCCGGTAGAGCTTTTATCAGTATCGATGTAGCAGCGCCCGCCATCGGGATGCGGGATGCCGGGCGGAATGAAAATGAAATGCCCGGGGCCGCACTGCAGTTTGTAGTTTCCTAATTGATAGTCGATGTGGCCTTCCAATACGCAGGCTATTTTAAATTTACGTAACTCATTTAATCCTGCTTCAGGCCACAAGGCGGAGATGCCACGCGTATTGCTGTATTGGCGCTGGTTCTTAACGATGGTGCGCTCGCTGCTGATAGGGTGGGGCAACAACTGCACATCTGGCGGCAACATTGCAGCGTCCATTTTGGGACGTGCCAAAATAAAACGCTCGGCTGCGTCTTTCTTAGCCCACGGAATGAGTTTTTCGCGAAACAGTGTAGAGAGGTCAGACATGGCAGGAACCGGCATCGGTTAAAGCGATGCCGGTTCCTGTATTTTAATGCGAAAACGAATTTTAAATCAATTCGGTTGCAGAATTACGATACGGGTTGGCCGACGCGATGCAGTTCCACATCATCAATGTAAATCGCCTGCCCGGCTTCCAAACCTTCCACATTGAGGGTGAGTTGGAGCGACATGGTATCGTTGACATTCATCGGCAACAGGGTGACCGGTACCACGAAGCTGCTCCATTTCCCCGGATGCAAAGTGATGGTGCCCTGCGGCAGGTTTCTACCGCGCTGGCGGCCCAGCTGGTTCACGGCAGTGAACTTCACCGTTGCCTGGGCAGCAGTTTTTTGTGGGGCCAGGGCGGAGAAAGTGGCGTAGTAAGTTCCCGGTTCGTAAGGAATTTGCCGTGTCAGTACGGTCTCGTTGGCCCCTATCTTCACGCTGGCCTGCCCGCTGTGGGGGAATTGGCGGTCGATGCTGCTGCTTTTGCCCAGCTTCCAAGCGGTAGCATTCTGCTCGAACGAAGCGTTATCCATCAGTGGCTGGGCACCATCGGCAGCGGCTTTCAACACATTAGCAGCGATGCTTTGGGCTTGTCCGGTGAAGGGTATCTCTTTACCCGCCGGAATGAAACGCAGATAGGTGGGAGAAGCCGCGTGGGCGATACTTTGCAGTCCTTCGCGCACTTGAGGGCTTTTATTCACCCATGGCAGTAGGCTCCACAGCGAGATTGCGCCCCAGTCGTCACCGCGCATATCGTTATCGGCAGCAAGGCGATAGATCGAATGGCCGTAGAGCTCGTCATTGCGCATATCGTGCAATAATTGCAACCGCTGCTGCGAAACCGCAATGGCTTTTTGACTCTTTTCAAGAAATGCGATTGCCTCGGCCTCGGTTTGCAGGTCGGCGGTTTTCCACATTTCATCGCTTTTTCGAGCGAGAATCGACGCTTTATAGAATTGCCACATCGTATGCAGCTTTTCGATGCGTGCTTTGTGAAGGGGCGTATCCGCCAGCCGCAGGGCGTCGCTGAAATGGCGGTCGGAGAGGTCGATATACTCCTGGGGCACTTCCAGTAAGTAATCCGTGATGCGGAAATACATATAGTCGGCCATGCGGTTGTACCACGGTGATTTTGGCATCACTTCCGTCCAATACTTCTCCCACAAGTCGTAATAGGCTTTCAGTGCCGGAGTAGCCGCTTTACCGGCGGCGCTGACATACCAATCGTTGAGCAGCGGCTCTATCTCCTGATTGGGGTTCCACAAGAGTTTGCTTTGCAGCCAGTCTTTGGGGCCTTCGCCGAAATTGAAGTTGGTTTCGCCGTAGTAGTAGCGCACATTATGAGCCGCCAGCCAGCGCAGTGAATCGCGTTGTGCCTGGCTGAAAGCACGTGGC
>DAITOV010000518.1:0-2272 GCA_036833945.1 Abditibacteriia bacterium
CCCTTTAAGCTGGGCCTGGGTGGGCCGCTTGGTTCGGGCGGGCAATATATGAGCTGGATTACCCTGCACGACGCCACGCGGGCCGTGCGCTTTGCCCTCGATAACGAGGCCGTATCCGGTGCCTTGAATTTCAGTGCTCCCGAACCCGTCACCAACCGCGCCTTCACCCGCGCTTTGGGCCGCGCCGTGCATCGCCCCGCCGTTCTTCCCCTGCCCGCCTTCGCCCTACGCCTGGCCCTGGGAACACAGTCTGCCAATGAAACCGTACTGGCCAGCGTGCGCGCACTTCCCGAAAAACTGACGTCCTACGGCTTCCAATTTCAGCATTCGCAAATTGACGAAGCACTCCGCCAACTTCTGGCGTAAACCTCCTTACTCCGTAGGTAGGTGACAGTAGACAGGAAGGCAACCAAGCATCGATGCCAAACTTGGCGGCCATCAAGGTCAACTTCCCTCTCTTAATGTCGTTAATTGCGGAAACTGGCGACGAAGTTGGCGGTGCCGAAGCCTTTGCGTGCTATGAACACGTGAGAGTTAGGCGTTCATTTATAAGATTGGTATGACCGCCCATCGGCAAATCGCCCCGAAAAAAAATGTTTAACCTGATGAGTATCGGGGTATAATCAAGACCAGAAAGCACCAGAACGCTAAAAGCTCCAGAAAGGTGCCTTCGACTAAAGCTATGCCGATTGACCTCAAGGAAGACAAAACGCTTGCCGGACGTCCCCGCCTCAAAGCGACGTGCATTAAGCTGCACGACATCGCCCAGGAGTTGGGGCCGGACGCCAAACTGCCCACCATAGCGGAATTGAAAACCTCCCTTGGGGTAAGCGTCTACACGCTTAACGACGCAGTGCGTGAACTGGAGCGGCGGCAGATTCTGCGCAGCGTAAACGGTGTGGGTATTTATGTCACACCGCGCAAACGCACCTGGACCGGCAATATCGGCATCGTCGGTAATGCCTCGTTAAGCAGCCCTCAACTGGAATATTATCATCTCCTGATGCGCGGCATCCAAGAACAAACTCAGTTGCATCGCCAGCATCTGTTATTCCTGGGACCGGCAGGCTCCTGGGACAGCCGCTCACTCGAAAAAGTCGATGGTTTGTTGGCTATCTGTATCGACAACGCCCGCGACTTCGTCAAGATAATTCCTCCTTCCATGCCGGCTGTCACGGTGTTCACGGCCGCCGAAAATTATTCCAGTGTCACAGTCGATGACCGGCAAGGTGCAAGATTGGCAGTCGAATACCTCTTGGAAAGAGGGCATCGACGCATCGCGTGTCTGGCCGAAGAAGCCCCGCTCTTGTCGCATTTGCGCGTCCAGGGCTATCACGATGCCCTGCATGCTGCGGGCATCAAGGCTCCTGCGGAATGGATTCGTTTAACCCCGCTGGCCCAAAGCCTTGAATACAATGAACAAGCCTATCTCCATTGGGGGCGTGTCCAGATGGAACAA
Organism: Abditibacteriia bacterium; assembly: GCA_036833945.1. Taxonomy (GTDB): domain Bacteria; phylum Armatimonadota; class Abditibacteriia; order Abditibacteriales; family Abditibacteriaceae; genus DAITOV01. The sequence continues at coordinate 1,460 of DAITOV010000518.1, forward strand.
TGGTTGAAAGAAGGCTGGCGCGAAACCGGCTGCACTGCACTGTTCGTGCAAAACGATACCGCCGCAATCGGCGTCATGAACTACCTCCGCGATGCCGGTATTAAAGTCCCCGAAGAAATCAGCATCATCGGATTCGACGGGACGACTTTGTGCGATTACGTTTCACCGCGCCTCACCTCGGTGAAAATTCCTCTGATGGAAATCGGAAGCAAGGCGATGGAACTGCTCAACGCACAAATCGCCCAAAACCACACGATCGAAACCAACGTCATGCCGCTACGCATTCGGGAAGGCGAATCGATCGCCCATCTCAGTTAATTGGAATCTGCAAGAGAGAGCATCAATAATAAGCAAGGAGAGCATATGCAACGAGTCAGGTCAGCACCGAACAAGTTTTATCGCACCCAGTATGGTTTCACTCTTATAGAACTTCTTGTCGTCATAGCCATTATAGCGATCCTCGCCGCGATTCTATTCCCGGTGTTCGCCCGCGCCCGCGAAAACGCCCGGCGCACCAGTTGCCTGAGCAACCTGAGGCAGATGGGATTGGCGGCGATGCAGTATGTGCAGGATTATGACGAGTCCTTTCCTCGTGCCAATGCAGTGACTCCCACCACCGACAGGCCACCCGACGGTTACTTTTGGTACACCGATGCTTCCGGCGGCAGTTGGTTCTGGCCACAACGGCTTTATCCTTATCATAAAAGCACCGCCGCTTATTTTTGCCCTTCCGCCCCCGAACACCCTTATATCAGCGGCCGTCCCCGCCCATTTGGTTCCAACTACGGAGCCAACGTACATATCATCACCTAC
>DAITOV010000519.1:0-2190 GCA_036833945.1 Abditibacteriia bacterium
ATATGCGCAACGCTTCACGATATTTTTGGGCTGCTTGCACCTGCTGTTTGCGTTTCTGCTCCCCATCTGAGTTGCTATCTGCATTCATATCCAGTTGCAATGCAGCCTGAACCAGCTTTTCCGCTGCCGCCAGGGGGTCGATTCGGCTCAACTCGGCAGTTGCTGCTTGCAAAGCCTCACTATCCTGGTTGCGTTGCGCGATAGTGATCTCGTCATTAGCCTTGCCCATCAATACGCCACGAGCGGCATTACGGAGAATTTCATTTTCGCGCAAGCCGCTGAAGATATTTTCTGTTGATTGACAGCCACTTAAAAATAGCGGCAGTAATAGTCCGCAAAGTGGCAAGGTTATTCGGTTGGGTTTGAGAGAAAGCAAACGCATGAGATAAAAATTTTATCACAGGCGCGGCTGACTTAACGATGAAAGCAAAACCGGTTGGCGTCATGTTTACTGGCATCAACCGGTAAGCCGGGAGAATTGTTTTAGGGAATGGGGCTGAAAGTAGGGCTATTACCGGAGGTGGTTGAAGGTGTTCCGGCGTTCCATACCACAGCACTCTGGGTGAGGCTGGCACCGCGATACCATTTCACATGTCCATCGGCAAAAGCGAAGTTTTGTCCGTCGAGGTGACGAACGGCTGCCCCTGATGCAAAGGTCGCTTTACCGGCAGTACATGTGGGAGCACTGGGACTGCCACATGTATAATTTGGATTTGGTTGCCCGGCTGCCCCATTACCGTAGGAGTCGGCGTGCCCTGAGACATTATCGAACACCATAACGGTAAGTGATGACTGAGTGAGTGTTGCGATACTCATCCCCAAGATGCCAGTAGTCGTATAGCCGCCCATAAAGAGGTTATAGCCGTAATCGGTGTATCCATTTGCTGCGGGGTTGGTGGTTTGTCCGGCGGTAGGCTCGCTGGGGCATTGAAGTATCTGCACGCTTTTCACATAGGGTTGTACTCCGCCATCGGCCCAGGCATAAGGGCGCTGGGTGCCCAAATATGGTGCGGTGCGGTAGAGCGGGAATTTCTCATCGTAATCCTGTGTGTATTGAAAAATCCCAAGGGCAATTTGCTTAAGGTTGCTCTGGCAACTGGAGCGCCTGGCATTTTCACGGGCGCGGGCGAAAACAGGGAAAAGAATGGCAGCGAGAATGGCTATAATGGCTATGACGACCAAAAGCTCTATAAGGGTGAATCCATTCCTGTAAAATTTACGCTGTGTATTCATGACCTAATCTCCGTTAATGATTGAGTGACTTAACCGATTCTGTAAGCTGCAATTATTATGCCCCAAAATAGATGTCTTTAAACCTCCTGTTGAAAATTAAAGGATAGAAGTCATTTTCAATTAAAAAGTAATGCCATGCGAAGAACGGCAAGTAATCGCATGGCATCGATAGAGGAACTTTACAAATTTAAGAGAGCACCACTTCTCGCGCCGCACCAATCGCCAGCGGAGCAGGGCGCGCGCAAGTGCTTTCCACATCGATATGACGCCCTTCGCGCGAGGCGTCGTGAACGCCATGCATCAAATCCAGAACATGATAGGCCAGTTCGCCCGAAACGCGGTGGGGGCGACCGGTTTTGATGGCGGCGGCCATATCGGCCACGCCGGTACCGCGGCCGGGTTCGGTGGTGCTATGTAGGATTGGGATTTCGCTCCATTCCTGGGCACCGGCACGTTTGATGAGCACCGGGCCACCGAAGGTGTTGGGGTCTGGAACGCTGAGCGTGCCCTGGGTGCCGTAGATTTCGATGCGCGGCACTTGATGGGCCTGCACGTCGAAGCTGGTGACCAGGGTGGCCACGGGGCCGGAATGGAAATCGAGCACAGTGGCGACATGAGTGGGGATTTCTACCGGAATCTTCATACCGTAGGTTTGCTCGCCCGTGGCCATGCGTTCTTGGTGGGTGATGCGGGCCGAACCGGTGATACGTCGCACCGGGCCGAGCATGGCGACCAAAGCGGTGAGGTAATAAGGACCCATGTCGAACATTGGGCCACCGCCTTTCTGATAGAAGAAGGTTGGGTTGGGATGCCATTTTTCCGGCCCGCCCGCCAGCATGAAAGCGGTGGCGGCCACCGGGGTGCCGATCCAGCCGTCATCGATCAGCTTGATGCAGGTCTGGATGCCGCCGCCCAGGAAGGTATCGGGTGCGCAGCCGGTGCGCAGGCCTTTTTCGG
>DAITOV010000520.1:0-2133 GCA_036833945.1 Abditibacteriia bacterium
GAGCCTTCTTCCCTTTTCCTAACTATCATATCCGCACCAATGGTTTTATGCTTTCTCGTGAGCTAATACTATCTTTACAATCTCAATTGTATCTGAGTAAAACGGACGTAGAAGAGTTTGAAAGCGGAAGAAATAGTCTAACCCGTCAAATTTTAGCTAAAAAATTACAGGTATTAGTTGTAGGAAAGGATGGCAGGGCGTATGACGTTAAAGATTGGCCACAGAGTAATACTTTTCGAAGTGGGAACCAGAGCAACTTGCTAATTGCTGATAACCGCACACAGCAATATCAATTAGCAGGGGAGCAGGAGAAGCAATTATTACGAAAGTTGGCATGGGGATAAGCTCTGTAAAATTTCAAGATTCCACTTATTTTTTGTAACTTATAGCTTTATATGAAGAAGCATTGTTTCACAGTAATTTTGCCTCTACGGAATGGTGGGGAGTATCTTAAGGAATGTGTGCAAAGTGTTTTAGCACAAACATATCCTAATTTTGAACTTGCTATCCTGGAAAATTGTAGTGGCGATGGTTCTCATGAATGGTTGCAAAATCTGCAGGACTCACGTATCAAAATCTATCCCTCAGATGATAGTTTGGACATTGAAAAAAATTGGTCTCGTGCCTTAAGTATCCCTCGTCAAGAATACATGACGTTTATCGGCCATGACGATAAATTGACTCCCAATTTTCTTCAGGTGCTAAATGAACTGATTAATTCACAGCCCGATGCAAGCTTATATCAAACTCATTATCAATCTATCGATCAGAATGGCAATGCTTTTGGGAGCGTAGAAAAAATACCAGATCAGGAAAATGCCTCGGAATTACTTCGAGCATTTTTGACATTTCAGCGAAAATCTTACAGTGGGTTTGCAATGAGTTCTGCTCATTACGATCAGGTGGGGGGTATTCCGGCATTTCCGCGCTTGTTGTGGGCTGATGTTGTGTTGTGGTTACGGCTCACACAAATTTCATATAAAGCCACAGCGCCGGAGACTTGTTTTCTTTTACGTGTCCATCCAGATTCTGTAGGGGTTTCTTCCCAATGGTCGTCGATATTAGCTGCACTGGATAAATTTTCCGATTTTTTGCTGGAGGATAAGAAGCATGCTAAGATCATTGGAGAGCATGCTCCGGGATATTTTCTGCAACATGCGCAGCTTATTTACTTATTGGCATTGGTGGAAGCAACTAAGAATAACACCCAAATCGAGCCTACCGTCTTACCGCATATTCGTAAGGCAATGGGAAAAATCTCCCCTGAATTGAGTGCACAGGTTGGAAATACTCGAAGTTTGCGCATCCGCTCCTTTATAAATCAATATTCGACTCTTCGCTCTGTTTACAGGCGTTACATTCAGTGGCGTTATGGACAAGAACATTTATAGCATTAAAGACCTTCACTCCACCAACTCAAACGAAACTTCCGCTGATACCGTCTGCTTCAAATTCTGATCCAGCGCAATCACCCGCGCCTTATGCTTACCCGGTCCGATCTTCTCAATCGGAATATAAACCCGATACGGCTTGGTATTGGTAATAGCGACGGTGCGACCGTTGATCTGCCACATCAGGCCTTTGGCTTCCATATTGAGCGGCAGTTGGGCGCGTAGGCTCAAATCACCCTGGATGATATCACCGTCGTGAATGCCGCGCAGGGCAGGTTCGGAAAGGCCCATCAGCAGGCCGCCTGAATCTTCCAATGCCTGGTCGAGTGAGACACCCGGGCGGATGGCGGCGCCTTGCGGGCCGATGGTGGTGGTGCCTTTAATGGAGCGGCGGAAGCTATTGGGGTCGTAGGTGACCGCACTCAGGAAGTAGGGATTGTTGATGACGTTGCGGTAGGCCAATAGGGCGCGGCCATCGGTGAGGAAGGAGTAGTTGTTGTTGGTTTTCTTGCCGGTGATGGTGTCCCACACGAACCAGTTCACCGATTTCACGCGCGGGAATTCGTCTTTAATGGCGTTATAAAAACGAGTCATTTTTTCGATACCGAATTCGACCGTGTCCTGGTTGGTGCCTTTGCAGCGGAAGGTGGAGGCGTATTCGGAAATGTGGATTGGCTTGTTGGGGTAGTTGGTGTAGAGGAAGCGCAGCCATTCGACCGGGTCTTTGTCGTAAGCAGGGCGG
>DAITOV010000521.1:0-2122 GCA_036833945.1 Abditibacteriia bacterium
GATGCACCTGTGCGGGCCGCTTTGCGCCTGGCGGCCTACGAGCGTACCCACCTGAAAACCTTTCCCGCCGTGGTGGGGAATGAGTACGCGTCGCTCATGAAAACCATGCGCCTGGCTTCGGCCACCGGCTTTGTCAATGCCATTGCGCGTCGTTTGCCGGAAGAACCTCGCCCGGTGCAGGGTGATAAGCCCGCCTGGCAATTGGCAACCCTCTATTCACATCCCGAGTGGCTGGTAGCGCGCTGGCTGGAGCGTCTGGGGCGGGAAGAGTGCGAAAAGTTGTTGCAGTTTAATAACGGTATCGCCCCGCTTTCCCTGCGTGTCAATAGCTTGCGTTCGTCGCGAGAGGCCGTTTTGGCATCGCTCCTCGCACGAGGTTTGCAAGCGCGCGAGGGCCTGTTGTCGCCGGATGCTGTCATCGTGGAAAACGCCGGCGACCCCACTTCCTGGCCGGAGTGGGAGGCTGGTGAAATTATCGCCCAAGATGAAGCGGCTCAGTTAGTGGCACGGTTGGCAGCACCTCTACCCGGACAAACCATTATCGATGCAGCAGCAGCGCCCGGCGGCAAAACAACCCATTTAGCCCAGTTGATGAACAACGACGGAAAAATTATCGCTTGTGATGTGGGCGCGGGACGCTTAAAGTTAGTGTGTGATAATGCAAAGCGGCTGGGTGTTTCCATGATCGAGACCAGAGCCGGAGATTTTCGCGAGCTGGCCCAAACGTTGCCGGTAGCCGACATGGTATTGCTGGATGCTCCCTGCCTTGGCACCGGCACGTTGCGACGCAGGCCGGATGCGAAGTGGAGCAAAACCCCGGCGCAGTTGGAAGAACTGGTGGTTTTGCAGCGCGAGCTTCTCGAATCTGCCACGGCGCTTGTGAAACCGGGCGGTGTTCTGGTTTACTCGACTTGTTCGCTGGAACCAGAAGAAAACGAAGGCCAGGTCGCCTGGTGGCTCGGGCAGGATCCCAACCGGCAAGCGACCTGGAAAAGTACGTTGCCACACCGAGACGGCTGCGACGGCATGTTTGCAGCACGCCTGATAGTAAACTAATTTTATGTCCGAAGTCCGCATTCTCGAGCAGGTCGAAACAGAGGAAGATCAACATCACGCTCCGCCCGCCAAATGGCTGACGTGCCTCATCGAAATCGTCATCCTCTGGCTGGCGCTGACGTTGATGTTCGTGGTGCGCCAGGCGTGGCTGGAACCCGCAGCGGTAACGTCGTCTTCGATGGAGAGCACCCTGCGTCCGGGTGAACGATTCCTCATCGATCACCGCCAGAGTTTGAGTGGTAAATGGCAGCGTGGCGATATCGTGCTGGTTGAAACGCAAAACGGCGGCTGGGGGGAGGATGTCGTGGTCAAACGTATTCTAGGCCTTCCCGGCGAACGTGTTGAAATTTTTCGTGGACGTGTATTCATCAACGGTAAAGCCTTGAATGAGAATTACCTGAAAGAAACACCGGTTTCCAACGACAGTATTCCCGTGCAGTTAGGCAACGGACAGTATTATCTGCTGGGCGATAACCGCAATAATTCCGGCGATTCACGCGAATTCGGCCCGGTGAGCAACGATGAAATTAAAGGTCGTGCCGTGCGGCGTTTGTGGTCGTTCCAGCCGTTTGTAACCCCTGATTACGGGAAGTAAGTATTCATTCTTTCCAAATTGAAATGAAGTGTGCCCAATGTAATTACGTGTTGGATGTTTTCGACACGCAGTGTCCGCAATGCTCGCGGGGAGGAAAGTCGGCTTCTGTTACCCCTTCGCGGCATGCCGTAGTAGGGACGACTCAATCGTTATTGGAGACTGCGCGCGCTACCAAGCAAAACGCAGAGGAAAAGAAGCGCAGCATCAGTCGTGCCGCTGCGCGATATACGTTCATCGGTATCGCCCTGGCGCTTGTGGCAGCCATACCTCTGGGCCTGGCTTTGACTTTTTTCCGTTACATTGATTCTTTACTTGTAGGCCAAATAAAACAAGGTCTAACTCTTAGTCCTCTGGCGGCACTGCTTACTTACGCTGCGGGGAGTGTGCCCTTTTTAGGGCTTGGAATTGGGGCGGCGCTTTATATTGGCCATCACTGGCAGTCGTTGGCTCAGGCTCATCCTGAAACGAAGG
>DAITOV010000522.1:0-2090 GCA_036833945.1 Abditibacteriia bacterium
AAACGAAAAAACCAGCCCTGAAACAAATCAGGACTGGTTCGCAACTTCGGTGCGCTATGGCTGCCCGGGCCGGATTCGAACCAGCGACAGGTCGGTTAACAGCCGACTGCTCTACCACTGAGCTACCGGGCAAGACCACTCAAATTTAACCAATTTTGTGGGACCTTGCAAGGGTAAAAGTAGAAAAAACTTAAACTCCGCGCCAACTGGATGGCATAAAGGCTTTGGCGAAGGTTTCTGCGGCGAAACGGTCGGTCATTCCGGCGATGTAATCGCATACGCAACGGGCTAAAGTTGGCGTGTCCAGATCCTCGTAACTGCGCTGGCGTGCGAAGTCGCCGGTCATCAAATGCGGTTCTTCCATGAATTTATCGAACAAACCGAAAATGACCACGCGCGCGCGTGGGGTTTCGTCCACAACATCGAGATGATACACACGTTGGAACATCCAATCTTTCAAGCGATCGGTGGCCTCCATGATGTCGTCGCGCATGGCGATGCGCTCCAGCGTGTGGCGCTCGCCGGAAGGAAGCAGTTCGCTGCTGGCTTCGACAATGGCCAAAACCATGGTCGTGATACGTTGTGAGTGAAGTTCACCTAAAATTTCTACACAATCGCGAGGGATTTCTTCGAGACTAATCAGGCCGCCGCGAATGGCATCGTCGATATCGTGGTTGACATAGGCGACGCGATCACAGATGCGGATGACCTGGCCTTCCAGTGTGCTGGGTTTGCCTTTAGCCAGCCATTTATCGAGTGACGCGCCGGAATTCAAATTCGATTTGCCTTTGGAATGATGCAAGATGCCGTCGCGAACTTCCCAGGTCAGGTTTAGCCCGGCCCCGTTGTTTTCCAACTCATCGACAATACGCAGGCTTTGTTCATAATGCCTAAAGCGCGCCTGTGGATCGTATTTCCGGTAAGCCTCGTCGAGCGCATATTCACCGACATGGCCAAATGGCGCGTGGCCCAGATCATGCCCCAGGCCGATGGCTTCGACCAGATCCTCATTAAGACGCAGAGCACGCGCTACGGTGCGGGCAATCTGTGTGACTTCAAGAGTATGAGTAAGCCGGGTGCGATAATGATCGTGCCCGGGGGAGACGAATACCTGGGTTTTATGTTTGAGCCGCCGGAAGGCTTTAGTGTGGATGATGCGGTCGCGGTCGCGCTGCCATTCGGTGCGCAATGAATCGAGTTGCTGCGGATTCTGGCGGCCCTTGCTTTCTCTGGACTTACCGGCACGAGGGTCGAGCGTGGAATATTCACGCTCTTCTAGCATTAAACGGACATCGGAAAAATCGACGGACATAGGCTTTGGATATATCACAGAAAGTAGAGTGCTGTGTGAAAAATTGTTTCAAAAATATTTTACCTTTCCATAACCTAAAACATAACCGCGATTAATGTTACGGGGATAAACCTAACGGCGTCTTCAAATATATTTTTCGATTAGAGAGGAGTAAGATGAGTGTTTTTCAGAACGAACGACCAATCGGCAATCATAAACGGGCATTTACCTTGATAGAACTACTTGTTGTAATAGCTATTATATCAATACTGGCATCGATTCTGTTCCCGGTTTTCTCACGGGCACGCGAAAATGCCAGGCGCACTTCGTGTTTGAGCAATCTCAAGCAAATCGGAACAGGCTTGATTCAATATGCACAGGATTATGATGGCTTCATGCCTGCTTCGCAGCAGGGAGCGACCGGAAATCTGGTGTCATGGCCAACTATCATGTTCGCCTATATCAAGAGCGAAGAAGTTTTCGTTTGCCCTTCGGCATCTACCACTGCACAAGCGGTCAATTATTTGAATGTTGGTTCCGGCACATCGACCAGCACCAAGCCCTATTGTGGCGTAACCGATACCAAACACGGCCCCGCAGCTTATGGTGATGGCGGTGATGGATCAAGCATGGGCAATCAACTCGTCAATCGTTTATCCTATGGACGCAACCTCATTCCTACCAATGCATGGGTTTCTTATACGACGGCGCAAGCAAAGAGCGGTTTCGTCACTACGGGCACCACGACTTCTGTGCATGAAGCTGCGATCGAAGAGCCTGCTGCCACTATCCATATCAT
>DAITOV010000523.1:0-2068 GCA_036833945.1 Abditibacteriia bacterium
AAGCGTGCGCCTGCGCCTGTCTTGGTTTCATCGAGCAGGCCAAGCAGGGTGCCGCGCGTGCTGCCGTCGCGCAGGCTTTGCACCAATTCCAGGTTGCGGCGGGTGGCGTTATCGAGCTGCATCCACTCTTCGGTGGCAAGCAAGCCGATGCGGCGCACATGGCCCAGTGCGCCCAATTGCGTGCTCTGGAGGTAGTCGAGCGCCAGAGCTGCGGCTTCTTGCGCCACCGGATACTCTTCCAGCCCAAAGCCGCGCAGCGACGCGGTGCGGAACTGGCCCAGCAGTTTCTGCCGCGGTTCATCGAAGCCGGTGCTATCGAAAGCGGTGGTTAAAAGTTGCAATGATTGCAATAAATCGAGAAAACCGTTACATTCGCGCAGGCGCTGCGGCACCAACACTTCGGCCGGTGCAAAGCGCAGCAGTTCTTCGCGCAAGGCGCTCCAGCGGTTGCTATCGTCCGAGGCCGGAGCCTGCAGCAGTGCTTGTTGCGTGTTTCCCGTCTCTTTTCTGCTTCCTGCAATTTCCCCGGCCAGAAATTCGCCGGTCGAAATATCGAGCAGGGCCAGGCCAAAACGTGAGAAGTCGGCATTGGCAGTGAGCGCTGCCAGGTAGTTGTTGCCTTTGGCGGCACCGACCGAACTGAGGAACGAATCTTCCAGGATGGTGCCCGGTGAGAGCACACGCACCACTTCGCGCTTGACCAGCCCGCGCGCGTATTTGGGGTCTTCTACCTGTTCGCAGATAGCGACGCGATAGCCTTTGCCTACCAGTTGTGCGATATAACGCTCACCGGCATGGTAGGGCACGCCGCAAAATGGCACGGCGTTAGCGTCTTTACCGCGTTTGGTGAGCACCAGCTCCAGTTCGCGCACGGCGATGTGGGCATCGTCGTGGAAGAGTTCGTAGAAGTCGCCCATCCGAAACAACAACAGGGTGTCGGGGTGCTGGGCTTTAATACGTTCCCACTGCCGCATCATCGGCGTGGAGGCGGTTGGCGTAGTGGGGGCAGCGCTCATTCTTTCTTTTCGGGTTGCTTCTTCTCGAAAGTAAACGATTTGAGAATCACAGGCAGTTGGCCTTTCACGCCCAGGTCGGCGGCGTTTTTCACATCCGGGAAAAGGCTGGTGGCCATCATGACCAGGGTTACACCTTGCTTGGTGCCGGGTTTGGGAAGCATTACGACACGGCCCCATTGGGTGATATCGCCTTGCTTGGAGCCTTTTACCGTGCTCTGAAAACGCAGTTCGTAACCGTTGAGATTACCAATTTGAGTGGGGCCTTCGGAGATTTTTTTATAATTCGCAAATCCCTTTTTATATTCGGCGTCGAACAGGCCGGCGACTTTGGGGAAATCGGCGGCATCCTTCTTGGCGTCGCCATTGGTTTTCAGGTAACCGACAGCAAAGTTTTCGAGGGAAAATTCGCCGGTATCCTTTTTGTTAAGGCTCTTGGCGACTTTGACGAAATTTTTGGCGTCCGGTCGCGCACCCACTTCCTGGGCTTCCCAGTCGTCGGGAAACTTGAATGAAAAATCGATGAAGTTCGCCTTCAACGTGGCGTTGAGTTGTTCCTTGGAATTGATGAACTCGGCGGTTTTGCCATCGGCTGATGAATCGGTTGTTGCATTGCCCGATGTCGTCTTATTTTCGGTTGAAGTCACCGCGCAACCGGCCAGCGTCACACAGATCAGCCCGGCACAAAAAAACTTTGAAAGTGAACGGAGAGTAGAAGTCATGATGAATGGAGTGTCTCAAGTTTACTGCGGCTCTCACCGTGAAAACCATGCTGCTGCCATTTTTTATTCGTATTGCTGTTTTGAATATGGTAAACGGAGGTGAGGTTTCAGATTTAGCTCAGTTTACACTGCAAAAACAATAAAAAGGAAATCGCTTCATGGCTCACGTTCAGGGAATGAAAGTATCACCGTCGCAAAACCGTTTGCGAACACCGCTCCCCAAAATCGGTATTCGACCCACTATCGACGGTCGCTATGGAGGCGTGCGCGAGAGTCTGGAAGACCAGGTCATGGGAATGGCCCAGCGCGTTTGCCAGTTGTTGCAGGAGAACT
>DAITOV010000524.1:0-1988 GCA_036833945.1 Abditibacteriia bacterium
CCGCCCCGCCCCGAACAGCTCATCTGGGGCATTATTCAGTTGCAGGAAAAAATTGACCGCGAAGGCATTCGTCGCGGCAAAGCGCATCTCGAACCGACACCTGTCGCCGTGCAAACTCCCCCCAGCCAGGACGCCCGCCGCGTAGCCGAACCGGCCGTTTTAGGTGACGGCATGGCTCGCACCGATTCACGCGTGAAAGTGAAAGAGAAGATTCCGGTTTAACGATCAGCCTGAACAGACCAATAAAAATCGCCATGAACACAGTTTCTGGCGATTTTTTTTCGTTTCTGTATCTTTCTGAAGCAAGCCGTTGCTCTGTATACAGATACTATCTTCATCTATTCAAAGACAGCAATTTCCAAAAACCACCGTTTGAGATAAGATTTGCAGGGAATTTTTAAGATTCCTGGTTCAATTATCCATGAGCACTTCCGATATTTCCTCTTCACTCCAGCGCACCTCGCTTTACGATACCCACGTCGCCATCGGCGGCAAAATTGTGCCCTTTGCAGGCTTTGAGATGCCGGTGCAATATACCGGAGTGAAACAGGAAGTGCTGGCCCTGCGCGAGGGCTGCGGTATTTTTGATGTGGGGCACATGGCCCAGTTCGATGTGCGCGGTGAGAATGTCACGCAAGCACTCAATGCCATCGTTTCAGCAGACTGGTCGAAAGTCGCCATTGGGCGTGCTGCCTACGGATTACTGCTCAATGAAAACGGCGGCGTCATCGACGACATCATGGGCTATAAGCTGGCCGACGACTACTGGTTCGTGGTCTCCAACGCCTCGCGCGCCGATGTTGATGAAGCACATTTTAAAGACCATCTTCCCGAAGATATTGACTTCAACAACCGTTATGCCGACCAGGCGATGATAGCGATTCAAGGCCCCAATTCCGAAGCGGTGCTGCAGCAGTTTTGCGACATCGATTTGAGCGAACTTTCACTGCGTGACGTGCGCCCTGCCACGATGCTGGGCAAACCCTGCCTCATCGTGCGTGGCGGCTACACCGGCTGCGACGGATTTGAGTGGGTCGGCGATGCCGCCACCGCGCCGGAATTGTGGCAGAAGCTACAGGATGCGGGCGCTGTGCCTTGTGGGCTGGGTGCGCGCGACGTGTTGCGCTTGGAAGCCGGTCTGCCGCTCTATGGCCATGAACTGCGTGAAGATTGGACGCCCGATGAATCGGGCGTGGCCTTTGCCGTCAAAACTGAAAAAGGCGATTTCATTGGGCGCGAAGCTCTGCTGGAAAAACGCCAGGCATCTACCACTAAAACTATTCGCGGCTTGCAAGTGCTGGGGCGCGGTATTGCCCGTGAAGGGTATGCCGTCACACTTAACGGTGAAGAAATTGGTATTGTGACTTCCGGCTCTCCTTCGCCCACTCTAGAAACTAATATTGCACTGGCACTGATTCCAGCCGATTTGCCGCTGGAAAGCGAAGTCGATATCGTGATTCGCAACGCCACCCACCCTGCAAAGATTGTAGCGCTGCCGTTCGTGGCACGCACCACTAAAACCAATAAACCAAAATCATGAACACTCCTGAAAACCTGCTGTACACGCAAAGCGACGAGTGGTTGAAGAAGGAAGATGACGGCACCGTTACGCTCGGCATCACCGATTATGCGCAGCACGAGCTGGGCGAAATCGTTTATGTGGAACTGCCCGAAGTGGGTAGCACCCTCGCCGCAGGCGATTCGTTCGGCGTTGTCGAGTCGGTTAAAGCTGTCGGTGACCTCCACTCTCCGGTGGGCGGCGAAGTTATCGCCGTAAACGATGCCGCGCCCGATTCCCCGGCCATCGTCAATGAATCGCCTTATGAAAACGGCTGGCTGGTCAAAATCAAGCCGGATGCCGAACCAGATACCAGCGCATTGCTGGACGCTGCCGCTTATACCTCTTATCGTGGATGAACTTAGAGGCTGGAGGCTGGTTAACAGCGCTCGAATTCCCAGCCTCCAGCCTCTAACCTCCAGCCCCTCAA
>DAITOV010000525.1:0-1977 GCA_036833945.1 Abditibacteriia bacterium
GCTTGTCCCATAGCCTGGTGGCCCAGGCACACGCCCAGAATGGGGATTTTTCCGGCAAAATGCGTGATGGTGGCGACGGAGATTCCTGCTTCGTTGGGACTGCAGGGGCCGGGGGAGACGATGATCTTATCAGGCCCCAGTGCTTCGATATCATCGAGGGAAATTTCGTCGTTACGTTTCACGACCAACTCTTCACCCATCTCGCCCAGGTATTGGACGAGGTTATAGGTAAACGAGTCGAAATTATCAATCATTAAAATCATGGCGTATTTCAGTTTAACTTGCCCCGCACTTTACGACGCTTCGGGAAGAAAAAGTGCAAAATCGGCAGGAACGACGGTAGTGACGTCATATTCGGGAAACAAATCTTCACCCGCCTCGTAAAACGCGGTGGTGACAAACTCGCCGCAAGACCAACGGTCGGGCAGGGTGAAGCTGCAAGTGGTGCAGGTGAAGATACGATCGAGGATGATACCAAGAATGTTGACGGGGTCGTAGCCATCGCCGACCTGGGTGAGCGCCCATTCCATAGCCGCCAGGGCGACTTCTTGCCCGCCCACATTTTCAGCCGGAACGATTTCAAACCGTTTATCGCCATCTGGCCCCAGTAAGTCGCGAATAACCACGCCCCGGATGCGCGCTTCAACGACCTTGCCGTCACCCATGGCAATACCCACATGGTAGAACGGCGACTTGGTGAACCAGGTAATGATGCGGTTCATGCCCTTGGCACGATTGAAAAGCAGGATGTCGCCGGGACGAGCATAAGGCAAGTCGGGATCGATTTCACCTTCGGCCTCGCCATCGTAGGGTTCCGGTTCCATTTTATCGAGGAATTTCGACCAGAGAAGAATAGCGGCAATTACAGATGAGGCAATAAGAACGAATTTAAAGATGGCGGATTTTTTCATGGAAACTTGACAAGAAAACAGAACTTAGATTTTAGAGCTTAGAACTTAGGATTCTTGCTCTACCAAGTTCCCTAAGATCTAAGATTCAAGACTTAAGAAGCTGTTTAATAAATGCCTTACCACAACATCCTCGTTTTGGAGAGCGGGAAATCTTAATGAAATTAACACAAAGAACACGAAGGATTCACAAAGAAAACAAAGATTTTTGTGATCTTTGTGTCAACTTTGTGCCCTCTGTGTTAAATCCAACGAATTATTAAACAGATTCTAAGATATAAATGGCTAATTCTTCAATCCACACGCACGCGGGGATCGATGATGCGGTAGGCGATGTCCACAGCGATATTAGCCAGCACAACCATCAGCGCAGAGAAGAGAACCGTGCCGATAATCATGGGCGGATCGAGGTTGAGGACTGAATCGATGGCCAGGCTGCCGATGCCGGGCCAGCCGAAAATCTTTTCGGTGAAGACAAGGCCGCTCAGCAAACCGGCGATGTCCATGCCCAGGATAGCCACGATGGGAATGAGTGCGTTTTTCAGGGCGTGCTTGAGTAGTACGGCTTTTTCGCTGAGGCCACGCGCTCGCGCCGCACGAATGAACTCCTGCCGGAGCACGCCGTTGATGTTGGTGTGAACAAGGCGGGCATAATAGGCAGCGCCACCCAGGCCCAGGGTGAGGGCGGGTAGTGCCAGGTTCCACAGGCTGGCACCGCCACCCACGGAAAACAGGCCCCAGCGATAACCGAGATAGTGCTGCAGCAGCGGTCCCAGCACGAATGTAGGGATGGAAACCGCGATGATACCCAGAAACAGGGCTGTACGGTCGAGCGCGCCACCGGAGTATTTAGCGGTCAGCAGCCCCACTGGAATTGCGATGCCCAGCCATACGACGACACCGGCTACTGCCAGCAAGAGGGTGGCCGGGAAGCGATAGATAATCGACTCCATGACGTTGGCCTGGTTGCGATACGACTTCAGTTCTCCCGTCAGGATGTCTGTGACGTAACGAAAGTATTGGGTGGTGAGCGGCTGGTCGAGGCCGCGTTCTTTAATGATGCCGGTAA
>DAITOV010000526.1:0-1925 GCA_036833945.1 Abditibacteriia bacterium
CCGCCCAACGCTATCGCCTACGGTTCAGGGTTGGTGCCGCTGCCGCGCATGATGCGGGCAGGGATTTTGTTCGATATTGTGGGTTTCGTGGTAATTCTTATTGGCCTGCGGGTGTTGTGTCCGTTGCTTGGGTTGATGTAGGAAATAGCACGCAAAGCCTTCGGCTGCGCTAACTTCGTCGCAAGTTTCAACGGCAGATTTTAGATTTTAGAACTTAGAGCTTAGGATAATGCCTATCCGCATGAGAAGCTCCTCCTAAGCTTTAAGATCCAAGACCTAAGATCTAAAAAAATCTGTGGCTAAATTTCTTTGGCTATCCCCATCTTCCCCTCTCAAGGGAACCCCTTCTCCCGCCCGCCCGTTAGTTAGGGGATGCAGTAAGAAGGAGACATCTTGAAGAACCGTAGAAATATCATCACCGCGCTCACCCTGACACTGGGAGTTGGAGCCGCTTTGGGTGGATTTTGTTTAACGACCGGCAACTGTCAGCCGCCGGAAAAAGAAGCCCCCGTCGTGAAACCGATTGGCCGTTCCACCAGCCTGCAGAAAATCAAATGGTACACTTCGCTGGATGAAGCCATCCAGCAAGCCGCCACCGAAGACAAACTCATTTTCGTCGATTTCCACGCCACCTGGTGCCCGCCGTGCAAGCTGATGGAGCAGGAAACTTTTTCACACCAGGAGTTCATTGCCAATTCGCAAGACTGGGTGATGGCTAAAATCGACGTTGATAAAAGCCCCGACACCGCCATCAAATATGGCGTTTCGGGCCTTCCCACCCTGGCCGTGCTGCATCCCGACGGCAAACCGGTGGCGGGCGTGAGCGGCTACCACAGCGCCAGTGAATTGCAGCAATTCATGCAGGCGGCACGTGTACAGGCCGGTAAGGAATAATTTTCCTCTCAATAAATGTTCTATAAACTAAGCATGAACGCATGAAGGCACTTTTAATCGGTGCCTTGGACCTAAATTTGCGAACCCCGAGCGTGAGCGACGGGCACGATTTCTTTGCTTCACCAGGCTCTTTGCCCGTGCCCGTCGCTCACGCTCGGGGTTCGCAAATAAATGTATCTATTCTGCGAATGGGCAGAAAAAATTTAGTTTATAAAGCGATAAATGCGAATCACGGCATTAGTGGCACAAACAAAAACGCACAAACCCCTGGGCGAGCGCGTTAATGTTTTCCTCGACGAAAAATTCGCTTTCGCGCTCGATATTCGGGTTGTCGAAAAATATAAACTGGCACGCGGCCAGATGGTTACGCCCGAACTGCGCAGCCAGCTTTTGCAAGAAGATGGCGATGCCAAAGCCATTCACCAGGCCTTAGCGTTCATCGGCCACCGCCCGCGTAGCGAAGAAGAGGTGCGTACTCGGCTCAAGCGGCAGGAGTGGGACGCCGAAGTTATCGACCGCGTTATCGTGCGGCTGCGCGAGGCGAAGTATCTCAACGATGAACACTTCGCCGAAGTATGGGTGGAAAACCGTTCGCTGACCAAGCCGCGTGGCTCGCGCGCGCTGCAACAGGAACTGCGTCAGAAAGGCGTGGAGCGCGAGACCATCGAGGCCGCCCTGCCTGATGGGGAAGCCGAACTTCAAAACGCCATTTTTGCACTGCAAAAGTTGTTGCGCAGCAAAGAACGGAGTTGGGAAAAGCTCGAAGAAAAAGAGCGCCGCGAGAAAGCGATCGCTTTTCTGGCACGGCGTGGTTTTGGTTATGCCGTCGCGAAGACTGCCTGGGACAAGGTAGCGGAAGAAGAGGAATAGTTTGGAGGTAGGTAAAGCAACAGGGCGTTGATACAGACGTGTAGTCTCACGAGGTGTCATCCTCGCGAACGAGGTGGGCCAGTACATAGCTTTTTGATGAGGATGGCCTAAGAAGCTGTTTAATAAGTCATGTCAAGCGTTTAATCATGATTTGCATAAAT
>DAITOV010000527.1:0-1906 GCA_036833945.1 Abditibacteriia bacterium
GGCCTTACGTGCAGCCGGGTACGATGTGCCCGGAGATATAAGCGTAATGGGCTTCGACGGAGCGGACCCTTTTCACGCGACGTCTTCTCGACTCAGCACCGTTGAGTTACCGCTGTGCGATATAGGGGTTGCGGGAATGGAAACTCTGCTCAAGTTCATTGAACAGCCGGGGCAGGAGCCGGATGACATCTTTTTCCCTGTTCAATTGGTCGTCGGGGACACTACCGCGCCAGTGACGGCCTCGCATAATCGGGTGACCGTGCAGTTATAGGCCTATACAAGAAATTTTATCCCTTAAATACCTGACATGCATTTGCAGGGAATACCCAGCACCAAGACGCTGTCAAAAAATGATTAGACCTGAGGAGGTTTTTATGCTGAAAGAATTATTGAATAGCCAGAAAAGCCGTGTGCGGAGCATAAGCAAAGGCTTCACACTAATTGAGTTACTTGTTGTAATTGCGATAATATCAATTCTTGCGGCCATTCTTTTTCCTGCTTTTGTCAGAGCGCGGGAAAATGCGCGCCGGTCGAGCTGTCAGAGTAATATGAAGTAGATCGGGTTGGCGATGATGCAGTATACGCAGGACTATGATGAGAATCTTACGCCAGCCTATGTTTACCAGTACGGGGCTAACGACCAGAGAGATTATTGGTTTACTATCCTCGATCCGTACATGAAGAGCGCTCAAATTCTCAAATGCCCATCGGCACCCGCCAGTAATACCGGGCCAAGCTACACTGCCTTTGTCATAGGGTATAACGTTGCCGCCGCGCTTGTGAATAATCCGGTTGTCAGATTTGCCGGCACTTATACCAAGCAGTCGAAATTAGCGCAGGTTAGCCGCCCTGCCGAATCGATCCTGCTCTTCGAAAATACTTACTGGGATAGAAATGCCGTGACTTCGCCGGTAAGCACGATCTGGACCAGCAGTTCCTACTTGAACCCTGCCACTTACAATTGGAACGCCAACTATCCGGGGCGTCATCTGGAAGGGAGCAACTGTCTCTTTACTGACGGCCACGTGAAATGGAGAAGGCCCGAAAGCTTTAAAGGCCGCGAACTTGTGTTGAACGAAACCCCCGAAGCTGGCTGGGCCGGTTGGTGAGAAAATTGAACAAAGTGATAGATTCCTGATATGTGCGTGCAATTTTCCAATAAAGAACCTGCCGATATCGCCGGACGCCTCGAACTCCTGGTGGATGATTGGCTCATCGACTATTCAACCAATATTCAGTTCAGGCTTCACGAACCGCTTAAGCGGGAAGTTGTCATAACAACAGATAGGAACTGGGAAGCATCGACGAGCACTTATTTTGTCGTGTTCCAGGATGGCCCTCTTGTGCGTCTTTACTATCGCGGATTTCGCGTTTCGGCAGATGCGCCCGACGAAGAACCCGAACAGTTGACATGCTATGCCGAAAGCAAAGATGGTATTCACTTCGAGCGGCCTCATTTGGGGCTGTATGAATTTCAAGGCTCGAAGGAAAATAACATCGTTTATAGCGGCGTGGAAGCGCACAATTTCACACCTTTCCTGGACACCAATCCAGACGCTAAGCCAGGCGAACGCTATAAAGCTGTCGGTGGTCTGGCTGCGGCAGGGGGCCTTACTGTCTTTGTCTCAGGAGATGGTCTCAGGTGGCGAAAGTCGTCATACGCTCCGATCAAGACAATGGGCAAGCTGGATTCTCAGAACGTCGTATTTTGGGATGGCGAAGTAGGAGCGTATCGTTGTTTTGGGCGCTACGTTGTCTTTGGCGGGCCAGATATCGAAGTGCGGGCGATTTGGAGTATGACTTCGCCCGATCTGCTGAATTGGAGTGAGCCTCAACCACATCAATATGACGATGGCGTGCCGCTGGAGCAGTTTTATACCAACGCTACGACAGCGATACCTAATGC
>DAITOV010000528.1:0-1851 GCA_036833945.1 Abditibacteriia bacterium
TTTCTTTAAAGAAGCGGGCGATTTCAACATACTGCTGAATGCCTGCATCTGGTGAGTTTTCCAGGGCTTTGGAGTGAATCTCATCGGCGATCAGTATTGTAATCCGGTCATTCCCCACTCCTTGTTTGGCGGCATGGTCGAGCCAGGCCTGGAACACTTGGGTGAAGGCATTTTTCCAGGCCGGTGAAAGCACCTCTAATTTTGTTCCGTCTTCCGTGGTGAAATTTTTGTAGACGGGCTGCCAGAAGACGTTCAAACGGATGGAAGAAGGCCCGAATGCCTTGAGCATGCGGTCGTAGAAACCGAAATTGATTTTTTTGATGTTGCCGTCGTTATCGAAAACCGTCGGCGGCATGAAGGCCCATTCCACATCGGTGACACCGCGCGATTCCAAATCGCGCACGGAATCGGCCGTGTGATTATTCACGATGGGCGAAGTCGTATAGAGGAACTGGTAGTGCTGTGTGTGCCGGGGCGGAACCGCTTTGGCAAGCACTTGCAGGTTGAGGGTGCGGGTATCGCGGACAGTATTGCCTTCCACAACTTCGATAGTGACAGGGTAGCTGCCGGGCTGAGTTTCCTTGGCAACGCTCACGTCGGCATAGAGCCGCACGTTTTCGCCGGGCTGCACTTCAATCGAGCCGTTGGCAGGCAACTGAGTGAGAGGATCGGTGATGAGGATCTTGCCTTTGGAGTACCAGTTCTCAGTGAAGACATGGCGACGCCAGGTGACGGTGGCTCCGGCGGGCGCACCTTTAATGCGAACTGCGAAGGTCGAAGGTTGGTCTTTTCCGGTCGCCAGATCGATGCCGAAAGCACGGTGCTCACCGCGTAGCGCGGCCAGGTTCAGAGGTGCGCTATTTGGTTGGGAAGGAAGGGCATTCGGTTCGAGCCGTTCAAAGGCGGGTGCCCAGTTTGCGACCAGGTTTTGCTTTTTGGTCAAAGCCTGAAATAAGCCAGTGTTGATCTCACGGACCTTTTGCTCATATTCAGCAAAGCGGGCTGCTAACGTGTCGGCTGCCTGGTTGGCCTGGGCAACGATATCAGTGAGCTGTTTTTGCCACTGCGCTTTTTCCGGCAACGTGGCGGTAGTTGCGTTGAGACGATCCAGGGCATAACCGGCATCACGTGCCAAAGCCACTGCGCGCCGTGCATCGGTATCCGCCAATCCTCCTGTAATGCGGAGTTTGATATTATCGAGATAAAAAGTGCTTTTATTGTCGGAGCGATATAAGCCGATGTAGAAACGCCCGCCTTTGGCATCGTCGGGTAGCTTGCGTTCGGCGCTATAGGTTGCGTATTGATTAGTGATAGGCTTGTTCCATAGCATGGGCGCATCGCGCCATTTATTATCGGTGGAGTAATAACCGATTCTGGCACCGATCACGGCATTTTCACTGACGGCTTTGGCATCCATACTCAGTAAAATGCGCTGCTTGGAAAGGGTTGGAATCTGAAGTTCCTGTGAGACTGCAATATAACCTCCCTCTACCAAGAGGGCACGGTTGCCATCACTGGAATTGCCACCAACAACTTTCACTTTGGCAGCTTTGGGGATACTCCAGCCATCAGGGTTGCCGACGTTGGCGACATCTTCTTCGAAGCTGGGGTTGGCCAGTTCGGTTTGGGCATGGGCGGTTGTGGTGGCAGCGAGTGCCAGGAGGCTGCTGCAAAGGAGATGGGGGAACTTTTTACGTTGCATAAGATGAAATTAGTTACTTCTAAATGGGTTCCAGGCGCTTTGGGCGGTCGGGTTGGGTGCGGTGCCACAGGCCGCACCGCTACAGGTGCAGTCGGTGCAGAGCCGGGCTTGTTCGTAAACCTCTGAAGTCTTGAGCCATTTCACATGGC
>DAITOV010000529.1:0-1846 GCA_036833945.1 Abditibacteriia bacterium
GTTGTATATATCTGGGCATCCGGCGCTGCCTGACGAATTTGGGTGCTCAGTAGCTTCAGTTCATCGCGATGTTGTTGACCGTTGCCGATTTCATCGACGGGATAGAACAAAATTTGCGGCCACCGACCTTCACGAACACGTTGTTGGGCCTGGGCAACAACCAGTTGATAGGCCTGCACCAGCGACATTTTCACATCGGGATTTGCCTGTAAAAATGCACCGAGGAAGGTGCGCGTGGAATAAGTCGAAAACGGTATATACGCCGTGAGCCCATGCTTCTTCATTTCCTCCATCAGCGAATCGAGACGCGAGAAGTCCGGCACCGCCTGGCCGTTTTCTTTCTTCAATTCCAACGGCGCAAACCCGCTGATGACCACCGAACGAATGCCGTGCGCGGCCATATCGGCCAGTTCTTTTTGCCAGTATCCAGGGTTTTGCCGCGCTCCCTCCCAATAAACACCTTGAATACGGTCGGATTGGAGAAGCTCGAACGGATACACCATCACCGTAATAGGCAAGCTTTGCTGAGAGCGGTTTTGAGGTTTGAAGAGCAACGAGCCACGATACACTCCCGGTTTGGTTCCTTCGGGCACCCGAAAGGTCAGCCATAACTGCGTGGTTTCGAGAACTTCGATGCTATTCCGGTAGGGCCGCAGAATCTTGGGCACTTTAGCCATGACTTTCTGGCTGGAGGAGGTGCCGATTTGATAGTAAGTGTAATCGCCTGCAGTTTTCGGCTGGTCTTGCATACGCTCTGGCAAATAACCGGTGACGCGCATCTCTACCCGGCTCTTATCGATTTTTTGCCGTTCCTGGTTCACCAGGTCGCTCACTTCTACCGTGGCATTGAGTGCGCCTTGAAGCGGATAAATTCCCACCGTGGCCGTGGCATATTCGCCTGGCGCTGCCGCGACGTTGATCGCTGTATTTTCCACTTCGCGCTGTAACGGAATGGAATCGGGATAAACCATGCGCATCCAATCGCGCGCGAAGAGCAAGTAGCCCCGGCTTTTTTGTTCAGGCGACAGCGCAAACAACGGCGTATCGGCCTGGCGCTGGATAGAGGTGAATTGCATCGGCGTGGAACTATCCCGCTGCATTGCCAGCAGTGCTTCCACTTTTTGCAAGGTTTGCCCGGCAGCTTCGGTTTGCGCGGCATCATTGACAGGCAAAACGACCAGGCCGCTCAACGTCCAACCCTGATGGAAACCGTTACGGGGATCAGAAAAGCGCAGATTCAGTTGCCCGTCGCTCACCGTCACCAAAAAACGAGCCTGGGCGCGGAACTGGGCATCGTAAGCGAGCGACTCCACCACACGGCGCTCCTCGGCCTCCACCAGTGTTTCGCGCAGGCCGGGGTTACCGTAGACGAGATCACCGGAAGTCAGAAAAACCTGATACTTGCCGTTAGGCAAATCGACGGCGAACTCCTGGGTAATTTCGCTGGTGTAGGTGCGCTCCACCCCCACGAAATCGCGTGTCAGGTCGTCTTTGGTATTGCTGGTTTTTGCCGTGCCCCGGTCGCGCTCCATGAGGCCCGGCACCACGGTGAGACCTTTGCTTCCTTCGGGGCGGCGCTTGCCTTGCGCGTATGGAATCCAGCCGTAGCCGCGCTCCTTGCTGTAGAAGGTTTTGAAATCGACCGGCTGAAATCCCGGAAAAACCGGAGCGCTGGCCGGGCCGAAATCAAAGGTTCTTTGGCCGGGTAAAATTGACACTTGGGCCAAAGGCGTTGCCGGGCGTGGAGATGCACCTGCAATAGCTTGACCCCAGATCTCCACTTCCGTAACCGTAATGTAGCGCGCCGCTTCCGCACGTGTGAATTCGAGTTTGATTTTGTCAGTTT
>DAITOV010000530.1:0-1809 GCA_036833945.1 Abditibacteriia bacterium
GCCAGCTTCAGTATCGTGTTCAAAAAATACACCGGCTCCAGCCCGCACCAGTTCCGCAGTCAACATACGGATGGGGACTAATGAAAACAAACGTAATTAGTTTTTATTAAATTATTCTCGTTCGGCTTTGGTTTAGAAAGCCATCAGAATGGGTAGACTGAATATAGCCGTTTAGAAAGTAGAGGAGGCCGTTTCAATGCAAAGTTCCACTTCATCCCACGCTCACCGGAGCACACGAGGATTCACCTTGATAGAATTGTTGGTTGTAATTGCCATTATAGCCATACTCGCCTCTATTCTTTTCCCTGTGTTTGCGCGTGCCCGTGAAAATGCGCGGCGGGCGTCGTGCATGAATAATCTCAAGCAAATTGCTCTGGGAATTATGCAATACACCCAGGATTATGACGAGCGTTATCCTGCCGCTTACGATGGTAATATCGCAGCAGGCACATTTCGCACGCAAACAGTAGCCGGTATGCCAGGCCGAATGTTCGATACCATTGGTGGTATGAATCGCATTTCTTGGATGGACATGATTTTTCCCTATGTGAAAAGCGTGCAACTCTTTCAATGCCCTTCGCAACGCGATGCCCGAGAGGTATCGGCCACTAATCCGCCCGCATCCTACGGATATAATGGAGCAATCAGCGGCTACGATAATAATCTTTTCGGAAAAGCCTTCAATCAGCGCAACATGGGCAATGCCCTTTCCGAAATTCAGCGCCCTGCCGAAGTTCTCATGCTTTTCGATGCCCAGAATCGTTATTACTTCATTCAGAATACGTCTTACTATCTATCCCTAAACTCGGCTGGAACCAATAAAATCGTGTCTCCCCATTTTGAAGGCACCAGTCTGGCTTTTGCCGATGGGCATGTGAAATGGATGAAGTCCAGCGCGATTGTCAATGGCTATACAGAACAAAATAGTAGCTCCTCCCTTTCCTCGACCGCTGCCGGATGCACCGGTAAATGCTATCGCCTCAACCCCATCTGGAATCCGTTCGTGGGTTAATGTAACTTTCCTCTTTTAATTAGTAACGTCGCATTCGCAATTATGAAAAAGCAGTTTTTAACCTTAACTCTCACCTTACCCTGGCTCATTGGCGCGCCGCTTCTCGCGGCTGAAGTTCCCATGCCAAACCCCGGTTTTGAAGACGATCTCAAAGCCTGGACTGCCCCAACACCAAAAGTCAAAGACAATATTTCAATTGCCACCGATATGGCGCACACTGGCAGCAAGAGTCTGCGCCTCTCATCGCAGCCCAACGGTAACACGGGTGCCATGCTGTTTCGCACCGTGAACGGCATTGCACCCAACGGGGTTTATTATCTCAGTGCCTGGGTGCGTTCCACCGAGGCCAAAAGCGGCAGCATCGCGGCTGGCATCAAGCTCGAATACTACAACGTCAAAGGCCAAAATACCAGCGGCGTGAACGGACGCATCAGCCTGGTTCCCAATAGCGATTGGGCACAGGTTACGGTCACGGCCCGCGCCGATGCCGATACGCGGTATGTGAAGATTTACGCTCGCCAGTTCGGCAACGGCACGTTGTATTTCGATGATTTCAAACTCGAAAAGCCCGATATCCAACTGCTTGACCCCACGCGTTTGCTCTACGTGCCCGGTCAGCCGGTGGACATCGACCTCAAAGTGTGGACGGGCGACCGTTGGAAAAGCGACAACCTACCGGCCTTTAGCCTCGAAGCCACGCATGACGGCAAAACCACCACCTATCAGCCCCAGGTGAAAGCCGTTAATGAACAGGAGTTCGTGCTTTCGACCCAATTGCCCGCCATTAACAGCGGCGC
>DAITOV010000531.1:0-1764 GCA_036833945.1 Abditibacteriia bacterium
AAGCAGCGGTGCAATGAAAATCAGCATAACCACCAGATTATTGTAGATGGGAGTAAGCTGATAATTAGCGCCGCCCGGTGAAGACGCCGCCATGAGCAAAAGATAAAAGGTGAGGCCGCCAATGAACACCCATCCCGCCAGAATTGCATAAGCAACCCATGACGTGAAATAGGCTT
Source organism: Abditibacteriia bacterium (assembly GCA_036833945.1). Classification (GTDB taxonomy): domain Bacteria; phylum Armatimonadota; class Abditibacteriia; order Abditibacteriales; family Abditibacteriaceae; genus DAITOV01. The sequence goes on from DAITOV010000531.1 coordinate 177, forward strand.
TGAGTTCCTTCCAGCAAATATGTCCGATTTTCACCATGATTGAATGAGTCGCCGCCCTCTATAAGAGCAGCATAATATAGGGCTGATGATTTATTCGTCTTTGGTCGTCAAATCCAGGAACACGTCTTCAAGTGTGGTGCGCGTGCGCGCCAGTTCCAGCAGTCCCCAATTCTCCTGCACGCAGAGCGCCGCCACGGCTTCGCGAATATCGGCCTGGGGCTGGGCACTCACCGCGAAACTCTTTTCGGAACCTATACTTTCCTGAGCTTGCACTTTTGCCACACCAGAGAGAGCCTGCAGCTTCGCCGCCGCATCGGTTGCGGGTCGCTTGAGCATGATGGTGACGCCTTCGGCACTGCCGCCGCGTCCCGCCAGGTTTGCGGTGGTGTCCTGCACCACGATTTGGCCCTTATTGATAATCACCACGCGATCACAAGTCTCCTGAACATCAGGCAAAATGTGGGTCGAAAGAATAATCGTGTGGTCTTTAGCCAACGAACGAATGAACTGCCGGGTTTCCACGCGCTGGCGCGGGTCGAGGCCAGCCGAAGGTTCGTCCAGAATCAGCACCGGCGGATCGTGAATCACCGCCTGGGCAATCCCTACGCGCTGGCGGTAGCCTTTTGACAGCTTGCGGATGATGGTATCGGCACGATCCTCAATTTTCCCCGCATCGAGCGCAGCTTCAAGCCTTTCGTTGCGCTTGGATTTGGGCACGCCACGAATAACCGCCACATGGTTCAGGTAGTCGCGCACCGTCATTTCGGTGTAAAGCGGCGCGCTTTCGGGCAAATAGCCGATATTGCGGCGCACTTCGAGCGAATTGTCCAGGATGTCGAAACCTGCAATGCGTGCCGTGCCTGAAGTCGGAGCCATGAAACAGGTAAGGACCCGCATGGTCGTGGTTTTTCCGGCACCGTTAGGGCCGAGAAAACCCAGGATTTCCCCCTTACCGACTTCAAAAGAAATATCTTCCACCGCGCGCGACGCGCCATAGACTTTGCTGAGGTTTTGGACTTCGATCATAAGGTTTTTAAGGTATTGGCTTCAGGTTGAGGATAAAGAATTCACGGTATCGGGTCAAGAAATACCACAAGCCCGCACACTGCTTTTCAGCTCTCCCCTTCCTTTTGAGGCACCAACCGCAACACGGGTTTGACCTCGATTTTCTTCAGGAACTCCGGTGGCACGTTAACCCATTTCGGTAGTTCATCTACCCGGTCGGCGTAGATTGAAGTATGCCAATCGACATAGACCGCCAACGTCCCGGGCGGAGCATCGTAACGGCTGGAGGTAATGATGCCTGTCAGGCCGTCCAGTCGCACGGAGTATTCCTGTAACACACCACCAACAATCGTCACCCGGTCACTTAATTTTAATATTGCTGTTTTCATCGAAAATTTAGGAATAGTTATCGCCGTGCTTCGGGCCGTTGCAACCACCGCAACAACTCCGCCGTAGGTTTGGCGTTCAGAACATGCTTTTTTTCACACCAGGCCCGACGCGCCGTCAGCACGCCCAGCTCCACATTCGGCAGCATACGCGCCGAATGGGCATCGCTATCAATAGCCCGTAATACCCCGGCCTC
>DAITOV010000532.1:0-1650 GCA_036833945.1 Abditibacteriia bacterium
ACCCGACCGGCTCGACCGCATTTTTGCATGGCTCGGGTTTCAGCGCTACCTATAACACCCAAGCCCCCGTCAACCAGCGGCTCACCATGCTGCGCATCAACGGGCGCGAAGTGCAAAACGGCGATTCCATTACCGTGGCGATGCCCGCGCCGTTGGCCGAAGGCGGCAGCGGTTACTTCACAATCTGGAAAGCCGAGAGCGCCCAACGCAGCAATTTGCGCATCGGGAAGGCTATTGCCGATTGGGTGGCATCACAAGGCAATGTCTCGCCTGAGAAATCGCCACGATTGGCGCCGCAATAGTTGATACGGCTTTACTGCGGACGCAATATCTTAGCGCTCTCCGTAGAGACGCGATTTATCGCGTCTGGGGCTTATTGTTTTATCTTGATTAATTGCCGGACGGTCGTCATTGCATATTGTCATCCTGAGCCTGCGAAGGATCTCATCGCACATTTCTAAATCTCAACGTTTGAAGCAAGAAGTTTTAGGTTACTATTACAAGATCCTTCGCGGACTCCGGATGACAATGTGACGACTGAACACAGCGTAAAATCTGAATAACCTGCCCATATACAAAAGACGCGATTTATCGCGTCTGGGGCATAAAAATTCTCCTCGCCATCAAGGTTTCGAGGTCGTAACCTGTTCGGAAGACGCGATAAATCGCGTCTCTACCCGTTCGTTAATTTTCTTACACAGCAGGAAGGTTTAAGAAGAGATTATTTATAAAAACACAACTGCTGCCTCACGGCGCACTCAGGTGTTTGACGAAGTTGTAAAATTACGACACAATGAATGCGGATTCTTCCGAAAACCCTTCGGAATGAAATCCGCATTTTTTGTTTCTGGAAGCTCTCAACTTGAATACCTTCTTCGCCCCTCGCTTCAAGCTCGGCTGGATTCTCATCCTCATCGCCGCCATCAACGCCTTTGGCTGGACCCTTTTTCGCTGGAACTACGAGAACTCGCAACGCGGTGCCCAAATCACCGTGGACTACGACGATACCCGCGTCATGGCCGATGCTTTCAATATCGACCACGAAAAGTTCCTCAACGAACTCAAAGCACGCGGCGTCACCAGCCTGGGCCTTTATCAGCTCTCTCTGGCCAATTTCCGCGATAACGGCCGCCTCTCGATTCTCAGCCGCGAAGAAGCCACCCGCCTCTTTCCGAACGAGAAGTGGAGCAGCTACGCACCTTACTACCGCTATTTCGTCACCACGGAAGACCAGGCGCTCAACAAGCAACTGATCTCACGCTTGAGTTCACAGGCACCCGTCGGCCAGAAGCTGCAACCGGTCGGCCAGTTGGGCTTCCTGATGCCGGCTTCCAAGCAATTGCTCAACGACGCCCAGGCCGGTTTCGACCCGTTGCAGGTCGCTTTTACTAAGAAGCTGGGCCTCACAGTCACGGCGCGCATCTCCAACGCCCTCAATATGGATCTGCCGCGTGCCAACCTCCTGTTAGACGATGCCAAGGCAGCCGGGGCCAAAGTCGTGATCTTCTCGGAAGAAGAAGTGCTGGGCTACAACTCGATGATTCGCAACGTCGCGCAGGAAATGCAAAAGCGCGGCTTGCTATTTGGTAATATCGAATTCTCCAAGCAGCGCGGTTGGGAAGGCTTCTCGTCCCGCAGCGACGGGCAGTT
>DAITOV010000533.1:0-1590 GCA_036833945.1 Abditibacteriia bacterium
CAACTACGATGCGCGTAGCGAGGAACTGCTGCGCTCTCTGCAACCGGTTGCTTTTGAAGAAGTGCCGTTGAGTCTGGAAGATGCGTTCATCAGCTACCTGGGTGAGCGCGGCGAGAAGAGTTTCTTTTTGGATCAAGCTCCCGAAAAGCCGGAGGCGCTTGAGACGGTCGCCACTACGGAAGGGGAGAAGCTGCCATGAAAGCGATGATCTGGAAGGAGTTGCGCGAGTGCGGCACCTGGGCGGTGTTGGCCTGTGCCGTGTGGTGCATCTTCAATTTTTTTGGATACCACACGATGTTTTCGACTGAAGATGTCGTCCGCGATCCGTTGCGAATATGGGAAGGCAAAATCATTTTGAATATGGTTTTAGGAGCGTTTGCCGGAGGCATGCTCGGTGCCATGCAAATTCTGCCCGAATTGCGGCGCGATCAGTGGGCGTTTCTTCTCCATCGGCCCGCATCGGCCACCACCATATTCGCGGGTAAAGCCATTGCCGGGATATTAATGCTGATAGCGATTATCATCATTTCGGAAGCCTTCGGCTTTTACTTGCTTCGCTTTCATCTCAAGCTGGAAATCGTTTCGTCCTGGTATTTATGGGTTGCCATTAGCATCGGTATCCTGGCCGGGGCGGTGTTTTATTTCAGTGCCATGATTGCAGCGCTGCGACCGGCCAAGGTTTTTGGCAGCCGTTTATTGAGCCTTGCAACGGCTTTTTTCATTCTTGCTGTGCTTCTCATAATTCCTGGTTACTGGGAAACACTATTATTGGTTGTATCGAGCATAGTGGTATTAGGGCTGGCTGCCCATGCCTGTTTTCAAACTAAGGGTGAATACAGGAGAATGGCGACAATTGGAAGGGTTGCTTTGGGCATCACTTTGCTTATCGGCGGCAGTGCGTCGGGGATCAGTGTGATCACATTTGTTAAAGCGCTGTTGCCGGTAGTGTTTGACCAGAGCTATTTGAATAGGAATTATGCGAATGATTACGAGCTCTCGGATCAGTTCATGAACTCCAACTTTTATACCAATTTTGTAGCGGAGCAACTGTGGGGGGGCGTATCCATACAGTTATTCAAGAATGACAGGGAAGTTTCGAATATCATTGGACGTGTTGTCTTTTCAGAGCCAGCCCTTTTTCGGACGCGTTACATAAAGAGTAGCGAGAACGAGGACACGTTGACCTATTACGATACCGTAGGCAGACGTTTTATGTTCTATTCCCTCGAAGAACGTCGCATCGTTGGCTACAGTGGGCCTAATGGCTTCTACGCTATCAATGATATTCCCTCCCACGATGCCGCATATTTTTCAGGTGAGCTTTTAGGCAGCCCTGCAGATCGGTTTCTGTGGTTTTCAGACGCAGTGTTTCGCGCTGAGAAAAATGGTCGTATTGTCAAACGAATTATTGAAGCAGAGTCCGCCCAGCCGTTGTTGAATATGGTGCCGTTCGAGGTTGGGAAAGAACAACGGTTGTGGGTGCTTAAACGCAGTGCCGTAGAGCAGTACGACGAAGAGGGCAAGCGATTGTTTAGCGTTGGGCTTACTCCAGCCGAAAGTGCCAGCCAGTATATAGGTGGCGGTCAGTTT
>DAITOV010000534.1:0-1475 GCA_036833945.1 Abditibacteriia bacterium
GTGAAAGCGGCAATGCTTCGCGCTTCCACCAGGCCACGATGCCGTCTTGAAAGCTCTCGCGCATCAAGCTCAGGTTGCCCTGCGTATCGGCCCAGGAGAAAATCAAGACGAGAAAGGGCAAAAATACGAACGGGGAAGCGATAGCCAAATCGCAGAAAATTTTGATCGCCAGGGTAGTGGGGTGGGCGCTATTTCCCCAAACTGCCGACTGAAGTTGATAAAAAGCATCGACCAGGCAACCGCGCAAACCCCAGAAAAGAAACAGTGCGGGCAGGGCATTGGCCGCGATGCGCCGGTGATTGCCACGCTGCAAGCTTTGTAACAGCAGTGGTAATACGGCACCGGCGATGGCCGATGCCACGAAAGCAAAGAGAAAACCGGTGGCCAATTTAATTTTAGCCAGTTCGTTGAGCGCGCTCGTGGCGGCAGGCCAATAGTGATAGGCCCAGAGCAGGAAAACCGCAATTGCTTGCAGCACCAGGGCGGGGAGAATATTGGCACGAGCCACCCCCACCATATCCCGATAAAACGATCTCGCGGCTGTGAATCTGGGCATCGTTCAGGCGTCACCTGTGGAGGCGTTCAGGCCGAATAACAATCGCGCATTATTTGTCGTCTGCTCGGCGATTTCTTCAATCGTTTTGCCGCGCACTTCGGCAATGGTTCTGGCAACAAATGGCACGAAAGCCGGTTCGTTGGTTTTCCCACGGTAGGGTGCCGGGGCGAGGTAGGGCGAATCGGTTTCAATCAACATGCGGTCCAGCGGACAGAGCTTCGCAACTTCGCGCACTACGCCAGCATTCTTGAAGGTAACGATGCCGGTGAAACCCAGATGAAAGCCCATGGAGAGTACTTTTTCGGCCATTTCCGGCGATGAGCCAAAGCAGTGAAATACGCCGCGCAAACCGGGATAATCGGCGACTACGGCCAGAAGGTCGTCATCGGCCTCACGATTATGAATAACGACCGGTAAGCCGAGTTCTTGCGCCAAATCCAATTGCACGCGCATCACTTTTTGCTGATGAGGGCGGGAAGCCCCGGGATATTGCTCGTGGCTATCATCATAGACATAATCCAGCCCAAGCTCGCCGATAGCGACGGTATTCTCATCACCGGCCAACCGGCGCAGGATGGCGGGAGTCTTTTCGAAATCGAACTCCAACGCTTTTTGCGGATGAACACCGACTGTTGCCCGCATTGTAATGCCGCATTCCGCCGCCAGAGGAATCTGTGTAAGGGCGATGCGCGAACTCTCGATATCGTCACCGATGTTGAGAAGGCGGGTCACCTGTGCGTCTTTACAGCGCTGAAGTATGTCCTGGATTTGAGAAGCGAGTTGAGGGAAAGTCAGGTGACAATGAGAATCGAAGAACATGGGAAAACGACTTATACCAATCCTGCAAATTAAAATCCTAATCCTTCACCGTTCCATAGCACGCAAAGCCTTCGGCTGCGCAAACTTCGTCGCAAGTTTG
>DAITOV010000535.1:0-1407 GCA_036833945.1 Abditibacteriia bacterium
GCTCATTTCGGCGCGCAGATAAATCGGGTGCGAAAGCGTGTTGCGGAAGCGGAAATCTTTGTGCGGCCAGGCTACCGTTGCATCCATGCCCGAAGGCACGTAGGAAACCGGCAGCGAATGGTTGTTGCGCTCGATGATCTTCAAGCCGCCATCGACTTTCTGGTTGGTCTTGCGCACGGCGTTATAGAGGGTGCTTGAAACCTGGCAAACGCCGCCGCCCACGCCATCGACGATTTCCGATTCCGTTTCGCCCGGTTTGCGCACGAAGATATGGGCGACCTGATAACCCTTGCTGGTTTTCCGTTCGCCGGTGGTGCTATTAAAGGAGAACGATTGGCCGGGCATCAGCACCACGCCGTTCACGGCTTCTGCTGCCAAACGAACGTTTTCAGTGCGGCCCCGTTCACCGGGGTTGAAGCGGGTCACGTAACGGTCGAGTTCCACATCGTGTCCGGCCAGGCTGGCAGAGAGAAGTTTGGGAGCGGTGCTGCGCGTGGTGGCGTTAATCTGGGGTTTGCCGGGAAAATATTTTTCCTGCAGGGTGGCGCAGGTGGCTCCGACGTTCAGCGCGCGGCCGTTCTGCTCGGCCATAATCTCGATACCGTGGGGGGTAACACTCAGTTTGGCATCGCGGGCGGGCTGGTTGTAGATACCGGCTACAGTCCACACCGTGTTGCGAAGCTGGTTTTTATTCCAGCGAATAGGCAGCATCCGTCTTTCTTCCATCTGCCGGCTCGACCAGTAGTTGATGGCGTTGGCGAGAGTGCCACGGTTGCGGCCATACCAGTAGGCATCGTTCACGGCGCGGTCGGTCATGATGGTGCCGCCAAGCTGTGAGAGCGACACATTAAAGTCGCGTTCTGGGGTTTTGAGCACCACGAACAAACGGCCAAACCGTTTTTCCAGCCGCGCCTTGGCTTCGTCCTGGGTGAGTCCGGACAAATTCTCGCCCTGCACCACGAGGCCCGGCACGATTTTGCCGGAATTGAACCACGAGGTGTATATGCCAAACATCGCTGCCAGACCCATGACGATAAAGGCCAGCACACACACCATTGCAATGCGTGTCCAGGTCCAGAAAGCATCTTCCCTGGCTGCCGAATTAGGGGGAGAAGACGGTATTGTTGCTGTGTTACTCATGAAATTACTTTTCGATTATTGGTGTGATAAAGACTGCAGAGGTTGCAAAAATGTTCCACCAATTTTTATTTTAAGCAATTTCACGGCCTAATAGGCAAATTACTTAAATTTTTAGCTCCGGGCAGCGGCGCGAATCGCCAATGCTCTGTCCAGAAGAGCAGGCATTTCGGCCAACGGAATCATGTTGGGGCCATCGCTCCAAGCCACTTCGGGGTTGGGATGCGTCTCGATGAAGAGGGCGTCAATTCCCACTGCCATCGCCGCGCG